>CAYPHJ010000007.1:0-74455 GCA_964410485.1 uncultured Syntrophobacteraceae bacterium
AACAACCGGCCTGGAAAGCGATGCTTACCGTACATTTTCATTCCGCCGGCCATGATCAACTCTCTCTTGCTGAATGCGAAGGGCTGGGACGGTTGCGAACAGCGCAAAAGAAACGCTTTCGCGGGAATCCGGCGACATACCCGTATTTGAAATCACGACAAGAATCATTAAATCCAAGTTAAGAAAATGTTAAATACGCCCGCTTTCGATAGGGTGATCTTTAACATATTTTTTACCCGCGGTTTATCCCCTCTTCATTCTTCTCGCTTAAGTTCCACGTCAAACCGTGATGGGAGGTGCCGTCATGTAGCTGGATTAGGTAGTTTAATCAGACGTTTACAGTCTCGTAACATATTCGTAACAAAGGAATACAATGATCTACAGGAGGAAAAAATGATTAAATTTTTAGCGATGGTTGGGTTTTTGGTTGGCCTCGTTGGTTTGGTTGCGGGGGGGAGCATTGCACACGCCCAGATTGTCCAGATTGACGGTTCCAGCACCGTCTTTCCGGTCACCGAGGCCGTGGCAGAAGAGTTCCAGAAAGCCAAGAAGGGTAGGATCAAAGTCACAGTCGGTATTTCCGGCACAGGCGGCGGCTTTAAAAAGTTCTGCCGCGGCGAGACCGATATTCAAGATGCTTCCCGGCCGATTCTCAAATCAGAGATGGACGACTGTAGAAAGATGGGCGTTGAGTATATCGAATTGCCGGTCGCTTTTGACGCCCTTACCGTGGTGATCAATCCGAAAAATAACTGGGCATCGACTATGACTGTGGCAGAGCTCAAAAAAATATGGGAACCCGCGGCCCAAGGCAAGATTACTAACTGGAATCAGGTCAATGCCAAATGGCCCAAAGCGCCGTTGAAACTCTTCGGTGCCGGAGCGGATTCGGGAACTTTCGACTATTTTACCGAGGCTATAATGGGCAAGGCCAAGCAGAGCCGAGGAGATTTTACGGCGAGTGAGGACGACAACGTGCTGGTGCAAGGTGTTGCCAGTGATGTGAACGCATTGGGCTTTTTCGGCTACGCATACTACGCCGAGAACACCAAAAGACTAAAAGCGGTGGCCATTGACAACGGTAAGGGTGGCGTCCAGCCGTCGGAACAGAGCGTTCTCGGCGGAACCTACCAGCCTCTTTCCCGCCCGATCTACATCTACGTGAACAAGAAATCTTTGGAAAAACCGGAAGTAAGAGAGTTCGCCGAATTCTATCTGGCGCACGCGTCTGCACTGGTCAAGGAAGTGAAGTATGTGCCCCTGCCGAATAAACTGTACTCCATTGGGATGAGCCGTTTGAAAACTGGCAAGCTCGGGACCGCGTTTGCAGGCCACGCAGATGTGGGCGTTACGATTGACGACCTCATCAAGAGAGAGCCTAGGCTGTAACGGGCCGAGCGAACCGAAGTGGCCAATGCAGGGGGGCACTCTTCGGCCCCCCTGCTTATGAAAAGGGGAATAATGGCAAAAATACCATCCGACGCCACAGCAACCTCTCCGACCATCAGAGAACTTTTAGCGCAACGTCAATTTGCCGGGCTGAGCGTCCAACGGATCAAGGAACGCATCATTGAGGTTTTCTTGCTTCTGGCGGCGCTGTCGTCCATCGCAATCACAGGCGGCATCGTCGGCATTCTCATTTATGAATCCCAACAGTTTTTCGCTCACGTGTCCATCGTCGAATTCCTTACGGATACGCAATGGACGGTGCTCTTCGCCAATCCGCGCTATGGCATCCTGCCGCTGGTCACTGGCACCCTGGTCACATCGGTGATCGCTCTGTTCGTGGCTGTCCCTCTCGGCACCATCATTGCGGTTTATTTGAGCGAGTATGCCAGCAATCGTGTACGAGAAATACTCAAACCAATATTGGAGCTGCTGAGCGCCGTACCTACGGTCGTTTTCGGTTATTTCGCCTTGCTATTCTTGACGCCTCTCTTGCAAAGCGTGTTGCCCAATCTGCCGGGTTTCAACATGTTGAGCGCGGGCATCATGATCGGCATCATGATCATCCCATACATCAGCTCCCTTAGCGAAGATGCGATCAAGGCGGTGCCCATCACCATCCGCGAAGGCTCGTATGCCATGGGCGCGACCAGGCTGCAGACTGCCTTCCGAGTTCTCGTGCCATCTGCTTTTTCCGGCATCGCGTCCGCGTATGTTCTGGGTTTCTCCCGAGCGGTTGGAGAAACTATGATTGTCGCCATTGCTGCGGGACAGCAGCCAAACCTGACGCTGAATCCGATGGAGGGCGCGGCCACGATTACAACGTACATTGTTCAGGTCAGTCTCGGCGACTTGCCCCACGGCAGCGTGGCCTATCAAAGCATTTTCGCCGCAGGGCTGATGCTCATGCTGATGACGCTGGCGTTTAATATCGGCGGGTACTTTTTACGTAAGAAATTTAGGGAGATATACGAATGATCGAAGACCTGAAAACAAACACCGCCCGCCGTGAGCGCAGAGACTCTTTGTTCGCTGTCGCTGGTCTGCTGGCGACTTTCGTCGGCATGATCACACTGGCCGCGCTGCTGATCGACCTGGCCATTGATGGCGCCGGACGACTCTCCTATGGCTTTTTGACGTCCTATCCTTCCCGGTTCCCGGGACAAGCGGGAATTTTGTCAGCCTGGGTAGGTACCACTGCTGTGATGGTTGTGACTGCGGCCACGGCCATTCCGATCGGGGTTGCCGCCGGAGTGTATCTTGAAGAGTATGCGCCCAAAAACTGGTTCACCGCAATCATCGAAATCAATATCGCCAATTTGGCCGGTGTGCCGTCGATCATTTACGGCCTGATGGCGCTCGGGCTGTTTGTCTATATCTTCAATTTGGGACACAGCATTCTGACCGCCGGGCTAACGCTGGCGCTGTTGATTCTGCCGATCGTCATTGTCGCTACCCGTGAATCCATCCGGGCGATCCCGAACAGCATACGAGAAGCGTCCTATGCGCTGGGAGCGACAAAATGGCGCACCGTTTGGGATCACGTTCTTCCCTACTCCACGGGCGGGATCTTGACCGGTGTAATCATTGCCTTGTCGCGCGCCATTGGCGAAACGGCGCCGCTGATCACCATCGGAGCTTTGACCTTTATCGCGTTTTTGCCAGATTCCCCCATCACCACGCAGTTTCCGTTCATCTCCTTCGAATGGCTGATGTCACCGTTCACCGTCATGCCCATACAGATGTTCAACTGGGTCTCCCGACCTCAAGCCGAGTTTCACTTAAATGCCGCTGCTACGGGTTTGGTGTTGATGGTCATGACGCTTTGTATGAACGGGGTGGCCATTTACTTTCGCTACCGCTTTCGCAAGAGAATCAAGTGGTAGCCCCTGTGACAAACGAATCGGATGGAGGTAAAATGAATTTTCAGGCAGCTCTTGAAATGCACCTGGTCGCCACCAGCACACAGGAAATCGAAAAGGATACATCGGAGCCCATGACCAGCGAGCCGAGCAAGGCGATTATTCAAGTCGAGAATCTCGATTTTTTCTACGGCGAAAAGTGTGCGCTGAAATCGATCAGTATCGAAATCGTTGAAAAGAAAGCGACGGCCTTTATCGGCCCTTCCGGCTGCGGCAAAACAACGCTCCTGCGCTGTCTCAATCGGATGAACGATCTGGTGTTGAACACGCAAGTGACGGGCGAAATACGCTTCGACGGCAAGAATATCTACGATCCGTCCACCGACGTCATACTGCTGCGCCGCCGGGTCGGCATGATATTTCAGAAATGGAATCCTTTTCCCAAAAGCATTTATGAAAATGTGGTCTATGGTCTGCGTATCGTCGGCCTTAATAACCGACGCCAACTCGACGAAGTGGTAGAGAAGAACCTACGCCGAGCCGCTCTCTGGGAAGAGGTTAAAGACATTTTGCACAAGAGCGCATCGGACCTTTCCGGCGGGCAACAGCAGAGACTTTGTATTGCGCGCGCGCTAGCGGTGGAGCCGGAAGTCCTGCTCATGGACGAGCCCTGCTCCGCGCTCGATCCGATCTCCACGGCGAAAATCGAGGAGCTTATTCACGAGCTGAAAGACAACTTTACAATTGTCATCGTGACTCACAACATGCAGCAAGCGGCGCGCGTGTCCGATTACACGGCTTTTATGTATCTTGGGGAACTGGTAGAATTTGGCGAAACCAGCAAGCTCTTTACCAATCCGGAGAAGCGCCAAACCGAAGACTACATTACCGGTCGATTCGGTTAATGGAGGAGCGATGGAGACGGCACACACGGACAAGCGGTACGAAGAGGAATTAAAGAAGCTCCGCGAGGATATTTTGTATATGGGAGGGCTCGTGGAGGACCAAATTCAAAAGGCCGTAAAATCGCTCGTCGATCGCGACTCGCCTTTGGCGCAGATTATTATTGAACGAGACCATGAAGTTAACCGCCTCGATGTCGAAATCGACGACCTCTGCATCAAGCTCCTCGCGCTTCATCAACCGGCGGGTCGGGATCTTCGCTTTATCACCACCGGTCTCAAGATTACAACCGATCTGGAGCGGATCGGCGATATGGCCGTCAATATCTGCGAGCGGGCTTTGGAGCTGAACCAAGAGCCGCAGCTGAAACCCTATATCGATATTCCCCGCATGGCAAAAATTTCCCAGCGAATGATTCGCGAAAGTCTCGACGCCTTTGTGCGCGAGGATACCGACCTGGCCCTCAAAGTGTGCAAAGACGACACCGAAGTCGATCAACTCAACGCCCAGATCTTTCGCGAGACGGTCAGCTTTATGATTGAGAACCCGCAAACGATCAGCCGCGGCACCAAGATCGGATCGGTTTCCAGGTATCTCGAGCGCATTGCCGACCACGCCACTAACATCGCGGAGATGGTCATTTTCATGGTCAAAGGCAAGAGCATCCGGCATATGAAAGAGCTGCCTCCATCGGTCTGAGAACGGCCGTTGACGCCATGACCGGTTCGGGGCAGAAAATTCTGGTCGTCGAGGACGAGCCCGATATTCGCAAGCTCGTCCAGTACAATCTGGCTCAAGAGCGCTACCGCGTGCTGGAGGCAGAAGACGGAGAGCAGGCCCTAAAGATACTACAGCGGGAGAAACCTCATCTGGTCATCCTTGATTTGATGTTGCCCGGGCTGTCCGGCATCGAGCTCTGTAGAATCCTGCGGGAGCGCCCGGACACCTCCCAGCTGCCAATCTTGATGTTGACGGCAAAAGCCGGCGAAGCCGATAAAGTTCTAGGTTTGGAGATGGGCGCAGATGACTATCTGCCGAAACCCTTCAGCCCGCGCGAGTTGGTGGCGCGCGTGCGCGCCATTCTTCGCCGAACCGAATCCGCCGTTCCCGGCGATGTATCCCCCATCTACAACAAGGGAGCGTTGAAAATAGATTTCAACACGTACGAGGTCCTCGTCAAGGACAAGCCGATCAAGCTCACGCTAAAGGAGTTTGAGCTCCTGCGTTTTCTCGTGCAAAATCCAAATCGTGTCCTCAGCCGCGATCAGTTGCTTGACCGGGTGTGGGGCGGCGAGACGTTTGTCACTCCCAGAACTGTCGACGTTCACATCCGCCGGCTGAGGAAAGCGATCGAAAGGGATGACCGCAAGCCAAAATGGATTCTGACGCTCCGAGGTGTCGGCTACAAATTCGATGAAAAGGCTCTGGAGCCATAGCCTCGTCTTCAAGTTTTTTCTTTCCTATTTTGCCGTAATCCTGCTGATCTTCGCGGGATTTTACATCTACTCGGATTCTCTCCTGCGCGAATTTTACGTCGAAGTTGACAGTGTGGTCGGCTCCATGCGCCGTGCTCTGCTGTTCGGCCTTTTCGCGGTATCGTTGCTGGGCCTGGTTCTGGCTTATGGCTTCTCTTGCCGGTTGAGCCGGCGGGTGAGCCGGCTGGTCGATTTTTCCCGCGATCTCGCCGGCGGTTCCTTCCCGCAAAACGTTGTCAACGTTGACTCCCGAGATGAAATTGATCTCCTCGAACAACACCTGAATGACATGAGCCTCAAGATCCGCGAGAACATCGGGCAAGTAGTTGCAGAAAAGGACAAGATCGATTCGATTCTCAGGTGCATGGCCGAAGGCGTTTTGGTCCTCGATCCCAAGGGTCACGTGCTTCTGATCAACGAACAAGCGAAAAGAATATTTCCCGCCGCTCAGGGGCGCGACCTGCAAGGAGCGTCTATCCTGGAGTTGTCGCGACATCCAGAGCTTCTGGAAGTTATCGAGGAAGTGATCGCCTTTGACTTCTCTCTCGGGCGCTATTCCCGAGAGATCGAGCTCGAGGAAGGCCGCTGGCTGCGGGTCAATGGCGTCAGTTTACGAAATGACCAGCGGAGCGCTCTCGGCTCGATTGTGGTTTTTCACGACATTACGGAAATCAAGCGCCTTGAGTTGATGCGCTCCGATTTTATCGCCAACGTCTCACACGAGCTGCGCACGCCGCTGACCGCGATTCGCGGTTATGTGGAAACCCTTCGCCGCTCGCCACCAACCGACCCGGCCGAGGCGCAACATTTTCTCGGAATCATAGAGCGCCACGCCGAGAGGCTGGGGCGACTTACAGAGGATTTACTTACGTTGTCCGATCTCGAGTCCGGGAAGGCACAGTTATCGCAGCAACCCGTGGAGGTTGGTCTTCTCGTGCAGCGCGTGCTCGAGGTTTTTCTTGATCAAGCGGCAAGAAAAAACGTGAAATTGAACCAGCGTATTGAATTTGGTCTGCCGCCTCTGATTGGCGATTGGGATCGGCTGCAGCAGCTTTTTATCAATCTGGTCGATAACGCTGTGAAGTACACCCCGGAGGGTGGGGAGGTAACGGTAACCGGGGGACGCACATCGGATGCGGCGCCGCGGGAGTCAGGAGTCGAAATAGCGGTGGCGGACACCGGCCACGGCATCCCGGAAAAAGACTTGCCGAGGGTCACTGAGCGCTTCTATCGGGTCGATCGGGCTCGTTCGCGCGATCTGGGGGGGACCGGCTTGGGCCTAGCCATTGTCAAACATATTGTCCAGCTCCACAAAGGGGAGCTACTAATCGAGAGCATGGCGCAAAAAGGAACCACCGTGCGCGTGCTTTTGCCAGCTGCCACATCCCCCGGCTCTTTTAATAATGACGGTCTGGAGAAAGACAAGGAGACTGACGGGACGGATGTTGCGGCTTATCTCCCGGTAAAAGAGTAGCCGCGTACGGTACCGTCTTGGTTAAACACGATGTAGAGTTCTTTGGAGTCGCGCAGCTGTGCCAGTTCGTAATACTGGTAGGAGTAGGTCCACGTCTCCAGACCATTCTCCAAGCCGCGTCTTAGCGGTTCGCCAAAGTAATGAAAAACCTCCCTTTGTGTCGTTACATTGCGCTCAATACTTTTAATGGGAGCGATCGCAAAGTCGCGACCCTGATAAAAGCAGCCCGTCAGCGACAGGAGCAGAATGAACAAACCTACCCACGCCCGCATAAAAAACTTAAATCTCCCTTCTCCCTTCCAAAGCCTTACCCAGGGTGACCGCGTCCGTGTATTCCAGATCTCCGCCCATTGGCAAGCCGCGTGCAATTCGCGTTACCGAAATGCCCAAAGGCTTGATCACCTTCGACAAGTAAAGCGCTGTTGCTTCTCCTTCCATGGTAGGGTTCGTTGCGACAATGACTTCCCTGACGCTACCGTCCTGAAGGCGCTTTAATAGCTCTTTGATCCGCAGCGCATCGGGTCCGATGCCATCGAGCGGCGAGATTGTGCCGTGCAGCACGTGATAGAGACCTTTGAACTCCAGCGATTTCTCCACCGCGATCAAGTCGGCCGGTTCTTCGACAACGCAGATTTTGTCCCGTTCCCGTTCCGCATGGCGGCACACGGTGCACAGCGAGCCCTCTTCCTTCTGCGGCCCGACTTCGCTGAAACCAAAACAGTCGCGGCACAACCCCATCTCCTCTCTGAGCCTAGCAATGCTATCCGCAAGACGACGAACGTCGTCCAGGCGCCCTTTGAGAAGATGAAAAGCTAGTCGCCCTGCGGTTTTCTCACCGATCCCGGGAAGCTTGGAGAGCTCCTGGATTAGCCGGGCCAGGGGCGCTGGATACGCTGTCATGTCCGTCCCTCGCCGATCAAAAAACTCCGACTGTCCAATTTCATGCTTTGACAGCCCTCCCCCGCCATGCGCGATATGTCATAAGCCATACGCCAGCTAGGGCATTAAACCGGGAATCTTTAAGCCGCCTGTCAACTTGCTCATCTCGTTGGAAACCATCTCGCGTGCCTTGCGCATGCCATCATTGATCGCCGCCAGGATCAAATCCTCCAACATTTCCTTTTCTTCGGAGTTGATCACCGCCGGATCGATTTTCACCTTGGAGAGATTGAACTGGCCATTCACCGTCACTTGAACCATGCCTCCGCCCGCAGATCCCTCGACCGTTTTTTGTCCCAATTCCTCCTGAATTTTGGCCATGCGCGCTTGCATCTCTTGAGCTTGCTTCAGCAGATTACCCATTCCACCGGGGACTTGTGCCATGGCTCCTCCTTGTCGTTCGCCTCGCGGATCACAGATCAAGAGACTTGAGATCCGTCGGTTTACGGTCGGCTACGGCGTTGTAAACGCTCCAGCGGCTACCTGTTTTCTTTTCTGATCGCCTTCACCGATCCACCAAAAATGCGCAGCACTTCCTTGGCCATCTCACTGGTCTGGTCAGAGTCGCCCACGGTCTCCGTCACCGCCGCCGGTGTCGGCGCCGCGAGCGTGGCAATGCTCACGCCAGTCTCGCGCTCAAAAAACTGGTTTGCCAAGCTCTTCAGTGCCGCCAGATTGTCGGTATCCTCCAGATATTTGAGATGGTGTCGCTCACCCAAACCGATTTTCAGTTGGCCGGGCGATAGCTCCAGAACCTTGGCGCCGTCTAGATGAGAGGCCAGAAATTTCTTTTCGGCTCCGACGAATGTAAGAAATTTCTTCCAAACCTCATCCTTGTCGAGCATGGGCGCTGGCGTCGTTTTAGTTGCAGAGTTTGACGACGGAAGTGGTGCATTCGGGGTGCTTTTCTGACTATCGGGAGCAGGCCGAGTCGGAACCGAGCCGCGAGAGATCTTTTGTTCCAACCGCTCCAACCGCTGCAAGACCTCTGTCACAGGAATGGTTTTGGTCAGCGTCGCCAGCCGAACCAAAAGACTCTCTAGTGCAAAGCGCGGATTGGCTGAGCGTGCCACTTCTTCATCGCCGGCAGCCATGACGTCAAAGTAGTCGAGCAACGCCTCCACCGAAAGGTCTTTGACCTGACGGCCAAGCTCTACGATTTCGGCTTCGGGAAGGTCAATGAGCTGACCAACTTCAGCATCGGCTCCGGAAAGCCGCGCCACTAAAAGATTGCGAAAATGCTCAACCAGGTCGCGCGACATCCGGCACACGTCACGGCCTTCTGCCACCAGGCGTGCGACCAATTCGATACATCGCTTGGGGTTATCTTGAATCACCGCGCCCGAAAGATCGTACAATAACTGCCTCTCTGCCGTCCCTAAGACCTCTTGCAGTAGCGCTTCATCCACTTGGATTTTCTCGCCGCCGGGGGCCGGCTCGGCACAGGCCAATATCTGTTCGAGTAAGGATTGGGCATCACGCATACTACCGTCCGCCTCACGAGCCAGAAGCACCAGAGCCCCGGGGGTAATCCGGAGTCCTTCTGTTTTGGCTATATGCGCCAGGCGTTGAACGATCTCTCTTAAGGAAATCCGGCGAAAATCGTAGCGTTGGCAGCGTGAGAGAATCGTTTCAGGCAGACGGTGCGGTTCGGTGGTGGCCAGTATGAACTTGACCGAGGGAGGCGGTTCTTCAAGCGTCTTTAAGAGAGCGTTGAAGGCGTCTTTGGTGACCTGGTGCACCTCATCGATAATATAGATTTTGAAACGGGACTTGGCAGGCTGGTAGCGAACGTTTTCGATGATCTGGCGAACCTCATCAATACCGCGATTCGATGCGCCATCGACTTCCAACACATCGATAGCGTTGCCGTTCGTGATCTCGTCACAATGAACACAGCGGTTGCACGGTTCCGGCACGGGTCCGTTCTCGCAATTGAGCGCCTTGGCCAGGATACGCGCCGCCGTGGTTTTGCCTACTCCTCTGACTCCGGTAAAAAGGTAGGCGTGGGCAATGCGCCCGGCGCGAATCGCATTCTGCAAAGTCACGGTTATGTGTGGCTGACCGACGATATCGTCAAAGGTTTTCGGACGCCATTTCCGCGCTAAAACGAGGTACGACATAGAAGATTCAAATTTGAGGTTTTATTAGATCATCTCAGATCTCTGATTCAACAATCCGCGTGATGTGAGGTCTGATACTTGCCATGCCGAGCTTGGGCGAGCCCCCGGGTGCCCATTGCTGACAGCCAGGTTGCCCTGTGGCACAGGGGACGTCCGTTACCGCTGCTTCCTTCCGGACCTGACGGGGTTCACGGGTCCGGCCTTGCACAGGACCTAACTATCAGCAATCGACATCCGGGTTGATGCGCCGCGCACAATCTCCGCCACGTCAAACACTACGATCATCTCGTTCAGGAATCAAGATTAAACGGGACGACTTCTCCGGTTGTTAAATTGCAATCGCTTCACACAAGTAAAGACAAGCACGCGGCTGTCGACATGAACCTATCGCCGCCCTTTATCTTAGGCTGGCGGAGAGGGCGGGATTCGAACCCGCGGTGCCCTTGTTAGGGGCACACACGATTTCCAGTCGTGCACCTTCAACCGCTCGGTCACCTCTCCATGCAGGCAATAAATACTCCGGCGCATCAGTGGCCATTCGAAAAAGGTAACACACCGCCGGGTAGTTTTCTACAAATCGGGCGCCGGTCGCGCCAAGCCCACAGTCGCCGGTGGGATCGCCGTCTTTACTGTTAGCGCCGGTTACAGCTCTCGCCTTGACGGTCGGTTCGTTTTCACTGTGCTTCTAGTTGCTCGAAAGCAGCAATGTTCTTTTCAACAACGATCTGGTCACTTTTTCCATGAGCAGTGCGACTCTGTTAAAAAAACTTACAAGTCCAAACCAGCCGCTGCTCCAAAACAGCGAACAAACATGCTTGTTCATTGCTGGCATCTCGATTGCTGAAAAATGGGCAAACAGCCACACCACAATGATAGGGAACAGAAGCATATGACGGGCTCATCGATAAAGCACTCACGCCCGTCAAGGCACCCGAAAGCCAAATATAACGCTAATCATCCGCCGTTATCATCGTCAAAGTATGAACCCTTTGATTACGGGGGAATGAGCCTGATTCCCTGGCAAGACATTCGGCTTTCGGTCTCGGCCGCCCGCTTTCGCGGCCACGGAGACATGATCCGGATGTTCTACGCTAAGCTGTTTGAGGAGGCCGTGTTCGATGACCGAGGCGCCTGGTCTCTCGCTCTGCGTCGGCAAAACTAAACCGGGACTAAGTAAGCAGTTCAAGTAAATACGGACGAATCGTGGAGAGTGCGGAGGCAAGAGCGTCAGTCGCCTTCTAGTCCCGTATTACCCGGTAAGCCACCATAACGAACCTTTAATTACAGCATTTTCAAAACATGAAAGCACCGCCGGTGACCATCAGAGCTTGGCCGGTAGTGTAAGCTGCCGCCTCGCTTGCGAGGAAGACGACCGGGCCCGCCATGTCATCAGGCCGGCCGATCCTGCCTGCGGGGATATTTTTCGCCTGAGAGAACAACTCCTCCTCCGATCGATGGCCCCGAGGCTGTGCCGTGTCTGTAACTCCCGGGCAGATCGCATTAACAGTAATTCCGTCCGGCGCCAGCTCACGCGCCAGCGCCTTAACGAAACCTACAATCCCCGCTTTGGAGGCGGCATAGTGGGTTCCGTTCATTGCCCCCTTGTAGGCGAGAGTGGAGGCAACACAGATAATCCGGCCGGCTTTCTGCATCCTCATGTACGGCACCACGGCGCGCGAACATAAAAAATGTCCACCCAGGTTGGTATCGATCACACGCTCCCAAAGCTCTTCCGTCATCTCCGCCAACGAACAGGCCGGATATATACCCGCATTGTTGACAAGCACATCGACACCGCCGAAGCGTTCGAATGTTCTTTTTTTAAGATCATCCACAGAGTCGGGGTTGGACACATCGGTCGGAACCGCGAGCGCATGCCCGCCGATTTTTTCTATCTCGGCGGCAACCTCTTGTGCTCCGCTTGCATTGATGTCCGCAAGCACGATCTTGGCGCCCTCCTGTGCCAATCTGAGACCGATTGCCCGGCCAATTCCCTGGCCGGCGCCCGTCACAATCGCTACTTTGTCTGGCAATCTCACGGCGTCACCACCCCGCCGTTCACATGTAGCGTCTGCCCGACCATGTAAGCGCTGTCCGGTCCGAGCAAGAACGCAACGGCATCCGCGATTTCCGCCGGCTGCGCCGTCCTGCCCATCGGAATCAAATCCTTCCACGCCTGGCGTTTTTCCGGGGTTGATTTTGCCAATACCCGGGGAGTGTCTGTAGGGCCGGGAGCAATGACATTGACCGATACGCCATGCGGCGCGACCTCTAAGGCCAACGACTTGCTAAAGCCAATGATCGCTGCTTTGGCAGAGGAGTACGGTGTGCGCAAGGGAGAACCGGTGAGTCCGTAGTTTGAAGCCGTATTGACGATGCGACCGGCGCCCTGGCTGATCATAATGGGCGAAACTTCACGGCAGAAAAGAAACGTCGTCTTCAGATTCCTGTCCAGATCCTCTTTCCATTCTGCCCACGTTAGCTCTTCGATGCGCTTGAGATGAACTGTGCCGCCCGCAATGTTCGCAAGGGCATCGATTCTACCGCGGCGTTGCCTCACGTCGGCAACAAACTTCTTGACCTCGCCGGCATTTGTCGCATCCACACAGCTGGCCTCGGCGTCACCTCCACGCTCCCCTATCTCAGCCCGGACCTTCTTTGCGTTCTCTCCATCACAATCCACCACTTCAACGATAAACCCGTCCGCAGCCAACCGTAAGGCAACGGCCCGTCCGATACCGTTAGCCCCGCCCGTTACAATCGCAACGTCATTCATGTCAACTCCGGATGAACCCCTGAGTCCACTCGCTAAGGGCCTTCCCTCTCCTTTAACCGTCTAATAACCGTCTAACGCCTCTGATACAAGCTCCGGCTGAACCCCTGACGATATGTCGCCCCGTTCAGAGGTTAAAGCAAACAGGGACGACTCCCGGTATTGAAGCTTTCATGTTAAGGTTTCTGCTTATAGTTCGCGTAGAAATAATCCGCAATATCGGCACCGGTAGCCTTCCATACTCCTTCGTGAGCGAAAAACTCCGATGCGCGCCATGGCTGATCATTGTAAGTTTGACGCGAAAGTACAATTCGGATATTTGTGCTTAAGCATTCAGGTAGTGTGCACCGCATATCCCGACTTCCGGATATTCCTTATGTCCCCATAGGATCGCTGTAGCGCCAAATGGAAGTGTACTGCCGTTCATTTTGACCTTTCGGCGCCAAGACGCTCGTAAGCCGCAAAGGAGGCAATTATGTTCGGATACCGCGCCAGAATAGGATACATTTCGCCTTCCGTCATCGAACTCAACGCGTACGATTTTTACCGCATCGTTCCGAAGGGAGTGGGGCTCATCGCCGTTGCTTGCATGGTGGAAGGCTGGAAAGAAGACGCTTATAAGAAGGCGCTCTCACAGGTTGAGACATGCGCGCGGGAACTTGCCCGGCGATCGTGCGATTTTGTCATTCACGGGGGGGCACCGTTGGTCTTGAGCCAAGGCAAAGGATTCGAGACCAAGCTCTTGGCTCAGCTTCAGGAAATTATCGGAGCCCCGTGCACCACGAGCATTGTCGCCGCAATGGATGCATTTCGCGATCTTTCGGCAACACGATTGGCGGTGGTGGATCCGTATCCACCCGAGCTCAACGCCAAAATGACGGCTTATCTGAAAGATTGGGGCTTTGAAGTCGCTTCGCTCGTAAGCCTCGGGACTTCTTTCACCGAGTCAAGTATTGCGTCAATCGGCGATATTTACCGCGCGGCAAAACGAGCCATCAACGAGGCGCCGCAGGCCGAAGCGGCGTTCATACCGTGCGCAAACTTCCCGGTGGTCGATGTGATCGAAGATATAGAAACTGATTTCGGGTTACCGGTCATCACCAACGTCACATCTCAGCTGTACGTCGCGTTCAAAGCGATTGGGATGCGAGAGAAGATTGCCGGATACGGCAAGTTGATGCGCATGCTATAGCAATGCCGCATAACGAGGAGTATGCAACGGCGAGATAAGATCGGTCATTGTCAAAGGCACTCGCGATAGCGGATACAAACGGCTTCAGGTTTTATTCGGGAGAATAGTCCAATTATCTTGGACGTTCGGGCACGACCCGGGTAGCCGCCGGGTCCTTGCGCCGCATCAGCGCAAGACCGGCGACTAGACCCGCTTTTGTGGCACTGCATCGTGACAATTGGATCGTTGATTCGCCAATGTGGAGCACCAAGCCGCCATTTTACTCGTTCTACTTTTTTCTCGGGTCATCTTTAGGCTCTATATAATTGATGTTCCACGGGCCCACAGTCGTGAGCTGGACGATGGTATCACCCTCGGCAATTACAAAGTGACCCATTCCCGGTGGCATTGAAAAGTAGCTCCCGGCTTTGAGCGGTTTAGTGGCCTCTCGGTCAAATTTCTTGCCGGAACCCAGCCGAAGAGTTCCGGAGACAACCGTCACTCGCTCCACGTTGGGATGCCAGTGCGGAGCGATGCGAAAGCCGTCAGGCATCCTGATGCGCATTGTAAAGACTCCCGGCTTTCCGGGATTTCCCTCCAATATTGCGAACTGTGCGCCGGGCTCTAGCGAGCCAGGACCATCCTTCCATTTAATTTCTCCGGGCTCATAGATCAGATGATGCTCCGGTCCCTTGTCCACGATCCCGACTGCTGTTTGACCGTGCGCATTTGCTGCACCGGAGAGAAAAACAACGAGAAAAGCGCCAGTTCCAATCGCCAGAAAGCGGTTCATTTTGGTTCCTCCTTTCTCACACTTACTCAATTCAGCCAATTGAGCCGCTAGTTAGAGCGCAGTAGCTGCAAAGCCGACATTGGGGGCGGACTCCGAGATTGTTTCATACTCTATCCCCATGATCTGGATCCCAGCTCCCATCATCCCTTGCGTAGAGATTCAGGCGCCGAGAGGATAACTTATGAGCTACTTACCTGC
Source organism: uncultured Syntrophobacteraceae bacterium (assembly GCA_964410485.1). Taxonomy (GTDB): domain Bacteria; phylum Desulfobacterota; class Binatia; order UBA9968; family UBA9968; genus CAYPHJ01. The sequence continues at coordinate 15,158 of CAYPHJ010000007.1, forward strand.
TGCCAGCGCTTTAACGGCTTCGGTCGTGAGTGATTTGCCTCCAATGCCCCACTCGCCGCTCTTGACGTCCTCGATGGTCACCCAGGTGACTTGGCGCATGTTCTCGCCTTCGACTAAGACCATTGCGTCGGTGAGCTTCTCGATCATCGCTTTTTTCTGCGCATCGGAAAAAACCCCCTCAATGACCTTCACTTGAATTAACGGCATAAACAATCCTCCTTTCGTTATTTGAATTTGACTCGAAGGTAGCCGCTTGTAAATAATGTTTCATTAGAAATTGATGAGAAATTGATGAATTTTTAAGGTAAGCTTTGAGGTCTGAGATGCTGTGTGCGCGAGAATTTGCCGTGCAGCCGCTGTGTCAGTCCTTTCTGAACCTGTACCCCACGCCCCTGACAGTTTCGATCATATCGCCTCGCGGCCCGATCTTCCTTCGGAGAGAACGTATGACGACATCCACGACGTTACTACCCCCGTGGTATGGCTGATGCCAAATCTCATCCAGCAAACGATCCCGGGAGATCGCTTTACCTTCATTTTGCGACAGATAATGAAGGACATCGAACTCCAGCTTCGTCAAGTCAACTCGTGCGCCGTCTAGTACTACTTGGCGGGCTTCGGTATCGAGTAACCTTTCTTCTTCCATGCCGAGCTCGGCGGCCACAAGACGGCTGATCCAACCGTCTACCGACGACGGCCCAAAGTCGAGCATCGCCGTATGATAACGATTGCCGTCCAAAACCACATCGCATTCGGAGAGTGGAGAAAATCCCAGCTTCAGCGCCACCGGCGCGTAAGTTGTCAGGTCGCGCACCGCCAGATAGACACGCCGCAGATTCGGTCGAAGCTCCATGTAGGTTCGTTTGATATCCAGCCAGCAGGCTGCTTGCACCGAAGACGGTAACTCGCCGGCATCCCAGCTAAGCCAGCGGCGCAAGAAAAGCACCTTTTCATTTTTTTGTATCTCATGGCTCCGTAGATGCTGCCACCAATTGAAAACGATCGTATCCTTTGCCAAAAGACTCTCGTTTACATCGCTCGGATCGAACATGCAGTAGAAACCCACCACTTTATTCACCGCGTCCCGAACAACGTCAAACGCCTGCGAATAATGGAGCCACCAATAATCGATGGCGTTAATTCCTGCTTTACCTTCATGTCGCTGTGCCAGACGATGAATATATTTCCCGTCTCCCTGGACTGCCGGCTCGACGGTGAACTGTTGCGATTCACTTGGGAAGAACGCTTCGCGAACGACCGGATTTTCAATTAAATAGATGAGATCCGCGGTATAGCGCCAAAGGTCCGATAGGCCAGCATGTCGTATCTCGCCACGGAGTTGGCGCCATGCGGCACGACCATATTCGCGGAATTTGATCGGATCGGCAGCCTGCAGTGCTGCCGCTATAACTCCCCGCACGGCGTCGTGCAGCATGAGACCGTCCTGCCGAGCTTCCATCAGAGGTATTGTACGGAGCCGTTCGTACAAATCCGATGGAACATCGCGTAGCATCGCGTTTAAAATCGGGCGAGTAATGCGACGAACGACTGACGCAGCCTCCAATGCCTGCCGGACATCAGAGTCCGCTATATCCGCCAGATAATTGCGTGTTAACTCTTGGATTGAGTGCTGAACACTGGCTTCCTTTAAATTGAATCCCGAATGCGCGATCGCAGCCGATGCGGCGAGCTTGAGCGTAAGGGGGTGTCCACACGCAAATCGATTTATGTAAATGGCATCTTTTTTCGCTATGCCCGCCGCGAGAAGAAAGCGCATCGCGTCTGCATGAGTGAGTGGGGCCAGCGTCAGGTTGTGAAACAGGCCTTGCCACTCGCGGGCGAGCATCCATGCAACCGAAGGCGATTCGCGTCCAGCTAGCAGCACACGAACATTATGCCCGAGCGCTGGAACGAAAACCTGACGGAGCCACGTGTCCAACAATCGAAACACTTCATAATGGTCCAGGGCAATTACGACTCTCCAGCTTATCTTCCCAAGCTGTCCAGACAGCTTTCTTAGTGAACAGGTCCGAATACCAAGTGCGGTGCCGAGTTCGTGCAGAAATCCGCGTTCTGTCGGTTCGATTAATCTACAATCAAACCGCAGCACTTTGATTTTCCTTTTGCTTGCCCGTTCGGCGAAGGCATCTAAAAGGGTTGTTTTGCCGATGCCAGGAATTCCCTGTAGCTGCACTACCAGGGGAGCTTTGTTACTAACGAGATCGCAAAGGTGAGTTAGTTCGCGCCCTCGGCCAATAATGCCGTGTACGGCGTGTCGACGCAGAATGTCGCGTACTTCGGACATTTCTTACTCCCGAAGTGTTTTGGACCTCCACATGGATGCTTCCGCTACACGTCGAAGAGCATTCCCGTCTTATGCTAGGTAGTAAAGCAGATTGTCGATTACATTACCCCCCTCAGAGGCACGCAACACCTCTGGTTAGGCTTCGCATGATGACGATCCAATGCTGGATGGCGGGAGGCTTGTTCGAGGGGACAACTATCACAGCAGTAACGGCTGTCAAGATCTGTTTCGGATTTTGCCTCAGGATCAAATTGAGCAACGCGGGCTGCCCTTCGCACGTGAAGGAGTGCTTCAAGTATAATCGACTCGTCGACATCACCGCGTCGCGCATCGAAGCGTACCGGTAGCACCGCTCGGCGGAGGTCGCAGCACGGGCGATTATAAACCCCGCTAATGAGAATTGGTTGGCGGAGAGGGAGGGATTTGAACCCCCGTCACCCTTCCGGGTGAACCTGATTTCGAGTCAGGCGCCTTCAGCCGGGCTCGGCCACCTCTCCGTGTAGAATCAGTTACTTAGCAAATTGAGGCTGGCCTCGCAATTCCTCTGTACACGTCTTTTCAAACGGCGACGAAAGTCTTTACCAATTCCTTACCAATCTCATAAATTCCCGCCACGCCTGAGCGCACGAGACGGTGCCGAGATTTGCTCTTTCTGACAGCCAACGTAACTTCATTACGACTTTCGCGTAAAATCGTTCTTGTGAAAAGAACCGAAATACGCGAAAAAAGTTTCGAGCGTTGGCCGGGGTGTTCTCTAGAATGCAGCTAAGCCGCCCAACTTAATGCGCGAATGCCAGCAAATTCCAATTCGCGGACCCAAGACCAATCGCGCTCAAGAAAATTGCCGGACGCACACTGATTTTCCGGAATTTGATTTTCAAAAGCGACCCATTCTAGCACAGGAACTCCCTGGCATTGTGCTTGCTCGAATCACGAGTCGCGCCATCGCTGCCGCAAAAACACTATGCCGCGCTTTATCTCAAGCGTTCGATTCCGTCTCATCGCTCTGGTTCTCATGGCCGTCATTCCGGCTTTTGGCGTCATCCTGTACAGCGGCGCAAAACATAGGCAGTTGACAGCCAATCAAGTTCAACAAAATGCGTTGGGAGCCGCCCGGGCAATTGCCGCTGAACAAGAAAAATATATCGAAAGCGCCCACCAGTTTCTCATCATGCTGGCGCAGGTTCCGCAAATCCGTGAAAGAAGCAACAAACTTGCCTGCAGCAAGGTCTTGGCGGGATCACTCGAGCCCTTGTATGCCGACTTCGTCGTAACGGATCCAAAGGGGAACTTTATTTGCGGCGCGCTGCCGTCTGGCAGTTCCCTTGCCCGAGACAGCACCCTGGACCCGAGCCGTGTGATAAGGAGGCACGAGTTTTCCGTCGGCAGAATAAGCACGGTTCCATCTCTAGGTAAAACCGTAGTGGGCGTAGGCTACCCGATCCTGGACTCCCCTGGTCTGTTGAAAGGAGTCCTGCTGAGCGCTTTGGATTTGTCATGGATCACGCGCGTCACGGCCGAGAACCATTTACCCAAAGGGGCCACTTTGACACTCGTCGACGCCAACGGCACCGTTCTACTTCGTTATCCGGACCAAGGTAATTGGGCCGGCAAGTCTATCTTTGCGCAAGCACCCGGCGAAAGCATCGCTTCTCGAGATATGGAAAAAAGTTTCGAGTCTCTGGCAGCGGACGGAGTCCCTCGGCTGTTCGCGTTCACCCGCTTCAAAAGCCCTATGGGCGGCGAGAGCGTCTACGCGGGCATTGATATTCCAGCGAATCTGGCATTTGCCGAGGCCGATAGCATCTTAGTGAATAACCTCATCACTCTAGGGGTTCTTTCCGCCATCACGCTCCTTGCGGCATGGTTCGGCGCGGACGTGTTTGTTCTTCGACGCATCCGAGATCTCGTGGCCGCTACGAAACAGGTGGCCGAAGGGAAAGTCGGTGCTCGCACTCAGTTGCCCTACGGCAATAGCGAACTCGGAGAGATGGCGCGAGTTTTCGATGAGCTTGCCGAAACTTTGGAAAAACGCGAGGCCGAGGCCGAAGCCTCCACTGCGCACATTCAACAACAAAGGCAGCGCCAGAAGGCTCTCTACGAGCTTAATCTCGCCATCACATCGACTCTCGACCTCCCAACCGTTTTGAACACGCTTTTGGACGAAGTAGCGGTGCTCTTGCCAGCTTTTAGGGCAACCGTCAGTTGGGTCAATCAAGATACGGGCACTTTGGAAGTTTTCGCTCAGCGACATCCTGACGACTCCGATGCCTTGCATGCGGATATAGTCACGGAAGGGCTTCCTCTGATCGTGCTCAAGGCAGAGTCGTTGCTGGCGCTCCCAAATGCGCAGATAGATCCGCGCACAACAAACCCGGAGTTCTTTCGTCGTCATCGTCTGGTTTCCTATTTGGGGCTTCCCATGATCTCCAACGGACAGGCGCTCGGCGTTCTGTCCTTCTATACAACAGAGGAGCACGCGTTCAATCGGGAGGAAATGGATCTTATTGAAGCTCTCGTCAACCAGGCGGCTATCGCCGTCGGCAACTCACGCCTATACGAACAGACGAGAAACCAGGCACTCGAGCTGGAAAAGTCGAACAAGATTAAAGATGAGTTCTTGGGCGTCATGTCCCATGAACTCAGAACCCCGCTCAACATCATCATGAACTACTCTGAAGCTCTCCAAATGGGCACTTTCGGAGAGATCAGCGCTGATCAGAAGAAGGGAACGCTCAAAATCCGTTCCCAGGCCAGTCATTTGCTGAGCTTGATCAACCACATTTTGGAAATCACCAAAATCGAGAGTGGGACGGCCGTGCTACAACAGGAACGCTTCGATGTCGCTGATTTCATATCCGAGAGCCGCTCCGACTATATGAACCCGCTGGATAAAGATCTCACGATTAGCTGGGACTGTCCTCTCGACCTTCCGGCCATCACCAGCGATCGGACGAAGCTCAAGCAAATTTTGACCAACCTAGTCGATAACGCCATAAAGTTCACCGAACAAGGCTCCGTGGTCGTCTCGATAGGAACCATTGACGAAGGCAATACCTTGGAGCTGAAAGTAGCCGATACCGGACCGGGCATACCGGAGACTTTGGTGCCGTTTGTGTTTGAGAAGTTTCGCCAGATAGACAGCACCACGACCCGCAGTTATTCGGGGGCCGGATTGGGACTGTATATCGTTAAAACCTTCACCGAGATCCTTGGCGGCACTGTCGGTCTCCAAAGCAAACTCGGCGAGGGATCGACTTTCGTGGTTCGGCTGCCAATTAAACGTGAGGGCGCGATAAATGGGGCCAGCCTCCAGTGGTGGAGTGCTCAAGCCCTCTAGATTAAGAACAAAGGGGTGCCCGGTGATGCCGATTTCGGTTTTTTGGCGAGTCAGCTTGGGTTATCTGCTGATTCTCTTCGTGTCCGTCGCTGTTTCTTCATATTCCATTACCGAGCTAGGCCACCTGGGTAACGTGGCGCGCACGGGCATCAATACGGACAACCAGATGATCGCCTACCAAGAACAGCTAACCGATGTCTTTCTGTCCGAGGTTCGATACTCGGGCAGATTTCTTATCACGCGCGCCGGCGCCCTACATGATGAGTTGCAACAATTCAAAGCCGAGTTTGCGCGATACATGACCGACATTCAGTCGTTAGCCGTGTCTGCCGAGCTCGAGGCTCGCCTGTCGCGCATTGATGAATTACACGCCCGCTATCACCGCCTGTTTGATCAGGAAGTGCGCTATATAAAAACCAACCAGCCCTATGCCGAGAGCCGATACCAACGAGAAAGAGAAAAGGTCTTCGAAACCGCGCTGGAAGAGATGGAACGACTGAGAAGCCAGTTACAAAAAAACCTGCACGATAAGCTGGAGAGCATCGAAAGGGCCGCGCACACCGCCAGAACCGTCGCGATTGTAACAATGCTGTTTTTGATCGGCTCGGGCATAGTGCTGTCGTACTTCATCAGCCACAGCATAACATGGCGTCTTTCGCAGCTGCGCCGACGGGCACTACTGTCGGGTGGGGACGATCCCAGCTTTAGCCACGGGTTTTCGCAGATCCCTGAGATAGAGGATTTGGCCAATGCCTTGAGCAACGCTAAACGAACACTCGATGAAACGGCCAAAAGAAACGCCGCCCTTGTTCATTCCATGACCGAACAATTCGAGATCCCCCTTGTTGCTCTGAGAAACCGGCTCCAATACTTCGCGCAGGAATTGGCCCCTGGCGTTACGGCACAGCAGAAGGCCAGCCTGGATACTTTGGCTGGCGAGACCGATCGGTTGATCCGGCTTTACGCGGAGCTGTGCGCGCGGGCAGCCGATAAAGTTGAACCGAACAGGTACGAAACGGCAACGGTTTTCGACAAGACAAAACAATCCCGGGCGTGGCACTATGACGATCTGCTTGCCTATTGGAACAAACTTCTAGCTCGGATGAAGCGTGCTATGAGACGGTGCGCCGAGTATGGCTCCGGCCTCATGGCGGTCTCTTGGAACACGATCTTGAAGATGCCGGACCAGGGAAAGGCAAAAAACAATGAATAGCGCCAAATCGACTCATTCACGTTACGTAACAGCTCTGAAACGATTCTCTTGGTTGCCGGGCCAGGCGATTTTCGCACTCCTCTTGGTCACCGGTTGTGGAATGCCGTGGCACAGCTGGAATTATTCAGAGAAGGACAGGCGGCCCGACCACTTTGAGCGCAGCAAGGCTCTTCTCGCTCAAGGCAAATATGAAGCGGCGTTCCAGGAAAATGAGAAAGCGCTCGCCGGAGGAAGGGGCGCGCCGGAGGTCGCATTGTTTAATATGGGACTGATTTCCGCGCATTCGCTAAATCCTAGAAGGGATTACCCGCGAGCGCTTCATTCCTTCAAAACACTGATCAAAGAGTTTCCTCAAAGCCCGCTCGCGGAACAGGCCAAAACATGGGTCGAGGTATTAGATGAGCGCCAGAGGCTTGCCGAGGAGCGAGCGAACCTGGCGGAAGAAAAACGCATATTGGCTCGCGAAAGGGAAATATTGTCACAGGAGCGCGAAAGGCTGAAACACACGGCTGCCAAAGCGCGCCAGGTTGACATCGACATCGAAAAACGAAGAAGGAAGACGTTGGCTAGATAGCACGAGCTGCGCGCTGGCTCGTGATCCCAAGAACGGGACGGACTGATCGGCAACGAAACGAGCGTACCTTGAGCCGGGCTCGGTTAGCTTTCCGTGATCTGCCGGACGCGTTTTCTCTCTCTCAGCTCAACAAAAAACTCTTCAAGAACCTGCGCGCACTCATCCTGACGCACTCCCCCCAGCGCGGCTAAGCGATGATTCAAGCGCTCGTCTTGGCAGAGTCGGTAAAGAGATTCTACGGCGCCGGCTTTCTCATCGCGGCAACCAAAAACCACGCGCCGCATGCGCGCCTGCAAGATCGCGCCGACGCACATGATGCAAGGCTCCAGGGTAACGTAAAGATCGCAGCCGTTTAATCGCCAGCTACCGAGAGCTTTTGAAGCCTGTTCAATGGCCAGGATTTCGGCGTGCGCCAACGGGCTCTGGAGCGCTTCCCTGCGGTTATGTCCCCGCCCGATCAATTTGTCCACGCAAACGATTACCGCGCCGACCGGAACCTCACCCGCAGCCGCAGCTTCTTTGGCTGCGGTTAATGCGAAAGCCATCCATGTGTCGTCGGATCGGCGGTTTGAATGATCATCAAGCACAATGCGCTTACGATAACATAGATAAGGAGGCAGTTGAATTCACGAGTGACCGTCGTGGATTCCCGCCACAACCATGCGGGAATGACGAATTCTAGGACGCCGCAAACCGCCACGCAAATTTTCGAAGGTCCAAAAAACACAAAAAGGCGGGCGTGAACTGACTGGATAAGCCGCAACGTATCTACTAAGGATGCATGTATTCGATCGGCGGCGGCTCGATATCAGTGATGACGTTTGTCACTTCCTGAACAGCCTCTGCAATCCGCACAATCTCCTTCTCCAGGTCCGGATCGGCAAGAATCCCGGAGATACTCACTTTGCCATCGTCGCTGCGGACATTGAGAATGATGTTACGAGTCTTTGGCGAGGTGATCAAAGCAGCCTGCACGCGGGCGGTCGTGGTAAGATCCCGAAACGCCTTTTCGGATTCAGGTGTCGGTTGAAACTCCTCTTGCTGGGCCATCTCCACAATCAGACGGGCTGCCGTAGCCGGTGTAAGACGCGAGCTATTCAAAACCAAGTCGTAACCGACAGGATCCAGCCAATCGATGTTGAACACAGCGCGCAGTCGACGAGTGCGAACCCGATCGAGCTCCTTCAGAAAGTTTCTCGCAGCCTCCCCTTCCAAACCCTTGCGCGCCTTGACCTCCACCATCCGGAACTCCATCGGAGCGATGATCAATACTTTCAAGACATGCGAGACGCCGGGAAACAGCTCTTGTCCCGCGCGGCCGTAGTAGACGAGGTTGCCGCCTTGCGCCACTTCACACATGGCCGCCTGAAGCGTGATGCGATAAAGCCGCAAGCTTTCGAGCCAGAGTTCCCACCAGCGGCGATCCGTCTCCAAGACCTCTGAATACTTCGCCTCCGGAATGCCATAACGCCGACTCGCCTCGAGCAAAACCTCGCGCTCGGCAGAGCGATAACCAAGCGCCGATGCCACATTCTCAGCAATGACGCTACCGCCGGTATACGGAGCATGTGAAATCGTAATGATCATGACAAACCTCCAATTCCAACCCTTTACCAATGCGTTAGATCGTGATGTTTACTCTAAGTTGACTAAGCCCCCTGGATTCCTTTCCGGCACCCGGCGATTTCGAGGCGCATTCTTTCATTGTGTCATGGAACGAGTCAAGTCGAATTTTGTTATCGTACGGCTGCGCCCGGCAAGCGCCGGGCTATGAATCTCATATGGCCGCCGGCGCGCTCCTTATATCGGTCACCTGAAACATGAGAAATCATAGCTTAAATCATCATTTTTACAAGAGGATCAGCAGCTATACTCCTGCCTACAACGTGTCCCCGTTGACAAAGGACCATGGCTCAAATAATTAGCGGAAACAGGCATTGTCATGGATTCGACTGCCGGGGACTAGGGGTGAACGACAGGACGGTCAGGGTAGTTGATCTCCTGCTGAGGTGCGCAGCATGGTCGCAGTACCCGCGCAAAGGACGTTTCTTACAACAAAGGAGGTTGCGCGCTATCTGCGGGTCAATCCGTACACTGTTTATAGGCTAGTATCGCAGAAGAAACTACCTGCGTATAAGGTTGGATCACAGTGGCGCTTCAGGCGCAACATACTCGAAGATTGGCTTAAAGGCCGGATGAATATCTCCGACGTTTGAAACGACAACACCCTGACCGCCAGCAAAGAGCGCAGGCATAGTGATCGCGCACCACCGTGCCGTCACGGTGTTTTTCCACAACCGCTAACGGTTCTGCCGTTTGTTTATGGCCTGGCCGGGATGGACATTAATGCCGGACTGGGATAAATAAGCTTCCAATTACCTAAGAGAAAAGGGACGGTCAGAAGCCTCTCTCCTGTTGCGGTAGGCATGGGGTGGGGTGTGGAGTCTTGCCGCCGGGCCAAGTGCTAAAGGATTTCCCGCATCAACATGGCTCCGGGTTAACGCCGGCTGTCCGCCGCAACCGACACCATGTTTCGGTTACGCGCCACGGTCCAGGAAGAAGCGCCGAGAAACAAACCCGCAGCGATCATCAAGAGATCCCGAGCTCGATGTACCGCGGCAAGCGCAAGTCCCGCCGAGGGAGAACCTGTCAGTGCAGCGCACATAAACACGATCGCGCCATCCTGTGTCCCGATATTGGCGGGGACAAAGAACAGGGTCGAGCGCACCAGGACAACGACAGACTCGATGATGATTGCATCGCCGAGAGTCACCGGGGTGTCGAAAAATCCGAGAGCGACATAGATCAGGTAGGCGCCGGTCAGCCACTCCGCGAACGAAGCGGCGGTCGAGAGGACGAGACGCTTTGGGTGCGAGCGGTAAAAGGCTACGAGGCGATCTTCCACTCCGCCGACAGTGTCCAGAGCGCTGCCGATCGCCTTTCCCATGCGGCTTGTGGCGAGTCCTTGCTGCGCGGCGAGCCAACGCTTGCCTCGCGCTACCGGCTGCTGCCACTGAGCCACAAAGAAGAGAAATCCGAGAAGCAGCAGAAAGGCCAACCCGGCGGCGGCGCTCCTCTGAAGGGCGAGCGGAAGATGGTCAGCGTGAAGCATGAGCGCCAAGCCCAATGCGTTAAAAAGAACCAGGGATGCTACGTCCGTAGTACGCGACAGTACAAGCGATGCGGTGGCGTCCGGGAGGGGAACACCGTAGCGGTATCTGAGCAGGATAGCTTTTGCCGAATCCCCGCCGAGGGCAGCAAGAGGGTTCATCAGCTCGATCGCCGTTCCCACCAGCAGCACGCGACTCACGCGCTTCCACCAGCGCATATTCGCGGGGATAGCAGGAAACGTCAGCAGCCAGGATATCGCTTCCAGCGCCAGGCTGACGAGCGCCACAAGGACAATGGCAGCCAGTCCCCACCAACCGAGAAGCATGAGATATTCCCAGGTCGCCCGCAAGTGCGCTTGCTGCAGCACAAATGCGAGGAGCGTCAGTCCAATCAGGAGCGCAAACAGAGTGAACCAGCGCATCAGCTTGCTCCTCCAAAAAGCAGTTGCGGCGCCAGCCCACGCCGGGGCGCGCAATCCGAATTAAGACCAGGCTGGAATCTCGGAAGCCCTTCCATCCATCTCAAACGAGGAGAACCATGCAAGACGAAGTCCTGACGACCACGTCCGCCCGTGACGGGTATGAAGCGCCGAGACCGTGTCCCGTCAACTCGTATAATGAGTGGGATCCGCTCGAAGAAGTCATCGTGGGACGGCTCGAGAGAGCTACGATGCCGCCGTATCACATCAGTGTCATCTATGACGTACCGCGCCGGCTGGCACAATTGGTGCGTTTGGTGGGTGGGCGGCGTTACCCGCGGATACTCACCCGCCCCGCGCAACAAGAACTGGAGCAGTTTATTCATATCTTAAAAGCCGAAGGCATAGCCGTGCGTCAACCTGACGTGGTGGATTTCTCTCGGAAGTTTACCACTCCTGATTGGCGCTCCACGGGATTTTGCGTGGCATGCCCGCGCGACGGTTTTCTCGTCGTTGGCGACGAGATTATTGAAACTCCAATGGCCTGGCGTTCGCGCTACTTTGAGGCGAACGCCTATCGTTCGCTCTTCACCGAGTATTTTCTCCAAGGTGCTAAATGGACGGCAGCGCCCCGCCCCCGATTGCTCGACGAGCTTTACGACAACAACTACCGGATGCCGAAGCCGGGTGAGCCGATGCGTTATGTCATCACGGACGTCGAGATCGTTTTCGATGCCGCCGATTTTGTACGTTGCGGCCGTGACCTGTTCGTCACCCGAAGCAACGTGACGAACCCGCCTGGAATCGCATGGTTGCGCAGGCACTTGCGTGACCAGTACCGCATCCATGAAGTCGAGAGTCGCTGCCGTAACCCCATGCATATCGATTCGAGCTTCATGCCGCTCGCACCCGGAAAGGTATTGATCAACCCGGCGTATATCGACGCCGCTCGGCTGCCCAAAATTCTACGTGCCTGGGATGTGCTCATTGCGCCGGAACCGGATCCAACACCGGGGTGGCGCGCAGCCGTATCGATGAGCAGCGCGTGGATCAGCATGAACGTTCTTATGCTTGACGAGGAGCGGGTCATCGTCGAAAAGTCTCAGACATCCATGATCAAGGCGCTCAAGGACTGGGGCTTCCGCCCGATTCCCTGTGCGTTCACCAACTACGCGCCTTTTGGAGGTTCTTTTCACTGCGCGACGCTCGATATCCGGCGGCGTGGCTCGCTGCAGTCGTACTTTTAAGCTCGCCAGAAGCGGCTCATGATGGAATAGTGACTTGCCGCCGTGGCCATACTTCACCTTTTGTTCGAGGACTCTTGCGCTTTCGTGTTCGGACGTCGTATGAAGCGGCGCACCATACGGGCCAGGCGCGGCACGAACATGGGGCGAAGCAGCCGTTCATCGTAGCCACTCATGCGCCGGTCATTTTCCGCGAGACAAGTATCGATCAACACGGCCGTATCAAAATCACCAGCGATGGCCCTGTTCCCCGTCAGCGTAAAGTTCGTATCGTGACCGTTTCCTCCAGCGCCAACGCTGCGCGCGAAGCTCAGGCGTTCCCACACTAAAAATGCCCAGACCCGCGCGACCTTTACGAAGAAGATGGGCCGGCGCCACCAGGGTAAGTTACGGCGGTGCCAGGCCAGCCAGTTCACGAAAAACAGAATGTGCCGGCACTCTTCCTGCATCACAGGCTCAAATGTCTCAACGAGTGCTGGAGCGAAATAACCGGAGCCCTTGGCCCGCTCGAAAAGGCCGAAAGCAAAGAAGCTGTCGATACATTCGCTAAAACCGGTCACCATGAAGGCCCATTCCGGATCGCTGGGTTTAATGTACCGCGGCTCCTCGGCCAATTGGATACCGTATGCGGCGACCATTTCGGCCAGCACCTCTTTGTGTCGACCCTCTTCAAAGCCGTCAAGCTCAACAGCTTGTTTGAGCAACGGATCCGGGAGCGTTTCCGCATAGCTAACCACTCGGAGCCTGGCATTTCCTTCCGTCCTTACAGCAATATCCCAAATCGGCAGGCTCACCAGCCGGAGCCGTTCTTCCTCTGTCAGCTTCGGCCACTCGATGATGGCCGGCTTGTAAGGATTGAAGGTGTCCAGTAGCATGCGACAGAAAAGTGTCTTGTGCTCCTGGCTACCGATAGGAACAGGCCCTTCTATGGATCCCTGCCATATGCGCGCTGCGCGATCCGGCTCAATCCTCTCAGTAGATTCGGCACCCGGTTCTTTGCTTGCTCTAATGGCCAAGTTGATTCTCCACGCCGTCTCATATCCTCAGGCTGGACCTATTCGGAGGCACATGCCTGCAATCGCTCAGGGAATACCCATCGGTTGATTGGCATCAGCCACGCGATCATACAATCAGCTGCCACTACCAAACTTTAAGTCCAAAAAAATCCCCTTGTTGGAGATCAACAAGTCCAAGTTCAAAACTAAAGTGAAGGTAACCTCTTATAGGAGCCGCGGAGTGGATGCGGCTTGTCGGACTCCGGACGACCTTGAAAGTAATATTTTTACCAAAAACCCTGTCAAAACGCCATAAAAAATATCTAAAAAATAAGCCCCTATACTGCCGACTTGACTTCGAACGTCGATTCGCCCAACGATACGAAAACTCGCGGTATTTTCTTCCATCGAAGCGTCCGTTAACGTTGGGCAAGGTTTATGAGCGTATTGCTTGTTCCTATTATCGCGTTCGCCATCTGCTACTATCTGGTCGGGCTGTACTCTGTGCACATGTTCGCCCGCAGAAAACCCACTCCGGGCGTATGGACCCCGCCGGTCTCAATTTTGAAACCTGTCAAAGGGCTGGATTTCGCGGCATTCGAAAACTTTTCAAGCTTTTTGCAGCAAGACTATCCGTCCTACCAGGTGCTTTTTGGGGTGGAGTCTGAAGACGATCCCGTAATTCCGGTGATCGAACGGCTGATCCACGCTTTTCCGGGCGGTGATATTCAATTAGTGATCACGGGGCCCGTGAACGCAATGAACCGGAAGGTTGGCCTACTGGATGCTTTGGCAGCCGAGGCCCGCCATGAATTATTGGTGATCACCGACAGCGACGTGCGCGTCTCTCCAGGCTATCTCAAGGATATTGCGGCCCCCTTTGGCGACGAGAAAACCGGAATGGTGACGTGTCTTTATAGGGCCATGGGAAAGCAAAACACTGCCGCCTGCTTGGAAGGCCTGATGATACATGTGGATTTTTTCCCAGCCGTGTTGGTGGCGGAGCGCTTGGAAGGCGTTAGCTTTGGTCTGGGCGCTACCATGGCAGTGCGGCAAAGCACGCTCACCCACATCGGTGGCTTCAAGTCGCTACGTGACTATCTGGCGGACGACTATCTGCTCGGCCATCGTATTCACGCGGCAGGATTGCGCATCGTTCTATCCGCACACGTGGTCACCCTCATGCTCGGCGCTCCCCGCTTGAAGGACTTCCTGATGCATCAGCTACGCTGGGCGCGCACTTACAAGGCCTGCCGGCCTGCTGGTTATTTTGCTACCATCCTGACCCAGGGAGTGTTTTTTAGTTTGCTCTATCTCATTATCAGTGGTTTCTCGCCACTTGCCTGGATGATGTTCTTTCTGACCGGCTCGATCCGTTTGCTAGTGGTTTCATTGATCCTGGGGTTGTATGTGAAGGATCCAAGCTGGCTCAAAGGATTGTTCCTGCTGCCGGTTAAAGAGATTCTCAGCTTGGCAATCTGGGCGCTTGCCTTTATAGGCAATCGGGTCTCCTGGAAAGATAAATCCTTCGCTCTTGATAAAGATGGCCGGATGATGGAACCCCAATGAGTCCCCGGTCTCCCGCCTTCAGAGCTCGGCATAACTGATGAGCTTTCGCCCGGAGTTAGCGATTCGCGCTCGGACCCTGGTGCTCAGCAAGGCGGCAAGCTCTTCGTCACCGTCATAATACCGGGGCCAGTCTGCGGCTTCACCCAAATGAAAAGAGATTTCGTAACAGCCGTTGCCCAACCGGTCGAGCAAACCGAGTAGATAGGATTCATTCATTTGGCCGCTTTGCAAAAGCCCATAGGCGCGGTCGGGCATACCAAAGCCCGCATTCTGCAAATGCCTGCGGGCATAGGTTGACAAAAGGCGAAAGATCGTCCACTGGGTAAGCTTCAGATACCAGCGGCGTGGATCGACCCTTAAGGTCTTAAATAGCTCCTCCTGCGGCAAACGAATCTTTTTGACTCCATAACGCCCCGCCAGATCAATCACTATATGCAAGACGTTGGGATGGACATGAATGTGAAGGTGACCGTTTACATGATCGAGGGGTATGCCTGTGGACAGAAATTTCCGCATCTGCGCCTCGAGCTCTTTTCTAATCTGGCGCGCGAACGAAGGAAAAAAGAAATAAGCCATCCCGGCGCCAACTGGATTTTTACGAAAGGCGCCCTGGGCATCCACCAGATTTGGAATCTCGGCCGGTGGAAGGGTTGCCTTTCCCTGCACCAGGACCAAATGAATGCCCACACTTAGCTTCCGATGGGCTTTGGCCAACTCCACCGCCTCCGCGAACGCGGGACCATTAACCATCAGGCTGGCACTGGTGAGAATCCCCTTTTCATGCGCGCGGACAATTGCACGATTTGTAGCCGAGGAGATCCCGAAATCGTCGCCGTTGATAATCAACCCAACCATGGTCCCAAAAAGATGACAAACAAGGGCATACAACACAACCCTTTCGCGCTGTACGTTCCGCATACGCATTGTCCAGCCTGACAATTTGGGCAGGTCGTTGCTTTGCATGAACGGGAAAAAACCGTTAGATTCAAGGGATGTCCGGCGGCGGGACTCGACGCACGACAGCGATAAAGCACGGCTGGCCCGTCGTCGAAGAATTCCTACAAAGCCAAGACTTTTAGTAAGAAATCTGGTATCAAAGCACCATGGCGCGTAAGCCTTTTGACTTGGAACGCTATCTGCTTGAGCGGAAAACGTTGATCGATCGCGCATTAGAAAACTATCTCAAGAAAGGTTACCGGCCCACTTCTCCCCTGCACCAGGCTGTCTGCTATAGCGTACTGGACGGTGGAAAAAGGTTTCGGCCAATATTGACCCTTGCCGTCGGTGAGTTGTTCGGAGCCAAGCGGGAGGCTTTGATACCTTTTGCCAGCGCTATCGAGCTTATCCATTGTTATTCATTAGTACATGACGATCTGCCTGCCCTCGACAATGACGATCTGCGCCGGGGTAAGCTCTCTTGCCACAAACGGTTTGGCGAGGCGATAGCTCTGCTGGCTGGTGATGCTTTATTGACAGAAGCCTTCTTTATCATGTCCGATCCAAGAATGACGCGCCTTCTCGGCACCCCTTTGACATCAAAGCTGATCCGCGAGATATCTGAAGCAGCGGGCATAAGGGGGATGATCGGCGGGCAAAGCACAGAGCTGCAACTTGGTAAACGGAAAGTCACGGCGGCGCTTTTAGAAGATCTGGATCGCTTGAAGACCGGTGCTCTCATCACCACAGCGGCCCGGGTCGGAGCGCTAATCGGCGGCGCGAGTCGGAAAGACCTTGAGAGAGTCACACGATACGCCCAATCTTTGGGCTTGGCGTTTCAGATCACCGACGATATCCTGGACGCCCATGAAGTCACCAGCAACAATTCTAACAACAAGGGCATTGCAAATTACCTTTCGATAGTCGGGCCCGCCGGGGCCAGTGACCGCGTCAAAGTTCTTCTGACGGGATGTCTCAAAGCAATGCAACCTTATGGCGAGGCAGCTGAGCCGCTTCGCGCAATTGCCCAATACGTAACGGAAAGAACAAGTTAACAAAAAAATACTTTAACAGGCTGCTCAAAAACACCCTATCTGGCCGAGGGCGGCGCGTCGTCGCCGTCACTGCGTTACTGATCCCGCATCTTTGTTGTGTGAATGCCGGGCGTTTTCGAGAAACCTGTGAATACCGGAGCCGGAACATGGGGAACTTGTTAGACAAGGTCACTAGTCCTAAGGACCTGCGCCAACTCAGTCTCGACGAACTTGCCGCGGTCGCCCAGGAACTCCGCGAGGAAGTCATCTCGGTTATTTCAGAGGTAGGAGGGCACTTTGCATCTACCCTGGGGGCGGTGGAACTAACTCTGGCGCTGCACTATGCGTTCAACACGCCGCATGACCGCCTGGTATGGGACACTGGCCATCAAGCCTACGCACACAAAATTATCTGCGGGCGGCGTGAGGCCTTTCCAACGATTCGCCAGTTCAATGGACTGAGTGGCTTTTTAACCCGAGACGAAAGCGAATACGATGTATTTGGCGCCGGCCACGCCGGCACTGCAATTTCGGCAGCCCTGGGCATGGTGGTCGCCAAAACTCTGCAGAAGTCTGATCACAAAGTCGTGGCCGTGATCAGTGACGGCGGGCTCAGTGCGGGGCTAACGTTTGAGGGTCTTAATCAAGCCGGCCATCTCGGGAAAGATTTGATTGTCGTGCTCAACGACAACTCGATTTTTATTGATCCCCGCGTGGGGGCCCTGTCGTCTTTTCTGAGCAAGCAGTTCACCACCGAGTTTGGTCTCAAGGTCCAGGGAAACCTGAAGTACCTGTTGCGCACATTGCCGGCTGTGGGGGAAGATCTCTACCTCGCGGCCCGCAAGCTCAAAGACTCCTTTTTGGGCCTCGTTACCCCGGGCATTGTATTCGAGGCGCTCGGTTTTCAGTACGTCGGTCCCATCGACGGCTACAACTTGCCGGAGATGGTGGAGACATTTCAAAACGTCAAAAAAATTGAGCGACCGACGCTGGTTCACGTCACTACAACGAAGGGGAAGGGCTATGCGCCTGCCGAAGCAGATCCGATACGCTATCACAGTGTAACCCCGTTCCACGTTCTCACCGGGAAGCCCAAGAAAAGTAAGGGCCCAATCCCGACCTATACAGATATCTTTGCTCGGGCATTGATTCGCCTCGCGAAGGAAAATCCCAAGGTCGTCGGCATTACAGCCGCGATGGGTAGCGGTACCGGTATCGATAAGCTTTCTCAAGAAATTCCCGGACGCGCTTACGACGTCGGTATTGCAGAACAACACGCGGTCACTTTTGCCGCGGGACTGGCCACCGAAGGGCGGATTCCGGTTGTCGCGATCTACTCCACGTTTCTCCAACGCGCGTACGATCAAATCGTTCATGACGTCTGCCTCCAAAATCTCCATGTGGTATTCGCGCTCGATCGTGGCGGCTTGGTGGGCGCTGACGGGCCTACGCACCACGGGGTTTTCGACTTCGCCTACATGCGACACATCCCCAATATGGTCATCATGGCGCCCATGGATGAAAACGAGCTGCAGCAAATGTTGAAATCAGCGTTGGATTACAATGGCCCGATTTGCCTGCGTTATCCGCGCGGTGAGGGATGGGGGGTGGAGCTTGACGAGGAAATCAAAAGGTTGGCGATCGGTAAAGGTAAGCAGCTCTGCGTTGGAAAGGATTTGGCTATCCTGGCCGTGGGACATACTGTCGTGCCGGCGCTCAAGGCGGCGCAGGATCTCGCAAAGTTGGGCATCGCTGCCGCCGTGATCAACGCTCGCTTCGTAAAGCCGCTCGACCGTGAGTTGATCGTCCAGACCGCGCGCCGTGTGCCGTATCTCATAACCGTCGAAGATCACGTCCTGCAGGGCGGTTTCGGTAGCGCAGTCACCGAGCTGCTCGCTGACGAGGAAATCAGCGCAGCCCGCATCAAGCGGTTGGGCGTACCGGATCGCTTCATCCCCCACGGGACACAGGATGAGCTCAAAAATCTGTGCGGCATCGATCAACAGGCCATCTTCCAAGCAGCCGTCCAGTTGATCCAGGACGAAAAAAAGAAGCTCGCCCGCTAGAGCTTCATCAGGCTTGAAAGGAGGATCGAAGCATGAAAGCTTCTAAAGCCGAAAGCGCCATGCCTGAAGTCTCCTCCCCTCGCGGTTCGAATTCCGGCCATCACATTGCTCACAAAACCCACATCGACGATGATGATTTTCAGGCCGCGATGCTGCAGGGTGTCTCGCGCACCTTTGCGCTCACCATTCCTCAACTACCGGTGGCGCTTTGCCGGGTGGTGGCCAATGCCTACCTCCTCTGCCGTATCGTCGATACCATCGAAGACGAATCGGCGCTGAGCGCGGCACAAAAAAATTACTTTTCCCATCAGTTTCTCAAGGCCTTAGGCGAGGAAAAGAATGCAGAACGCTTCGCCGCGCAGCTAGGAGCGCTACTTTCGCCGCAAACCATACCCGCGGAACACGAGCTGATCCGCAATGCGCCCCGTGTCGTTCGGATCACGCGCGGTTTCTCCGAGCCACAACGCCAGGCACTACAGCGCTGTGTGAGCACCATGGCCGAAGGGATGGGACAGTTCCAACTCCGCGGCAACACACAAGGCTTACAGAGCTTGGAAGAAATGAACCTCTACTGCTACTACGTAGCCGGGGTTGTGGGTCAGATGTTGACCAGCCTGTTTTGCCTGTATTCACCCGAGATCGCCAGACGGCATGACGCTCTCACGGCCTTGGCTGTTTCTTTCGGCCAGGGACTCCAAATGACCAACATTTTAAAAGATGTATGGGAAGACTATGCGCGGGGTGCGTGTTGGTTGCCGGGTGAGATCTTCGCCGAGGAAGGATTCGAGCTCAGCGAACTCACCACGGCGCGCAATCGGAAAGGATTCGAACGCGGTATTCGGCGGCTCGTCGGCGTGGCACATGAGCATCTGCGCAATGCGCTGGCCTATACCCTGCTGATCCCGAAAAAAGAAGCGGGCATTCGCAATTTCTGTTTGTGGGCCGTTGGGATGGCGTTATTAACGCTGCGCAAGATCAATGGTCGGCTCTCGTATACGTCGGAGAAGCAGGTACGGATTTCGCGCCTGAGCGTCAAGACAATCGTCGTAGCCAGCCGTGTCGCTGCGAAGCATGACGCGGTTTTGAAACTTTTATTCAATCTGGCTGCATGGCGTCTGCCGCGTGGACCATCTCCCGTGCCGTGGCTGTCTCCCAGCACGGGCCAAAACAAAGTAGAAACGGGGACTTGAAACATGAATCACTGGAGCTTGACATTATTATGAGGGGGTTGGACGCTGTTCACTCCTTCATTGGCGGCTGGTCCGAAACGAAGCCTGATGCACAGGAACTCCACCTGTCTCATCTGGAGCGCGCCATTCAACAGGGCGCAACCGCCCTGCTTGCTTTGCAACATCCGGACGGCTCTTGGTGCTTTGAGCTGGAAGCTGATTGCACCATACCGGCAGAGTACATCCTGATGATGCACTACATGGGTGAAATCGATGAGTCCCTTCAGCGCAAGGTCTGCTCTTATTTGCGCGCTCACCAGAGCCAGGATGGAGGATGGCCACTTTATTATGGCGGCCAGGCGGAACTCAGCTGTTCTGTCAAGGCCTATTACGCGTTGAAGCTCGCCGGTGACTCGCCTGAAGCGCAACACATGGTGAAAGCGCGCGAAACCATCCTTCGCCTGGGTGGAGCGGCGCGAACGAATGTGTTCACCCGGATCATGCTCGCCATATTCGGCCAGGTTCCCTGGCGCGCCGTACCGTTTCTGCCCGTGGAATGTGTGTTGCTGCCGCGCTGGTTCCCCTTTCACCTCTTTAAGGTTTCTTACTGGTCGCGCACCGTCATGGTGCCGTTGTTTATTCTGTACACGCTCAAGGCACGCGCGCGAAATCCGAAAAAAGTATTCATTAGGGAACTTTTCCATACCGATCCCTGGCAAGAAAGAAAGTATTTTCCGATTCATTCTGCTCTCGGTCGTGCCTTTTTGCTTCTCGACCGCATGGGCCTCAAAATCGATCGTTGGGTGCCGCAATTGCTTCGCCGCCATGCTCTCAGGACCGCCGAAAACTGGATGGTTGAGCGGCTCAACGGTGAAGGTGGACTGGGGGCCATTTTCCCCGCAATGGTGAATGCTTACGAAGCCTTGGATCTGTTGGGCTATGCCGCAGACCACCCGCTGCGAATGCAGGCCAGACAGGCAATTGACGATCTTCTGGTAGTCAATAAGGACTCAGCATATTGCCAGCCCTGCGTGTCTCCCGTGTGGGATACGGCTTGGGCGGTTATAACCCTGCAGCAAACCTCGGCTGGCCGGGGACACCGGGCTGCCACTAAGGGACTCGATTGGTTAGCCCAAAGGCAGGTCCGCGATGAGCCCCAGGACTGGCGCTTCTACCGGCCCCATGTGCGCGGCGGCGGTTGGCCCTTCCAGTTTGTCAATTCTTACTATCCGGATCTCGATGACACAGCGGCCGTCGCGTACGCGATGCAAAAGAGCGGCGAGCGGCGCTACGAAGATGTATTACAACGGGCCGTCGAATGGATTTGCGGCATGCAGTCCCGTAACGGCGGGTTTGCCTCTTTTGATGCCGATAACGATCACACTTATCTAAACGAGATCCCCTTCGCCGATCATGGCGCGTTGCTCGACCCGCCAACCGAAGACGTGAGCGGGCGCTGTGGAATGATTCTGGGCCAATATGAGCCGTCGGCACAGACCCAACAGGCCCTTGCGCGCTGCCTCGAGTACCTTTTTCGCTGCCAGGAGCCGGAGGGCTCATGGTACGGAAGATGGGGGACCAACTACATCTATGGGACTTGGTCTGTTCTCATCGGCCTGGAGGAAGCCGGAGTGCCACCAGAGCACCCCGCCGTAAAACGCGCCGCTCAATGGCTCAAGCTGATGCAGCGCGCCGACGGTGGATGGGGGGAAGGCTGCGATACGTATTTCGATTCGTCCAAGCGCGGCCAGGCGCAACGCAGCACCTCTTTTCACACCGCGTGGGCCGTGCTGGGATTGATAAGCGCGGGCGAGGTCCACTCCGATGCCGTTCGCCGTGGCATTCAGTTTCTTTTGCGGACCCAGCAACACGATGGGTTTTGGCACGATCCCGAGTTCAATGCTCCGGGATTTCCGCGTGTGTTCTATTTAAAATATCATGGGTACGACAAGTACTTTCCCTTACTCGCCCTGGCGCGCTATCGCAATCTCACCACGTCACCGTGAAGCGGATCTTTGGAGTAATGGAGTAAGGGAGCAGTGGAGTAATGCCCACCAATACTCCTGTACTCCAATGCTCCAACACTCCGGCTTGAGTCATGCTCGGCATCATTGTCTCTCTGCCGCGCGAGTTAACGAGTCTAACTGATAAACAAATCTTAGCTGGAACGGTTGAGCCTGTCGAAAACAACTTACTGGTGGCCTTGGCCGGCATGGGCGCCGAGCGCGCCTACAGAGCGGCAAGAACTCTGGTGGCAGAGGGCGCAACGGCTTTACTCAGCTGGGGTTGCGCGGGCGCTCTGGACGAGCGGCTTACGCCCGGCATTTTAATTCTCCCCAGAAAGATTTTTTCCGCCCAAGGCGAAAGTTTTTCAGTCAGTCCCGAATGGCATCAACGCCTGCACCAAAGTTTTTCCGGTAAGCTTTTCGTTGAAACGGCCCCTCTGGTTGAGAGTGCTATCGTGCTGAAGACTTCGGCTCAAAAACTGGCGTTGAGGGAACGCACCGGAGCCATCGCAACGGACATGGAAAGCGCTGCGCAGGCGCGGTTGGCTGTGGAATCGGGTCTGCCCTTTTTGACCCTGCGGGCAGTTGCAGATACGGTGTCGACAAAAATTCCGCATAAACTTCTTGAAGCCATTGAACCCACCGGAAGAATCAATGCTGCAAAACTTCTCAAAGGAGTTGCCCTTCGCCCCCAGGATTGGATCAAGATTGCGCGTCTCGGACGCGAGTTTCACGCTGCCCACAAAGCTCTCAGGCGAGTAAGAGATCTTGTTCTCGAATCTTCTCCCTATTAATCGTCATTGATTGTCCAGTCGATGCCGCTCTCAAGAGTCGCGAGTCTCGGGTTCCGGGTCCCGGATCTTGGATTTCCGTTTTCGAGTTTCCGCAGGGGGGGAAGTGGAGACCCCGGAACCCGAGACTAGAGACCATTATGTCTCCCTCCGGTACACCCTTCCTTTCCACCGGGTGCGTTCGCCCCGCCAGTAGCGCAACGCGGAAGTCCACGTCATGGCGACGAAAAGCCCCGCCACCAGAGGCAGACAGAGCGCCCAGGCAATTGAACGGCCATAGAAGCGCAGAGTTGGCGCGTATGTCACCACCATGAGCGTCAGCGATACCAACGCAAGATATCGGACTACTGCCCGGTTCGAGACAAGCAAGGCCACGGGAGCAACGTAGACGACCAGCATAAGGACTGTGCACAGGAGCAGGAGCGGCGTGGAATAATGGAGCTGAGCAAAGGCCGCGCGCGCGACCATGTCCCAAATTTCCTTCAACCTTTTGTAGCCGCGAATGCTCTTTGCCGAGTGCGTAAGCCCAAGCCAGATTTTGAACCCCTCCGATTTGACCCGCTGAGCCAGCGTACAATCATCGATGACGGCCGATCTAATCGAACGGAACGCACGGATATGCTCGAGTAGTTGAGTTTCCAACAAAACACAGCCGCCCGCGGCCCCGGCCACTCTCGAAACCGCTGAGTTCACCCGCGGAAAGGGGTAGAGCACTTTAAAAAAGTACACAAATGCCGGCATCAATAGCCTCTCCCAACCGGTGGACATCGAAGGCATGACCATAAGCGAAATGAACGGAATCCCTTCCCCGTGCATCTTTTCTTTAAGCGCGCGGATCGCGCCCGGCGCCAACTCAATGTCGGCGTCCAGCAATAAAGTGCGGGGGGTCTTTATCTCTCGCCGCCCCTGTTCGAGTGCCCACAACTTGCCGCTCCAACCGGCAGGCAACGGCACGGCGTCGATCACGCGCAAATTTGCGATTTCGATTTGGCGAGCCTTTGCGGCAGTATCGTCCTGGGAACGATCGTCCACCACGATGACGTTCATGTTGCATCCCTGACGAGCAATAGAACGCAAAGTGCGTTGGATGACTTCAGCCTCGTTTCGGGCCGGAATCAACACTGTAATGTCCCCCAACTCCTCATTCCCGTAGCATTCTGGGGCTGCATCAAGCTTTGGCGCCGCGCGCCACAGCCACGAGGTCAAAGCAAAACCAACCCAGGCCAAAGTCGACAACACAGCTAAAATCAAAGCTGTCTCCATAAGACACGAAGATAACCCAGCCGTTCCAATCGTTCCAGGCGACCGTTCGAGTTGAATCCGCGATCATGCCATTGTACAGAAAAGCGATGCCCACTCTTGTAACCGGCGCGACCGGTTTGGTCGGCTCCGCCGTACTGCGCTATCTGATCACAGCGGGCCACAGGGTCAGAGCCCTCGCGCGTCCCAACAGCGACCGGCGCAATTTATCGGGACTTGACTGCGAAATTGTGGAAGGAGACCTTGCCGAGCCCGAGACTCTCGAGCGCGCAGTGCGCGGCTGTGAAGCTTTATTTCATGCGGCGGCTGACTACCGGCTCTGGGTTCCCGATCCCGAAAGAATGCGCGCCGTCAACGTGCACGGCACCGTCTCGTTGATCCGTTCGGCAACTGCCGCCGGCGTATCACGCATCGTCTATACATCGAGCGTTGCGACTTTGCGTTTAAGCGAAAACGGGTCCCCGGCAAATGAGGAATCCCGCGCCGAGCTCTCGGATATGATCGGACCCTACAAGCGAACGAAGTTTCTGGCCGAACAAGAAGTCGAACGGCTGGTAGCCCAGGAGGGCGCGCCCGTAGTGATCGTCAAGCCCACAGCGCCGTTTGGCCCGGGCGATGTAAGGCCAACTCCCACCGGGCGAATTGTCGTAGATGCTGCCTCCGGCCGCATGCCCGCTTATATGGATACGGGGCTTAATGTGGTGCACGTCGATGATGTCGCTGCAGGTCACTGGCAAGCTTACAAAAAAGGAGCGGTGGGAGCGAGTTACATTCTCGGCGGCGAGAATCGGACCTTACGCTGGATTTTGGAAACCATCGCCGAACTGACAGGCCAGCCACCACCGAGAATTCGCCTCCCCTACTGGTTCGTCATCCCGGTGGCTTACATCTCAGAAGGGATCGCCCGCTTTACGCCCTCAGGTGAACCGCGCGTTATCGTAGACAGCGTACGCATGGCTCGCAAACTGATGTACTTCTCGAGCGAGAAGGCGCGTCGGCAACTAGGGTATGCGCCTAGGCCCGCCGTTAACGCACTTAGAGACGCCGTCGAGTGGTTCACACAGCACGGCTACATCAAGCAACCGAAAAAATCCACGAAGTGATGATTTAGCTTGAGGTCTCCCGCAGAGAAGATACCCTCACCCTGGCCCCTCCCAGGCGGGGAGAGGGGAGTCTACGGAAGATCAGAAGCCCTCTCCCCTTTGGGAGAGATGCCGGGTGAGGACGTAAATTGAGTTTTGAGGAAGTGAACCGCGCAATTACTGAGCAATGAAACAATTGTTACGCGCTTTTAAAGCTTTTACCCTGAGCGCGCAATTTGGCGCGAGCGGGTCTCGTCGATTCGGTCGAGTAAGTGATGGCCGGCGGCGGCGCGAAAGGTCCATCCGTAGTAGGGCCGCGCCACAAGACACGCAAGGCTTTCAGCGGATGCTTCATGGCATCACTCACGGCACTCGCTTCGTAACCGCAGTGCGCCATGCAGTTGGCGCATTTCGGATTATTACCCGCGCCATAGTGTTTCCAGTCCGTCTCTTCCAAGAGCGCCTTGAACGTGGGCGCATAACCCTCGTCGACCAGAAGATAACAGGGTTTTTGCCAGCCAAATATATTGCGGGTCGGATTGCCCCAGGGCGTGCACTGATAACTCTGGTTGCCGGCAAGAAAATCCAGAAAAAGACTGGAATGGTTAAAGCGCCACTTGCGCTTCTTGCCGAGCTTAAAAATATCCCTGAAGAGCTGCTGGCTCTGGGTTCGACGCATGAACACGTCCTGCCGCGGCGCGTGCTCGTAGGTGAATCCCGGGGAGATTGTCACGCCCTCCACCCCCAGATCCATGGCATGGTCGAGAAAGGCGGCCACTTCTTCCGGAGACTCGCCTTGGAATAACGTGCAGTTAACGGTGACTCTGAAGCCTCTTTGAATGCCTTTTTGGATCGCCACGACCGCCTGATCAAAAACGCCATCCCGGCACACTGAAGCATCATGGCGGTCGCGATTACCGTCGAGGTGAATGGAAAACGTCAGATAAGGCGAGGGAGAGTAGTCATCCATGCGCCGGCAAAGCAGTACGGCGTTTGTGCATAGATAGACAAATTTTTTATGCTCGATAAAACCGCGGACGATCTGAGGCATTTCTTTGTGGATCAACGGTTCGCCCCCGGCGATCGAAACTATCGGCGCTCCGGATTCCTCCATTGCCTCCATGCATTGGGCTACACTCAAGCGCCGATTCAAGATTTCTTCCGGATAGTCGATCTTGCCGCATCCGGCGCAAGCGAGGTTGCAGCGAAACAACGGCTCGAGCATCAGAACCAGCGGATAGCGCTCGCGTCCGCGCAATCGCTGTTTTAAAACGTACTTCAAAACGCTCAACTTTTGCTTTACGGGAATGCTCACCGTGAACGGCCCTCCCTACTGTTGTGCCATTTGCTCAAGAGCGGAAATATGATCCGTTCGCTGTCGGCATCCGTTTCGATAACATTGGAAGTTTGCGCCGAGCCGGCGCCACACGCAAACCCAAGGGCTCGCCAAAGGGCTCCCGTTAAAATCATGAGTTTTGGACCGCGCCGGTGCAAACGGCATCAACAGCCCAGCCTCAGAGAATAGAAACCTTTCTCACTTTATAGCAAATTATCTTAATTATGAAAATCAAGACTCGGTAATTTTTTCCGAATTTCCATCCCAAAAAAATGGCTCTTTTAGACAAATAGCTGGACAACCCCCTTGGTGCGCCAAGAGAGGCCCTGGAAGACAAGCACTGATGTAGGCTTTTGAAGATCGATATTTGCGCTGGCCGGACCCGCACCGCTGAGAGGCCGAGCCATGATTAGATATTGACACTCAGTTGGCGCGGACGATTTCCACTTCGTCGTTGTGAGGCTGCTTCTTTCTCCTGAAATATTCCCGCTTGGCAAGTTGAGTTGCTTGCCGCTTGCGGCGCCGCCAGTTGCGTCTAGCATTCTCTTTCATTTCGGTGCCTCCATCAGTTTTCGCCGGTTCGGATTCTGCAACTTCTTTTTTGCGGTCAGAAGGCGCGGCACTGGAACACGAAATTAGTCCGGGTTAATTTCGTACCGCGCGTGAACCCGCCGCCGCTTTTTTCTGCACGGCTAGCCTCGTGGCTAGACGATTCCGCTGCTTTAAGCAGGTAGATCGCGGGTTTTTTGCAGCTCCCTCATTCACGTCCTCACAAGCCAAGCAGGTCGGGCAAATCCATCCGCCGCATTGACAGCGACCACGGGGTTTACCCACAAGGTCGGGCTTGCTCTGGAAAGAACAACGGCACTTAGGGCAGATCACCTCTATGATCCCTTCCAGGATTTCAAAATCTTCGGCAGGCGCTATCCGGCGCAGGGATTCCCCTTTCACCACCACTCGATATTGAAATAGCTCTTTTCCTATGGTGGTAGCCAACAACTCTCCTCCCCGGGTGAAGCAGGCCTTGATCTCAGTTGTGCCCTCTATCCGACCTTCGTATCCTGCCACTTTATGGCGCACCAAGGTTCCGTCCTTCAATTTGACCTCAATCTTACTCTCTGCCATGTTAACGCCCCTCGGGAGAAATAAGAAAGCCTCTGGCTCGTTTAAAGCTCAGAGGCCTTGCAAAGCAAGTAATATCGGTAAGCCCTAAAGAACGGTATCATTGTAGCATTCTCATCTGGTTAAGCAAATAGACAGGTCATATGAATAAGCGCCGTCATTTAGAGGAGAGATTCTTATGAAGAAGTACAAAAAAATTCCTTACGTGGGATCCGTTATGACCCCTTTCCCCTATTCCGTTGACACCGATGATGAGATTGAAGAAGTGGAGCGTTTGATTCGCGAGCACCGTATTCGTCATGTCCCCGTGCAGCAGGATGGCCGAGTCGTGGGAATTGTTTCCGAAAGAGACCTTTACCAATTGGGCGATCGGTTTTCGCCAAACACGGACAAGGCTCGTCTGCGAGCCCGTGATATTATGCGCGACGACCCCTATGTGGTCGGCTTCGACGCGCCTCTCAACGAAGTTGCTCTTGAGATGGCCAAGCGACGCATTGGGTCTGCGATCATCCTTCATCATGAAAAACTCGCAGGCATGCTGTCGGTAACGGATATCTGTCGTATTCTGGCTGAGATACTCGAGTCCGAATTTTCCCCTGGCACCGCCGATGACGTGGCATAACGGAACTGCCGCCCTCGCGCCCGCAGAAGCCTACGCTCGAGGTGTTCCACTCTCTGTTCATCCAACGGATTAAAATCGTTCAGTTGCGCCAAGCCTGTTCTCGATGCACGCGCGGGCGAATTGGCGCAGATATTCTTCAGCCTCAACGTGAGTTTTGAAGCTACGCTGGCTCGTAAACGTAACCTCATGGCCGTTTTCAAAGTTAATATACCCGCTCCACGTCCATGCATAGCTGGCCGGGTCTTTCTTTAATATGCCGACGAAGCTTTGGTTGCGGTGAGAATCCCTTATCGTATACCTGCGTTTGTCTTCCATATCGGTTTTCATGCTACGACTGTACGGGTTGTGGAGCGTCATAGCAAACGTGAGCTGCCAGCGAGACCATCAAGGGGTAGATCGCCAGCATTTCGTTACAACTCTTGTGTTGAAGGAATCCTACAGTGATTTGAAGGCCTTGAACCTTTGAACTATTGGAATTTGGTCCGCGCCATCGCTTTCTCTTGAGGCGTACGTTAGGCTCGTTAGAAGCGGGTGGACGAATTTGAACTCTACGTTTTTGGAAATCACCGCGATCCTTGCTCTGGCAGCGGCACTCGGGCTTGTCGCGAGGGTCTTGCACCAGCCTCTGATCGTGGCCTTTCTCGTCGCCGGCATCGTTTCCGGACCCGGCGGGCTCGCTATTGTGCACACGCACGATTACGTGGCGCTGCTCTCCGAGATAGGGGTCGCCGTTTTGCTATTTGTCGTCGGTCTCAAGCTCGACCTGGGGCTCGTTCGCACCCTTGGGGGGGTGGCGCTGGCTACCGGGCTCGGGCAAGTCTTGTTCACATCCCTGTTTGGCTTCGCCATCTGTCTGGCGCTAGGGATAGCACCGCTACCGTCGCTCTACATCTCCGTCGCGCTCACGTTTTCGAGCACGATCATTATTGTCAAGTTGCTCAGCGACAAGCGCGAAGTCGATTCGCTGCACGGCCGCATAGCGCTTGGTTTTCTGATCGTCCAGGATCTGGCTGTGGTGTTTGCAATGATTGCGCTATCGGCCCTCGGCGTCGGCACGCAGCTGGACGGAGGTTCGCCCCTGCTCGCCCTGGCGCAGGTCGCCGGAGGCGGGGTCCTGTTGCTTGTGCTGCTGGCGCTGTTCATGCGGTTCGTAGCCGAACCTTTGCTGCATGCCGTGGCCAAGGTTTCAGAGTTGATGGTCACCTTCGTGATCGCGTGGGCAGTAGGTCTGGCCGCGGTCACTGATTTCATGGGTTTTGGCAAGGAACTTGGCGGCTTGCTCGGGGGAGTGAGTCTCGCTTCGACGGGTTTCCGGGATGCTGTCGCTTCGCGCTTGGGCACGCTGCGTGACTTTCTCCTGCTTTTCTTTTTTGTCGGCTTGGGCCTGCAACTCGATCTTTCGCTGCTTGGAACGCAAATGCCCGCGGCGCTGTTGCTGTCGCTGTTCGTCCTGATCGGAAACCCGTTGATTGTCATGGTGATCATGGGCGCGATGGGATACCGTAAGCGCACTGGCTTTCTCGCCGGTCTGACGGTGGCGCAGATCAGCGAGTTCTCGCTCATATTTATGGCCATGGGCCTGACACTCGGGCACGTCGACGCGGAGTCGATGGGACTCGTAACTCTGGTCGGGATGATCACGATTACCCTGTCCACATACATGATTCTTTACTCGCAACAGCTCTACAGTTGGAGCGAACCACTTCTCGGCATCTTCGAACGAAAAATCCCGCACCGCGAGGAAATGGCGGATTCAAGTGAATACGCACGCGCGCGCTGCGACGTGATTATAGTCGGTATTGGACGCTATGGCGGGGCACTGGCAAACGGACTCGAGCAACATGGCCTGACGGTTCTCGGCGTCGATGCTGATCCGGAAGCGGTCCAGGCCTGGGCCAAGCGCGGGCGTCCAGTGATTTACGGTGACGCCGGCGACCCAGGACTCCGTACCGAATTGCCGCTGGACCATGCCCGCTGGATCGTGATTGCAATTCCGCCCCATCCACTCGGTCTTGCGCACGCCGACCCGCGCCACGCTCTGCTGCACGCGCTGCGCAGTCACGGGGGCGCATTCAAGATCGGCGTCATCGCGCGCGACGAGCAGGAAGCCGACACATTGGCGGCAGGCGGCGCCGACCTTGTACTGCAACCATTTCTCGATGCCGCCGTGCGCGCGATCGAACGGATTACCGGCGAATGGGAGCGGACGTAATCGCTGGCTCGCTGCGAAACTGTTCAAGGTTAAACGTGGAATCCGAACGTGGAACGCAGGCTTGCCCTTGAAATTGAACCCTTGAACGGGCAATTACCGCTTGAACCTTTGAACTTTTGAACCAGGGTCCGCCGACGCAGCCGGATAGTCTTGATCGAGTGTGTCGATTCGGATACCGTTCCACTGAAAAATCTTCAACATCTGGAGGAGAATCCATGGAGAGAAAAAAAGCCAGCGATTTCGATCCTGAACTGCTCGGTCTGTTCCATCGTTACATCCATGGCGGCATCAACCGCCGTGAGTTTTTGGACGGTGCCGCTAAATTTGCCGTTGGCGGCCTGACCGCGACGGCCTTATGGGACATGCTTCGGCCCAACTATGCTTTGGCACAACAAGTCCCCAAAGATGATAAGCGCATCAAAGCCGGCTACACAATGTATCCGTCCCCCAAAGGCAACTCGCCAAAAGGGACGATGCGCGGCTTGCTTGCGCATCCGGCGAGCGGAGCTAAGTTTCCAGCCGTGTTAGTTATTCACGAGAACCGCGGACTCAATCCCTATATTGAGGACGTTGTCCGGCGGTTGGCCGTCAGTGGTTTCCTGGCCCTCGGACCGGATGCAATCTGGCCGCTTGGGGGCTACCCGGCCGTAGACAAGTATGGCGCCGAAGCCGATGAAAAGGCACTGGCAATGCAGAAGCAACTCGATCCCGCGAAGATAACCGAAGACTTTGTCGCTGCGGCGGAGTTCCTTTTAAAACATCCTCAATCCACCGGCAAGGTCGGAGCGGTTGGTTTCTGTGTCGGCGGCACCATGGTGAACAGCCTGGCTGTGCGGATGCCGGAACTGGCTGCGGGCGTACCCTTCTATGGGTCCGCACCGGCGCTTGAGGGTGTGCCGCGGATCAAGGCCGCATTATTAATTCATTTTGCCGAGCAGGATCCCCGCGTTAACGAGAGGTGGCCGGATTACGAGGCCGCCCTGAAGGCCAATAATGTTCAATATGAGGCTTACGTCTATCCCAAGACGAATCACGGCTTTCACAACGATACCACACCGCGATATAACGAAGGCGCAGCCAAATTAGCTTGGCGGCGCACCATTGAGCATTTCAACAAGACGCTAAAATCATGACCAATTGATTTGCGCCAGCAGTGAATTGATTTCGGGGACGCGGCGCCAAGTAGCGTTCGGCGCCGTGCCTTCGATGTACGCTCAAGAAGCCATGCACCAACCAGGCATCAATCGAGGATTCTGGCCAGATCTACAAGAAGATCCTTTGGCACGGTAAAGATCCGCTTCACCACGTTTTCAACCTCCTCCCCTGAAACAGGGTCGATCTCCAGCATCATCTTTTTCGCCTCAGCCAGGTAGGCCGGATCCTTCATGGCCGCCGTAAAGGATTTACGCAGCTGGCCGAGCAGCTCCGGAGATACGCCTGGGGTGGTAAAAAATGGCCAAGCCATTACATTTGGGATGAGCCTCGTCTCCCACAGGATCCTTGCCTTCTTGTCCTTAATGAGATCAAAAACCCACGGTACTCCCATGCCGTCAAGCTCAGGGTTTCTTTCGACGGACATATACACAACGACGTTCACAAACTTGTCCCTGAACCAGTCCGGGCGCAAAGCCCTGTGAGCGGACCAGGTGCCGCACATATTCTCCACCTCCCCTCTTTCCATCGCGGGGTAAATACCCGCCGCGCCAGGAAAACCGCTGATCAGTCTGAAGTTAGTGCCAAGGGTCGCGTTGGCAAGCTTTGGGAAATCGTCAGTATCTGCCCCGGGCCCTGAACCGCCTGCGATCAATGGACGAGAAGAGCCGATCAAATCCTTGATAGTCTTGAAAGGGGTATCATGGCGAGCGATGCACGCGGAGGTCTCCTGGCTTGTGCTCGCAATCCAGCCGAACTGGCTTGCGTTATACAAAACCTTCTCTCCTTTTACTTCACGGAGCGCTTGGTCCAGGGCCAAGTTCCTGAACACGGTACCGATTGTCTGGCCATCTCGCTTTGCCACATTATAAAGGTAGTTCGTCGCGACGATGCCACCTGCGCCGGGCATGTTCTGAACTACAAAGCTCGGCTTTCCCCGGATGTGTTTTCCCAAGTGCCTTGCAAGCAGCCGAGCGTGCGCATCATAGAGCCCACCAGCGGCGTACGAGACAATCAGATTGATCCTCTTGCCCTTGTAAAAGTCCTGCGCGCAAACTGGGTGCAAAAGGAAAGCAAAAAACCCAACGAACCAGCCACCTATCCAAAAAACCTTTTTCGGCATGGCGGCCTCCTTTTTGGGATTCTGGCCCAGAGCACTACCAGAGAGCAGATTCCAGATCAATCCGAGGCATTGCACTGGGCGCTGCTCCTTGAACTTTAACCGCCAGCCTACCTTACGGATCATCACGGTGGAGCGCGGCCGCGCGCTGCTGACCGGCAAACCCGATTGGCAATCGCGGGCGATCGGGAAAAACTCGCGCGCGACTCAAGGTCTAAGGTATTTAGCGTTCCGCTAGAAAAGAAAGGAGGATTTCCCTATGCCGCGGCCCGTCAAGCTCCACCAGTACAATACGCTGCCAAGTGCCCAATACCAGTTTTCGATTCTTTACAGGAACTAGGAGAGAAGTGCCGATCAACGAAGACACCAGGTGATCAGGAAAATGCGCCGGGTCGTGGGGATGGCGATATTTGAGTCGCGGCACCAGCGCGCCGAATGCTTCGAGCATGTCCAGGTCCGTTCCGGGATCCAGATCGGCCGTGGTCAGGGCAGCCGTTGTGTGAGTCAGGAACAGATGACAGAGTCCATCGCCCGCGAAACTTTCGAGACTCTTCTGTACGATATCCGAGATGTCTTTGATTTCTTTTTTCTTCTCCGTCTGAACTTTTATTATCTTCATAAGCTCCGATCCAGGCCAACGCGATCTCATAGCTGGCATCACCTGCTCAACTTGGAAGCTGTGAAACAAAATATCGATCCGCGCGCTCCGCCCCTTGACGCTGCGGGGGCTCAGGACGCGCCGGAGTTGCGCAAATCCAATTCGCATGATCTCCTCCGGCTGGTCAATATTATCCGGTTGTTGTGATCAGATTGTACGAATCGGTGGCAATCTTACAAGACGGTCTCGAAATCGGAGCGGACGTGTTATCATGCGCGTCTATGGATGAACGAAAACCGTTTCCCCATGTAGAAATCTTTACGGATGGGGCGTGCTTTGGCAATCCTGGACCCGGCGGCTGGGGCGCAATCCTACGTTACGGCAAAACCGTAAAGGAACTTTGCGGCGCCGAGCCCCGCACTACCAACAATCGTATGGAATTGACGGCTGCGATCAAGGCGCTTAGCTCGCTAAAATATCCATGCGCCGTTACGTTGACCACCGACTCGGAATACCTGCGGAAAGGTATTACCGAATGGCTCCCGCGCTGGAAGGCGCGCGGTTGGAAGACTTTGCAGAAAGAGCCGGTAAAAAATCAGGACTTATGGCAATTACTCGATGAAGCAGCGAGTCGGCACGAGATAAACTGGCGCTGGGTGCGGGGGCACAATGGTCACCCGGAAAACGAACGCGCGGATTATCTCGCCAAGCTTGCCATCAAAGAACAGCAAGCCGGTGCCTGAAATCCTAGCAGGCTGCTGAAAAACTCTCCGTTCACCCCTTCGAGAACCTCGGGGCGAACGGAGAGGAACTTGAAATGAGTAGGGATTTTCCGTTCATGCTGTCGAAGCATTCCGAATCTTTTTTCAGCAACCTGCTAGTGACACTAGAACGGACTGGCCGGCGCGGCCACTAAGGCTTCTGCACTTCGGCATTTATCAGCTCAATTAGCTTTTGACGGAGATCCTCGTCAGTGCGCGCCATCTCGAAGATCTGAACGTAGCTTTCTTCAGTCAGTCCTTCCTTCGCAAGCACTTCGTGCATTTTTGAAACAGCCTCTTTTTCAATGGCCTTGGCCTCTTCAGGATCCTTAGCTTCTTTCATCTGCGGTGCATACGATTCGCGAATCTTTTCGAATTCAACGTAAACCTTAGCGAAAGACCTCATTTGGCTCTCACTAATGTTCATTTGCTGTGCCGACTCTTGAGCTTGGCCTGCCTGCAAGTATGGCACAATAGATATAGCCACGACGATAATCGCCGAGATGATGTTTAGCCGCGCTCTGTGCATGGATACCTCCTTGAAGAACAACTGGTCTTTGGCAGAGCGCAAGACACATGCCACACGCCCTCAAATCCAGAATTGGCGAATCCGGCTTGACGCGTTCCGGCGCGCCCGTGCTCGTTTCGTGCGTGCGTCCCGCTCAACGACGCGTAGATCAACACGCTACCGTTCCAGTCGTCCTTAGTTTGTTTGCTTCAAAGTTCCCGTCAGGCGAACGTGGACTTTTCATTGGCAGCTTTAACCAATTCTGTATTGTAAAGAGGACACCCGAAATGTTGACTACGGGGGATTCCTCCTAGATTCGAGACAAACCGCGCGCCTTCCATTTGCGTTGATACTGGCGCACGTTAAAAGTTTGAACTGCTTCAAACCATTCGACACTGCCCAGCGCAACTCTTTGAACCGCCGACAACATTGAATACAGTGACGCATGGTTTGAACTCTATTCTGAATTCCTTCCTCTTATTCGATCCGCTGCGGTCGGTTCGGCGTGACCATGTTCGCCACCTATCCGATCGACCTGCACTTGCCAAGAAGATGCCAGCCAGGCGCTTGACGTCTCCGCCATTTCAATAATAAGGATCGAAATCAGATGTTTCCCGTACCTATTCGGCGGTGCCTCGTCGGCGGGATTCAAAAAGGAAATCATAATGCGGCGGATTATGGCGCGCCCTGAACACACCGGTCACGATTAGATGCCCCCTCGCGAACGACGCAAACAGGAGCGCGCGCTGGCGCTTGTTATCTGGCTTGATTTACTTCTGGTCGTCCCCTATTTTATCGTCGCGATTTGGTCCGGATCGCTGGCCATGCTGGCCGAGGTATTGCGCGGCGGTCTGCTCCTGATCGTGACTGCGTTTTCGCTTCGCACCCTGCGCCGGATCCATCGAGGCCTGATCGTCGATTACGATTACGGTATCGGCAAGCTGGAGCGTGCCTTGTCAGGGATGGTGGCGGTGCTTCTCCTCGTGGCAGCAGGATTCGTTGTCGCGCGCGCTTTCATACTGGCGCCAGAACCACCGCCTTCGCTTTTAGCGGCAAGGCTGGCTATTGTCTTCGTGCTTATCAATCTCGGTGTTAACTCAGTGCCGCTCGTACCCCTCTGGCGCTCGATGCGTGCTCAGCCCTCCGTGATCGTGGTCTCTCAATTCCGCGCGCGTCTTGCCAAAGCCGTAAGCTCGGTGGTGGTGGTCGCCTGTGTCGTCATTCACAGCGTTGCCTCCGAGCCGATGGTCGGGCGAGTCGCCGATAATGTCGGCGCGCTGCTCGTGGTGGGCTTCATGATCGTGATCGCGGTCGGGCTGTTGCGCGAGACGGTGCCGGATCTTCTGGATCGCGCGATTGCCGAGCCAATGCAAGTGCAGGTCAACCGCACGCTGGCGGCCTTTTTCCACGACTATGACGAGCTGATTTCGGTGCGCACGCGCCGCTCCGGCAATGTCGCTCACGTCGAGATCACGCTGGGTTTCGCTCAGGACAAAAGCGTCGGCGAGGTCTCGAGGATTGTCGCCCGGATGCGGGATCATCTCCGGGAAGCGATCCCGAACAGCGACATCGTTATCGTGCCTCGAGCTAGCGGTTGGAACAAATAGTCAAATAACACGCTATCGCGCCCCGTTAAAACTCGGCCGCTATGCGCAGCTCTACGCGGCCTTCTTGTTTTGCCATAAACTCGTTAATCGAGCGCGTTCGTTCTTCTCCAGATGGCTGAGGGCTTGATCTACGATATCCAAGCCGACCATTTTGTTCCACGCAGCGATGAGCCGCAGCGTCATCGGACCCGGCGCGCCTTTTCCGATCGTGGCGCCGTTTACGCTACGCACCGGAACAATGGTCGGGCTGGTGCTCGCCAGAAACGCTTCATCTGCAGTGTACAGATCGTACGGCGTGAAATCATTCTCGACGATCTCGATACCCAGCTGTCTTGCCAGATCACAGATGGCGTCCTTGGTGATACCGCCAAGGACGTTACGATCGGTTGGCATGCACAATTTCCCGTTGACCACTATGAAAACATTATGGGCGCTGGTCTCGCTCAAGTTACCGTGAATATCGAGCATCAATGGAATGGCCCGAGGATCAACTTGCTTCGCTTCGAAGCTCGCCATGTTGTGGTTCATCTTATTGGTAATCTTGGCTTTCGACTCGAGACACTCCGGTGGGATGCGCCGCGTCGAGGGAATCACGATCGGCGCGCCTTCGACATAAAAGCCGGCGAATTCGGGGAAATTGACTATAACCGAATAGACCGTTACCGTGGCGTCGCCGGCCACGCGATTGCCCCTCGAAGAACGCACACCGCGGCTCACGACCTGCCACAAGGCAAGATCCTCGTTGGCGGCTAATAGCGACTTGTTGCGCTCCAGTACCTCCAGCGTAATCTTCTCCATCTCTTCCAGCGACATGCCGCAATTGATGCGGGTGTACTGCAGCGAGCGAAAAAGCCGTTCGGTATGCTCGCGTAGGCGAAACGGCTTGTGCGCGAACGTCCGGGTGACATCGTAGACACCGTCACCGGCATTAAAGCCGCTGTCAAACACCGACACCTTCGCCTGGCTCTCCGGCACAAACGCACCGTTCAGGTACACAATACGTTCTTCCATCGGTTTGTCCCCTTTCGCTCTGCATTGAGTTTTCCGCAACAGGTGAGGCGTTTTTACTTGTGTTCGGCGAAGCCTGTCAAGCTCAGCAGGGGTCATGGGCTAATCTCCGTTGAAAGAGAAGAGGCGTAGCTTGCCAGATTGGGAGCAACTCTCGAATCGAAGATTTCTCGCGCAAGCGCCAAGAACGCGTTCGGTGTCATTTTTTTTTGGCGAACTTTGCGCCTCTGCGGGAAAATACTCCCGACTATTTCCGCTCCTTCACATAGGCGCGAAAAAAAAGATGCGAGAGCGCGCGATAGAGCGTGGGCAGCACTCCCTGTAACCAACAGATTGCCGCCAAGGACCGCGGGAGCACGATTTCAAAACGCCTTCCTTCAATCGCCCTGACGACCGCCCGCACGACAGCATCGGTCCCGACGATGAGCAGGGCCGGAGACTTAGGGGGAGTTTCAGCGAATGCTTTGTTGAACTCGGTTTTAACCGGACCCGGACAAATAATCGACACGCCAATCCCGTGCGGTTTAAGCTCATGATAAAGACTCTCACTGAAGCCGTTTAACGCAAATTTCGATGCGCAGTAACCGGCGAGATTGAGAGAAGGGATCTTGCCGGCAACCGATGAGATGTTGACGATGTGACCAAAGCCTCTTTCGAGCATTCCTGGAAGCACTTCATGCGTGCAATAAACGGCACCAAGATAGTTGGTCCGGAGCATCGCTTCGATCGTGTCCAGTGAGGTCTCGGCAAACGGCCGGCGCATACCGACTCCTGCATTGTTGATCAAAACGTCGATTCTGCCGAATCGGGCGATGATCTCTTGCACCATGGTTCGGACCTGCTCGCGACTGCCAACATCGCAGGCCACGACCATGGATGAGGGGCTCTTGGATTGGATGACGCCAAGCGTATCCTCCAGCCGTTCGCGACTGCGCGCGCAGCCGACGATAATCGCGCCACGCGCTGCTAACTCTATTGCGAGCGACCTGCCGATTCCCGTAGAGGCCCCGGTAATCAAGACGACACGATCCTTGAAGTCCATAACGATCTGCCGGAACGATGCTACCCCCTCACGGTGCCACCTCGCGCGTACCAAATCTCCTTATCTACGCGTGTGTTGGCGCCCGATCCGGCTACAAGAATACACTGATGTTTTTCGCAGCCAACACGGCCTGATCCAGAATAATCGTGCGCCGCGCGATCTTAAAAGTAGCGTTACCACGGCGCAGGATGTCCCGCCTCATCCCGACAAACAGATCCTGATCGGTCTCCATGCGCGTTCGGTAGACGAGAAAGTTGGAGTGAACTTCGATCTCCGCTCCGCTGTCACTTTTCACTCGAACATTCGATACGAAATGGCGCGTGCGCGAGGGCGGCATTTCCGCCCAGGCGTTTTTGGCGTAGACCCGTTCGACTCTGACGCGGAGGGCCGCCTTATCATCGTCAAAGTAATAGCCCTCGCCGGGTCGCGAAATCTCGTCATCGACAGAGTCGGGACGCGCGAAGGTATTGTGGCGGATCGGCATCCAGTAGCGCGCATCGTCGGTGAACAATTCGACCCACTCGCGCAGCTTACGGTCGTCGAGCAGCTCCGCTTCGAAGTACAGGAACTCTTCAACCTGGCGGCGCAGCTCGCTATCCATTTTCCCGACTCAAAAAGTCGCCCCAGTTTTTTGCCTCGAGCATTTTGGCCCATTGCACGTACATGCTCAATTGATTGTTGTCGCTGAAGCGGCTTGTAACCCGACCCGGCAGCTCAATCTCGATTGGCGGCTCGTTGCCGCTCATCTGATAGTTGGCGGGGTAGCGCCGGCCGATCAGGCTTTTCGCCGCGCCTGTAACTTGGATCCAGTTGTCCATATCATCCTGCTCGAACACGCCGCTCGGGCTGAAGCGATACTGCGACACGAAGCGCATCTTGCTCTTGATGTCCGCCGACGCTGCTTTGTCGACCACCGCCCAGCTCCAGACTTCGATCTTGTCCGGCCCGCGCGGCTGCCATACGCGTATCGTGCGTGTGAGCCAGTGAACCGAAAGATTGGGGAAAACGGTTCCCGCCGACGGGGATATTTGCCGCGCTCGCACCGTCCCCAAGCGATTTTCGATCTCATCCGCATGTTCTTTCATGTACTCGACGAGCGCCTCGTCCGGCTGCGCAAACCATGGGCCGCCGTCCGGCGGCGTGATCCAGGAAACCAGGATATGGCCATTGCCGCAGGCAATTTGACAGCCTTTGTTCCATTGCCGGGTTTGGCTCGTCGTCGTGTCGACACCGAGATCGCGCGCCGAACCGTGGGTCGTGGTGATATGGTAACCGTCGCCGCCAAAATTTTCCGCCGCCGTCTTCCAGTTGGCGTCGAGCAGCCAACGGTGCGGCCCACTCACTTCCGTGCCGCCCTCGCGACGGTCGAAAAGGATATCGAGATACCAGGCCATGTCACCGAGGTAACCCAATAATCCGGGAGCTTCGGGATCGAAAGTTGCAAAGACAAGCCCCTTGTAGCTCTCGATCTGCGCCACGGATATCAAACCCCACTCTTCTCTATTCAAACCCTTGAAGGCGTCCAGCATAGGTACCAACGCGAGCTTGCCGTCGGCGCTGTAAGTCCAGCCATGGTAAGAGCACGTGAAGAGCTTCGTATTGCCCCGGTCGGCGCGGCAGACGCGATTGCCGCGGTGGCGGCACAAGTTCAAATGGGCGCGCAGTTTGCCGCTCGAATCGCGGCAAAGAATGACCGGTTCCTCCCCCATGTAGCGGGTGACGAAATCACCGGGATTGGGGATTTCGCACTCATGGCCCAGGAAAAGCCAGCAGCGTGCGAATAGGCGTTCGCGCTCGAGCTCGTAGATTTCCCGGTCCGCGAAGATACGCCGGTCGACGATACCGCCTTCGGGATCGATCAACGATTTGACATCCATTTCAGTCCCTCTTCCGGTTCCCGGGTCTCCCGTCTCCAGTCCCCGGTCGCCCTGTTAACCAGCCCAGGGAACTATAGCGCGCACGGCCGCTCTTTCACAAGAAAAACCGACTCTTACTTTACCTGGGCATCATGCGTCTCCCGGTCCGGTACGCGGTCCTCGGTCATGCTTTACCCTCTCCCCTTTACACTCTCCGGACCCGGTCGCCGCTCTACCCTCACTCTTCGCGCATCCCCGGTCTTCGGTCGCCCGTCTCCGGTCATGCTTTATCCCCCGTCCCTGGGCATACCATTCGCCCTCTTTGTTCCTGCCGGGTTAGGCGTTAGACTGGTTTAAGAGATGATGTCTGTTGATGAAAACGGCTTGTTGATTAACCGAGATCTGTCATGGCTCGAGTTCAACCGGCGGGTCCTCGAAGAAGCCAAAGATCCTCGGATGCCACTGCTAGAAAGACTCAAGTTTTTTTTCTCGCTATTTTCAGCTCAAATCTCGATGACTTCTTCATTGGTGCCAGTGGCAGAACAAACCACTGGTTAGATTTCAAGAAACGATTTTACGACATGCTGCAAAACGAGGAGCACTCATTTTCCAACGGACTCGCGGCCTCTCCTTGGCACAATTGCCGGGGCGATACCGACCCCTACATTCTTGACCTCCCCGATTCTGAGTAGGAGCAAATCCATCAAGATCACACTGATACACAACCCAGAAGCCGGAAAAGGCACCGGGCCTTCCGCTAAACAACTGCTCAAGTGGATTCGCGCCGCCGGCCACAAGGTGGGTTACCAGTCGTCCAAAGAAAAGGGGTGGCACCGGGCGTTGAAAGATCCGGGTGATCTCGTTGCGGTGGCAGGCGGGGACGGTACCGTAGGCAAAGTCGCCAAGCGCATCATTGATCGCACCACCCCGGTGGCGATCCTCCCGTTGGGTACCGCCAACAACATCGCGTCCACGTTGGGTATGGCGGACATCGCCTTGAAAGACGTGATCGCCGGGTGGAGACTCGGGCGGTGCGTCCACTTCGATTCCGCCGTTGCCAAGGGCCCGTGGGGTTCGCGGGCTTTTATCGAGGGCTTCGGCTTGGGATTATTTGCCGAGACGATGTTTCGAATTGAGAAATCGAATGGCAAGGCGCTGGCTCCCGTAGAGCAGCCTGAGGATGAGATAACATCGGTATTGAAAATGCTGGCCGGTCAAGTGCCCGAGTTTCGGCCCAACCAGTTGCGGGTGCGCTTGGACGGTGAGGACCTGTCCGGCAGCTATGTTTTGCTTGAAGCCCTGAACGTCGGTTTCATCGGACCGAACCTAAACCTGGCTCCCGGGGCAGACACTGGAGACGGTCTGCTGGACGTCATCGCGGTCCCTCACCATCAACGAAGCAGACTGAAAAGATACATCACCGAAAAGTTGAAAGGCGCAGAAAAGGTGCCGGAACTGCCGCGACATCGAGGGCGCCATCTGCAGATAGAGTGGGAGATTTCACCGGTTCACATCGACGATAAGCGCTGGCCAACCGAAGATCACGATCCGGAGATACGCTCTCATGCCATTAGCGTAAAGGTCGAGCCAGGCGCGCTGTACATCTTGCTACCGGAAGTGGTCACACCCAAGCCGGAGCAGCGCTCGTCCAGCTAAGATTCGCCGGCGCGCTGGGCTTGACGTCGTCACAAGCACCCGGGTGCGAGTCCCAAAATGGTTGTCAGAGTAGCGACGCTGAATTTGGAACAGAATCACAAGTGCTGGGAAAAGCGCCGCGAACTTGTTGGGACGCAGATGCTGGAGGTGCATCCCGACCTCCGGGCGCTCAAAGCGGCGCTCTGTTCCGTTTTTCTCATCGTCCCGCCACGAAACCTTGCTTTTTGAAATCCCTCTGGCTTGCTCCGCAATGCCTTGTTACGATCATTTAAGGACGTGCCCTTACCGGCAGTCGTAATACCGCGTTTGAAACTAGCGAGCGATGGTTTTCGTTCGCTTTCAACCGCGTAGTAGTGCGTGTTTCGTCTCCCGTACAGTATTCCAGCCGGGATCCTAGCGCAAAACTCCACCGGCTTCTGTTTTCGATGAAATGAAAAAACTGTTCGGCTTCTTATTCGTCGTCCTCATCTCCCTTCTTACGGACCATTCTTATGGACACTTTACCGGCAAGGGGCATGTGCACACGCTTTCCGAAACAAGACAGGACTTT
Source organism: uncultured Syntrophobacteraceae bacterium (assembly GCA_964410485.1). Classification (GTDB taxonomy): domain Bacteria; phylum Desulfobacterota; class Binatia; order UBA9968; family UBA9968; genus CAYPHJ01. The sequence continues at coordinate 57,421 of CAYPHJ010000007.1, forward strand.
TTGAATGCCGACTGCTGGTTGACCGACACTTGCGATCTCAAGAGATTCACGCTCATAACGTCAAACTATGAAACCTGGTTTAGTGACGACCCGATCTATCCGACGTATGGCACCGGCGTAATCATGGAATACGAAACCGATTCCATCGCGGCGCTCGATAAATACGCCATCGTTCAGTTCAAAAGAGGCTGCGTGTTTTCCAGTTCAAAAAAGACAAACGGCAAGATAACCAGGTATGTAAATGATGTCGTGCTGAGTTTCGGAGAACATGTCCCTTTTTGTTTTCCTGACTGGGTGATAGATTCGCAGGATACTGATCCCGCGTATAACAGCGATCCTGAATACGGCAGATTTTTTTTGCTGCGGTGGAATACACGCGGCGCCTACGACGAGCGGACTCAGAAATACTACGGCGCCGAGAAACCAACTCATCCGGTCGTTTACATGACCGATTACCCCAGCGGGGCTTTCGTTAGCGAAACCGGCACGAGAAATGCCGCTCTCGAATTCAAGACCTGCATCTATAAAGCAAGCGATGTTCCCGCTGAAACACGACGGGATCGGATACACTTTGCAAAGCCTATCACATGCTTGGAGTGGCAAAACGTCTATGTCTATGATTTTCGCAAAGAAAGATTCCAGACCGACTTGGCGGCGCCGAGATGGGAAGAGCCGTACGTGCGCGTAAATGTGCATGTGCTCGTGATTCTGCTCATGCTGGTGGTTGTACTTGTTATGCTTTTGTCGCGCTCAGGCAAGTTCACCAGCAAAAGCGTTGCTGCTAATCAGCATCCGCGTAATCAACTGATAGATCTGATCCAGTCTCGAGGCTCCGAGACGTAATCGTGCCTGCCAATCGGAATATCTTACACAGGTCGCCTCATGCGGCGGATCCCAGAGAATTGTTCCCCGCCCATTATTGAGGAGATCGCCACTCGTCTCGCATGTCTACATACTAATGCATTCATTAGTAACTATCCTGTTTCAAGATCGCGGGCTTCCGAAGCCAATCAGGTGATGGCTGAAGAGATGGCAAAATATTCGAGGCGCATCATTGGGCTTTTGCTGTATCAATCCCAACTTCGGCCCTGAAGCAACGGCAAAATCGCTCGAGCACTGCTTGGGCGAGCTAAGACTGAAGGGCATCAAACTGCATCCGGAGATCGAGTTCCTCCGATCATCCATATAATCCGCTGCCAATGGAAGTCGAAAAGATCGCCAAGCACGCGCCCGGGTCCTCGCACTCGAGTCATGCGTGGACTAGCTTAGCTACCCGCGGTACAACGGCTCGGGCTGAGTGAAAAACGCGTGTAGAATGTGAAACACCGTGCGGTAGTTCTTCTGCTGAAAACTCGCGTGCGAGATGCCAGGCATCACGACGAACTGCTTATCCGGATTCGGCAGCCGCTTGAAAAATGCGAGGAGATCGTCGAAGCCGGCAATGCCGTCGAACTGGCCGCGCATGATGATCGTCGGCACCGTGATGTTTTCTGGGCCGACCAGGGGCAACTTCGAACACATATCGACGTAAGTGCCGGTCGGCACCGAATCATCGAGCGCGAGAATCGCGTCTGCGAAAGCATCGACCGTTGACTCGTCCGCCGTGCCTGGATGGTCGCGATTGAAAATACTGTGGACAAAGGCGCGATCGATTGGGCGGCGGTTCTTCGATTGAAACTCAGGCAGTCTTTTGCGCCGCTCGGCCAGCGTGGGGCTGCCCTCCCCGGTCCATACAAAGGCGTCGAGAGCGAGGCGTGCGACGCGCTCGGGATGTTGCGAGGCAAAAAGCGCGGCTTTCAGCGCTCCCGACGAAATGCCGTAGACCAGGAGCTTTGATGCGCGGGTTGTCTGCAGAATGTATTGGCTGCCTGCAGCAAGGTCGTCGGCTCCGTTGGCGATGTCGCAGTTGATTGGGCGGTTCTTCTCCGACCGTCCGTAGCCCTCGTTGTCGATGCACCAAGTGTCGAACCCGCGGGCGGCGAACCAATCCATCGCCGAGGATTCAGGCCGCCCTGGCACGTGCAAATCGAAGGCGGGCTGTGACGCCATCGACGATCCGTGGACGAACAGAATCGTCCCTTTCGCAGCGCGCGGCTCAGCGGTGCTTTTCCGCCACAGGAACAGATGCACGTCGCCCTTGCGCGTCCAATGTTCCGTGCCTTGTACTATCGCCTCGCTCATCTTGACCTCGCTTCCTAAACTACCCCGACAACCTTACTGTGCCCACTGGAATTCTCCGCCCAGCGGCGCACGGTTTGCGTTCTACACGATGAAGCCGTACAGTTTGCCCGCGTTGTCACAGACGATCTTGTGGCGCACCTCTGCTGGCAAGTGGCCGAGCTCGCGTTCGATGAACTCACTTGAGTCCGGCCACACCCCATCCGGATGAGGAAAGTCCGAGCCCCACATCAGGTTATCGTGCCCCACCTCGTCGATGAGTTTGATGCCGATGCGATCGGTCTGGTAGGTCGCGAAGCACTGGCGACGCCAGTACTCGCTCGGCTTCATGGTGAGGCTAAGGTCCTTGAACTGGTCTTCCCACTCGGCATCCATACGGTCGAGCACGTAGGGGATCCAGCCAATCCCGCTCTCGCCGATCACAATTTTGAGGTTTCGGTAACGCTCAAGCACGCCGCTGAAAATGACGGACAGCAAAGTAGTGGCCATGTAGATTTGGAAACCCGAGATATGGACCGCGTGCTCCACACGCGCGAGCTCGGGGGGCAGCTTTTCGAGGTCTGGCCGCCGTTCCCCTATCGTGTGAAAATGCACGGGCAGAACCGCGTCGTTGGCGACTTCCCAAATCGGATTCCATTGGGGATCCCAGAGCGGCACGATATCGTACGAGTTGGCGATTTCGAGACCGCGAACGCCCCCGCGCTTGACCACACGCCGTATCTCTTGCACGGCGGCTTCAACGGGGGAGTTGGGAATGCAGGCGAGACCTGCATAGCGATCGGGGTGGGTGTCGCAGAAGTCAGCGAGCCACTCGTTGTAGATCCGCATCAGATCCACGGCCGCCTCGGGGTCCTTTAGCCGGCGGCCGGCCCCGAGGATCCCATAGAGCACCTCGGCCTGCACTCCATCACGCTCCTGGTCCTTCAAACGCAACCCCGGATCGGTGAGTCTCCGGATACCGCGTTTGCCGTCGGCGTAGAGACCGGTCCCGGCCATTCGATCGGAGCGATGAATCTTGCCGGGGATGTACTCGCGACCGGCAGAGCCCATGCCGTTCACGAGCCCGAGCTTCGCGCCATTCTTCGTCACCCAGACTGGCCCCTTGGGACTATCCGTGATGTAGGGCATGCGATCCTTCATTGCCGCTGAAGCATTCGACGTGAACAGGTCAGCCGGCAGCCAGCAGAGATCGATGTGGCAGTCGGCAGAGATTCGGGTGTAGCGCATGTCACTCCTCCCAACTTCGATACTCTAAACCCCTATAACCGCGGCGAAACAAACTCGCTTTCAGGTGCCGATTAGCACCGCAGGGCGGGCGTTAACCAGCCGCGGATCACTTTATTGGGAACCCCACAAATGGGTCAAGGGCGGTTTTAGTAATAGAGAAATTGAAGGTTCTCAAGCAGTAATCTTGCGCAGCCGCCACCTTCGGAACCGATGCAAATGCCACCAGAGCGAACTCCAACCGATTCCCTGCGGCTGTTATGACGTTCAACGTTTGAACCGGTTGAACTTTGGCACGGCAGGTGTTGTTTTCGCCTGTCCCCATAGTTTTTTGCCGCAAACCCTTCCAGACCAATGCTCGCGTTCCCGCTGGTGCATCAAAAAATACTTCCGTTTGCCCTGGTACGGTTGTTGCTGATCCTTTCTGAGATTCCGTAAGAAAATGAAAGGAGGGCTGATCCGCATGGTCAAACTCGTTGTTGCCTTCATCGCGCTCTCGCTAACCAGCCCTATCGGCAGTGGTCACGCACAGGTGAATGTAGGCGTTTCAATTGGAGAGGAGGGTCTGAGAGGGTTCTACCTCGCAGTTGGAGAGTATTACAGGGTACCGCAGCGAGAGGTGGTTATTGTTAAGGAACGGCGCATCCCTCCCGAAGAGATCCCCGTTGTTTTTTTCATCGCGCAAAAAGCGCGAATTTCACCGGCAGTTGTGATTGATCTCAGGCTCCGTGGAAAATCGTGGTGGGATATTTCGATTCACTATGGACTCGGTCCTGAAATTTACTATGTTCCGATCCCCGCTCATGTGAAGGTGGGCCCACCCTATGGAAAGGCTTATGGCTATTACAAAACCAGGCCGAAAGAAAAATGGAGGACAATCGTTCTCAACGACGCCGATGTGGTGAACCTAGTGAATCTGAAATTCGTATCGGAGCATTACCGACGCCCTCCCGATGAGGTCATTCAGTTGAGGTCCCGAGGCAAGGACTTCTTAGTCATCAATCACGATATTAGCAAAGGCGGAAAGAGCGCGAGATTTGCCGACGGTATGGACGCGAACCAACGACGGAAGGGACAGCAAAAAGGCAAAGGGCCCGAAAAGGGCAAGGGGAACTAGCTTGAACGTTTGAACCGCCGTTCGTCCTTCCGGGTCGACATGGGGAGTAGGGCAACCGAGCCTTACCGCTGGTCCGCCGCTGCCCGTATGCGTTTGGCCAATGCGGCGGGCGAAGCCATGGCCAAGGACAGCGGCACCATCAGGGCGCTGATGACGATGAGCGCCCAGATGGCGACGGAGTAGTTCCCGTGCAGGTCGAAGATGACGCCCATGACAAAGGGGCCTATGACGGCCGCGGCGATAGGAGCCCCCTGCAGCAGACCCAGAACTCCTCCGATAGCCCGGGTGCCGAACATGATGCTGCCCACGGCGCCACGCATAGGAACCAGGCAGCCGAAGCTGACGCCGAACGTCAGAGCGAAGGGCACCGTGGCCGAAACAGAATGGACATCCATCAACTGCAGGTACAATAGGGCAAAGCCCATCATGGCGGCGACGGCTGCCAGAACGAATCGATAGTCCAGCCTGTCAAGCAAATAGCCGCCGCCCACACGCCCAATGCCGCTGATAATGAAGACCATGGACATGACCACGGCCGCCCAGGTCGCGGTGAGTCCGACGTCTTGCTGAAAATAGGGAATCATGTGGACTTGAAAGGCGGAGTTTACGACGAAGGTACCGGACAAGTAGCTCGTGAACAGCCAAAATTCCTTGGTGCGGAGCACCGCATGAAGCGTGAGCCCGCTGTCGGGCCGCCGGGGCGATGAGCCGGTGGCAAGTTGCGGGGAGGTTTCCTCCTCCGGCGGATCGCCGTCAGGGCGCAGACCATAGGGCTCCGGTCGGTCGCGCACGAGAAGGCTGAGTAGCGTCACACCGACCAAGATCAGTATGCCGTAGCCGATAAGGACCAGGCGCCAGCCGTGCGCCGCCTCAATTTGCGCGTTCAGTACGACGATGGGCGAGCCGAAGATCGGACCCGTTACCGCAAGCCCCATGGCCAGGCCGCGTTTGCGACGGAACCAGCGCGAGATGATCACAGGCCAGGTAACCGCGTGGCTGACTCCGGACGCTCCCAGGGCAATGATCACGAAGAAGAAAAAAAACGTGACGATACCGGTGGCGAAGCCGAGGCCGAGAAAGCCGACGGCTGAGATGACGGCGCTCCAGAAAATCAATTTACCCGAACTGAAGCGATCCAGCAGCAATCCGACAACCGGACTGATAATGCCGGATTCCAGTTGGCGCAGCGACATGGCTGCCGAAATAACCCACCGGTCCCAACCGAAGGTGCGTTCTATGGGGAGGATCAGGACGCCGAACCCCTGGAAATAGGCGGCGGAGAAGATGGTGTTGGCGGCTATACTCGCGGCGACCATATACCAGCCGAAGAAGATCGGCCGCCGCTTTTTCTCGCTTTCAGGGGTATCGGTCAAGCTGGCTCCTTAGCAATTCGCCACGCTTCCGAGCGCTTCCAACGCTTCCCAGCGCGCGTAGTGAGCCTCGAGGTCTCGTTTGATCGCTTCCAGCCGCTCCATGGCGGCGCTGATTTCTTTGCTCGGCCGCCGATAGAACTCGGCTTCGCCCATCATACGATGAAGCTCGGCTTCCCGCGCTTCCAACGCTTCGATCTTTGCGGGCAGTGATTCCAGCTCGCGCTGCTCTTTATAAGAGAGCTTACGGGGGCGGTCATTGCGGTTCTCAGTTGGCATTGGGCTCGCCGGCTTGCGTCCTCGCTTGAGTGCTTCGGTTTGAGGCGCAGCGATCGGACTTTGGTACTGCTCCCAGTCCGCATATCCGCCGGCGTACTCTCCGACTTGGCCGTTACCTTCGAACACCAGCGTGCTGGTCACCACATTATCGAGGAAAGTCCGATCATGGCTCACGAGCAGCAGCGTGCCTTCGTAATCGGCCAAAAGATCTTCCAAAAGTTCGAGCGTATCGACGTCGAGATCGTTCGTCGGCTCGTCCAGCACGATCATGTTCACGGACTGGGTGAAGATCTTCGCCAGCAACAAACGATTGCGCTCGCCGCCGGATAATGACTTTACCGGTGAGTCGATGCGCTGGGGGGGAAATAAAAAGTCTTTGAGATAGCCGGTGACGTGGCGCGACCGACCTTTAACGGTGACGTAAGCGGTCTCGCTCAAATTTTCGCGCACCGTCTTTTCGGGATCGAGATGCCGGCGATGCTGATCGAAGTAAGCGACATGCAAGCGCGTGCCCATCACCACCTGGCCCTGGGTCGGCATAAGCTCGCCCAGGATCAACTTCAGCAAAGTGCTCTTGCCCGAGCCGTTTGGGCCGATGATACCTATACGATCACCACGCAGAATGGTGGTCGAGAGATCGCGAATGATAAAATCAGCGGCATACCGGAAGCTAGCCTGGCGCAAGTCGACCACCAACTTACCCGAGAGAGCCCCGGCATCGATGCCGAAACGCGCTTTGCCTAAAACCTCGAGCCGCTTCTGGCGTTCGCGCCGCATGGCCTCTAGCGCTTTTACACGCCCTTCATTGCGCGTCCGGCGCGCTTTGATACCGCGGCGAATCCACGCCTCTTCCGCGGCCAGTTTTTTGTCGAAACTGGCGTTGGCGCGGGCCTCGATTTCGAGCAACTCCTCTTTTTTCTGCAAATAGGCGTCAAAGTCGCCGGAAAATGAGCTGAGCGTTCCGCGATCGAGCTCGACAATGCGTGTGGCTAGGCGCTTGAGAAAAGTCCGGTCATGGGTAATGAAGATAAGCGCGCCGTGAGAGTCAAGGAGAAATTTTTCCAGCCAGGTAATTGCCGCGATGTCCAGATGATTGGTAGGCTCATCCAGCAGCAAGAGATCGGGCTCGCTTACCAGGGCGCGCGCCAACATGACCTGCCGGCGAGTGCCGCCGGAACAATCGGTGAGAGGCTTGTCGGCAGGTAATCCCAAGCGTGTCAAAACGGTCTCCACTTTCTGGTTTAGATTCCAGCCGGAGAGCGCATCGATCCGTGTTTGCAGCTCTGCCATCCGCGCCAGCAGGCCTCGCTCCGAGCTTATGATCTTGTGGGTTAAATGATGGTACTCCGACAGCAGCGAGCCCAAGTCCCCCAAACCGCCGGCCACCACATCGAAAATGCTCTGGTCGGTATCCGGCGGCACCTCTTGTTCCAGATGCGCAATGCGCAAGGTTTCCTGACGCCACACCTCGCCGTCATCCGGCAAAGCCGCCCCGGCAATGACGCGAAACAGCGTCGATTTGCCGGCGCCATTTCGGCCCACCAGACAAACCCGTTCAGCCGGTTCGATCTGGAAGTCGACGTGAGCAAGCAACGGCAGATGGCCGTAGGCCAGAGATACGTTATCGAGGCGAAGCAGGGCCATGTAAAATAAATTGGGCTGTACGGTCACAAGTGACGATCCCGCAAGCCCAAACAGCAATGTAGCAAGAAGGTCGGGAAAGGAAAGCTTAGGGCCGTCGAAATTGCATCAGATAAGAGTCCAGCCTTCGTGATGAATACGCGTCCAGACCAAATGGGCTGTGGCCGTTGTGGAGATTTCTTCCCGCCAAGACGCCAAGCGCGCAGAGAAATCCATACAAATCCGAAATCCGACGCACGAAAATCGAAACAAATTCAAGTAATCAAAACCCCAAATTCAAAACTCCGAGTTTAGTTTGAAATTTTGAGCTATTGAGTCATAGGTGCAACCAACGAGTTCACGCCGTTCAAGTAGTTCAAGTCGTTGAATCGGATTCGGAATGAAAGCACCCACTCGGACTTTTGACCGGCTCGATTGTTTGCAACGGACAAGCCGTTAACGCTGCTCGACGTTGAACTCGGCTTGGACCTGCCGGCGAATGTCCTTGCGAGTGACGTAGTCGATGATCTGGATCTTTTCCGCCGGGCCGGAACGGTTGCCCATCATGATCATTGGTCCTTTGCCGGTATTTTCCAGGGTGTAGAAAGAGCCGCCGGTGATCAGCGCCGCCTGACCCGGTTTCAACGTCACCTTGCCGCCGTCGGGAAAGCTCATCGTGCACTCACCATCGAGAACCACAAACGTCTGGTCGGCGTTGTGGCAGTGCATGGAGTCTTTCTGACCCGGCTCGTAGTAATGCATCCAGGCGTGAAATCGCGGCGTATTAAAGACGTTCTTGCGCTTTTTTAGCTTATTGCCCATCTCCATCAGATCAATCACTTCGATGCCCATTCTGAATCCCTCCCCTTTTGCGTGAATTTATAGGACGGCAATCACTTCGATTTGAAAACTCTTGCGTTTTGCCATTGCCGGTCTCCGCGATTGCCGTTCGCTTCTCCGACCTCATAGCACGAGGCAAGCGTGAAGGTCTACAGTCTCTTGATACGCAATTTACTTTCGCTTGAACTTTTGAACCTTCGCTTACGCGAGGTTTGCTCCCGGCGAGTGGTTGTTTAACGTGCCTTCACCGGCCGTTTCCCATGGCTATCCTGCGGTACGCCGCGAGCCAACGACATGTGGGAATGCACGCCGAGCCAGCGCCCATCCGGCTGTCTCACGAGCACGATTGTGGCGCGCCCTGGGCGGTCGAAGGGCCTCCCGTCTTCATGGAAACCTGTGCTGGTCCAGGGCGCGATTGCGACCGCCATGGCGCCGTCCGAGGACGCCACGACCAGAGTGTTCGCCAGGTCGAAGCGAAACTCCGCTGTGCGCGGCCAGACATTGTTCCACTGCCGCTCGGTCCAGGCCGACAAGCTTTTCACCAGCTCTTGATAGGTGCCGAAGATGACGATGTCCGGGTGCCAGAACGGGCGTGCCGCCGCATAGTCGACCTCCCGGACACAGCTAGCGAACCGGTCGAGCCAGTCGAGCACCTGCGCCGTAGTCGCGGCATCGGCCTCCGGAAGAGGAAGGTTCATCTGAAGCTTTTCCACTCGAATCTAACGTTAAACTTTTGCACTCTTGAACCCTTGAACTGCCGTTAAGGCATTTCTCACTCGACAGCTTCGGCTTCTCCCACCCGGCTCTGGTCTAAAACCCCGCCTTCATACTTCCTTGAGTTTTAAATTAGCGGGCGAGTTCGCGTTCATTTCATAAAACCGCCTGAGGGCGTCTCTAAACTTGTCCAAATAGGGCGATTCCACAATCGGCAGGCTGTCCATGCCGCGCCGGTCCAATTGCTCCACAATCGCCGCAACCGTCAGATCATCCACGTACCAACCCGGTTGATAGCCGACGTTTTCACGATCGGTTGTGTAGACTTCCGACAGGATTTTGGCTTCAGTCAATTCAAAGAGGATCGAACGAACCAGCCGGATGGGCATCTCCAGCTCTCGGGAAATATCGTCCGCGGTGAGAGGTTTTCGGGTAGAAAGAAATTCCTTTACGCAAAGGTGCGTAATGAGGAGGGCAGCTATTCGTCTAAAGGATTGACTGACTTTCAAACAATCCTGCTCGAACTCGTACGTTTCGACATTCTGATGAGCAAAGGAGATCTCCGCGCCGAACAGAACGATGAGCCAGCTAACCTGGAGCCATACCAAAAAGAGAGGCAAAGCGGCAAAGCTTCCGTAGATTGCGCCGTACTTGGAAACTCCGATCTGGAATGTGACGTAGCCGAATTGGGTAATTTGGTAAATGGTCCCGGCAAGGATGCCCGCGCATAAGGCGGATTTGAAGTTGACTTTTGTGTTGGGCATGAACGCGTAGATAAAAGTAAACACGACCCAAAGGACAGCGTACGGCAAAAACCCCAGGGCAAAAACGACGACACTTCCCAAATAACCGACAAATGAGAGACGTTCTATGATCGCCGTGACCTGCGTCATCAGCAGGAGGGTCATGCTGCTCGCCGTGATCAGGAGAACCGGACAAATCATCATGACCGACAAGTAGTCGGCCAGCTTGCGCCCAAAGGTCCTCGCTCTTTTAATGCCCCAAATATCGTTGAAGGACTTTTCGATATTGCCGAGAACCTTGATGACGGTCCAAAACAATACCGCCACGCCGACGCCGGCAATGGCCCCTCCCTTCGCGTTTTCCAGCAGAGCATGAGAGAATCCGATAATCCTCTCGGCGACTTCTCGTTGCCCTTCCATTCTCTCCAGGAGTTGCGCCTCGAGAATCTTTTCCAAGCCGAATCCTTTGGCAATGCCGAAGCCGACCGCCACAACAGGCACGATCGACAAAAGCGAGTAGAAAGTCAGGGCGGAGGCGCGCAATTGACAGTTGTCCTCATTGAAGCCGCGAACGGCCAGGAGAGCAACTCTTAACGGCCTGATCCACAATGACTTGCGACCGGTCAGCCTTTTCGCACGGACGCGCCAGATGTCCGTCGTTAAGAAGTGAAGGGAGTTGGAAATTCTAAGGGTTAGATCTTGTTTCAAGGCCATAAGCGATCTCCCGTAGGATAATGTCGTTCTTTATAGCGCCGTAAGGCTCACATTTAGGCGCGCCTTAAAAACTGCCGAATCATGCCGTGAACAGCCTGTGGCTCTGTATAGAAATAGCCGTGACGCTCGCCGGGCAACACGACAAGCTCAGAGTTCGGCATTCCCTTGGCAAGCAAGTCAGCGCCCGCTCGATGCGACATATCGCTGACGACAAAATGATCGTCCTCACCAACGAGGATCAGAGTTGGGACTTTGATATCCTTCAGTCGGGCGCTTGTGTCATGCGCCTGGCGCGCCAGCACGTGACGGAAGTAAAATTCCACCGGACACAGATTGGCCATGCGCACCTGGAGGTATTTCTCGATCAGGTTCATGTGATTGCGCGCGTAGGTCTCGGTCCAACCGACGACGATCGTGTGATGACGCACGTATCTCTCATACCCCATCTCAACCATTTCTTTGGCGATCCTGAGTGGAATTCCCCTTTCACCCGGATGCGCGGCTCCGCTCGAAGCAAGGATCAATTTGCTGACTTTTCGTGGATGGTTGAGAGCGAGAAGTTGCGCCACCCGACCTCCCATGGAGTGACCGCAGACCACCGCGCCTTCAAGACCGAGATGCTCGAGAACGGCCGCAGCGTCGTCGGCGAACATCTCGGTACTGTACTTGATCGCAGGTTTGTCCGATAACCCAGTGCCGCGATAGTCGATTATCACCACCCGGTGGTCACGGGCAAACTCTGGAACCTGATAAATATTCCACACCGCGCCATCACAAGCGGTTTCGCTGAGAAACAAGAACGGCGCCCCCTCGCCGCAAACTTCATAGTAGATATCGACCTCTTTGGCCTTAAGAAACGGCATGCTTGGGTCTCCTTGCTATCAGCAATAAACTAACAAGGGTTACGGTGACAAGTAGACGGATATATGACAAAGTGTTGTTTCAGAAATCATATAGGGCACAAGGAGAGACGCAGGGCGCCAGGATGTTCTGGGCGGGCGCGTTCGGCATGAAATCCGCTGTTCGCCGGTCCTCTCTGGACGCGTACAGGAAAATTTTCTCTGAGATGCGCGGTGACTTGATAAAGGCGTTGGAGTCGCCACCGAGTTAAGAGGAATGCCGACGGCAGACGGGGGTGGACCGCGCTATGTCTCCGTCGTTTAGCGACTTTCCTTCCAAAAGAAACTGTGTTCCGGGTCTGCCCCCGCTTTCGCCATCAAAATCAGCGGCATAATGTCCACTGTGTTCCCGAAGTGTACCTCCCGCGGCCTCAACGCCGTGTTTAATGATTGGCTCAGGCGCGCTTCGTGCCCGCGATAATAATCGTCCCGAAGTTGTCCTGAAGGGGTTTGATCGAATCGATCGAACACAGCGCGCATCGTCCCAATCGTGAATGATGTGTTTCATGATGTAGGCCTCGGCCGGCGGCACCTCTTCGAACATATCTCCGCCGATAAAGTCTATCCTGGAAGCGACATCAGCCGCCTCACCGATCAAGCGCTGCTGCGCTAAAGGAATGAGATCCGAAACCTCAAGCACGATGCCACGCAGGTCACGATATTTCTTGAGCAACGCAACCACCATATGACCGAACCCGCCGCCGATGTCGGCGACCGTTTTGATTCCGGTCAAATCGCAGTTATCCAGGACTCCGCGCATCGAGTTCAGACTGTTTGATTTCATCGCCTCGCCGAAATCTTCCATCTCTTTGGGATTGGCCTTACAGTACTCCCAATACTCCATGCCGAGTTGCGCTTTGGCCTGCGGCTCTCCCGTGCGCAAAGCGTCCGGCAAGCCCCCCCAGATCTTCCACCAGGTTCCGCCAAATACCTCTGTGAGTTTTTTGATCGACACCGGCGAACTGGAGGTCAGCACTCCTGATAACTCGGTCGGCCCGAAACGGCCGTCTTTCTCTTCCGTGAAGATGCCGATACTGGCAGATGCCCTTAGCGCGCGCTCCAAAAATTCCGGCTTGACTTGGACGCCGTATTCGTTGGTCAGCTGAAATGCGGTCTTCGCACCATGCTTGTGGAGCAGGTCGGGAATATCAAGTCGCGTGACCGCTGAAATAGTCTGCGATACCCAGGCGCCCATTACCATTTGCATGACCACGGCCACCGGGGGCAGCGATTCTTGGCTTTTACTATGAGGTGCTTCGTTCACTGCGAAACCTCCCGTTTGTTTTCTTGCAATCTACTCAACTAAATTCGCCAACTGCAACCGCCTAACACAGAACGACTGGAACGTCTTGAACAAAGATCCGTGCCGACGAAGTGGTTAGCCATCGAAAAAAAGAAGTGTTTGACTTGGCGGCTTCGCTTTCGATAAGCTCTTTCGCCGTAACGCGTCACTGATTTGTCCCGCTTGGCATTCGGACAGAGAAACTTGCCAATGGGCGCAAGGCAATTTCTGGAGGCTCCTAGTCGTGGGTGCCCGACCCGAATCTCCCGTTTACGCTTCTTCCTTAAATTACCATTCTAAGTTTCGCCGCGTGGATGCGAAAGGCAGCACGCGAAAAGCGTCGCACGCCTTACTAACCGCGCATTACTAACTACAAGGAGGCCTGAGATGAAATCACGTTGGTTATCGATCGTGTTAGCGGGCTTGCTCGCCTCGATTCTCTCTATGTTGGGAGTTCGCGAGCCGCTCGCAGCCGCGCAGCCCGACAGCCTGCAAGTGGGCGGGGCGAGCGTAGGCGGAGCGTTTTATGTTCTTGCCGGCGGGGTGGCCAAGGTGCTGGAGGAAAAACTCCGAATACCGGTAACCGCGGCGGTCACGGAAGGATCGCTAGAGAACGTCCGTCTGCTCGACCGCAAGCAGGTCGACCTGGCGGTTATCGCCGCCAACAACGCATACCCCGCGTACCATGGCGTGCTGGGATTCGACAAAAAGCACACTTTCCTTCGCGCCGTCGTCGGTTTTTATCCAAACGCTTTCTCCTTCATGAGCCTGCCCGGAACCCCCTATAAGTCATTCGCCTCGCTGAAAGGGCAACGCGTCGGCGTGGGTACCGGCAAAACTTGGGACATGTTTATGAGACCTTTGTTCAGGGCGCACGGCATGGAGTACGGGAGAGACTTCAGGCCCGTTTACGCGGGGCTGGGGGATCTCTTTACTCAAGTTGGAGATCGGGCCATCGTTGCAGCCCCGGGAGTGGTCAGCGGCGGCTCACCCATTCCCGGCGCCCTTCAGCTCGCTTCTGAAAAGGGCGCTCAGTATTTTGGACCGGAGCCGGCAGCGGCAAAGAAGGCAATCCAAGAGCTGCCGTTCATGACGGCGATCCGCATCACCAAGGACACTCCCTCCTTCGACCGTGACATCGACACCGTCGATATCGGCGGACCGAGTCTCTATGTGAGGACCGAGATGGCGGACGATTTGGTTTACCAAATCACCAAGTTGCTGCATGAAAATTGGGCGCAATTGGCCAAGGATATCCGCTATTTCAAGTTTGCCCAGTCCCATCCCGAGCGGCTAACCATGGACAACGGCGTGCCGTACCACCCGGGGGCGATCCGCTACTGGAAGGAGGCCGGCCTCTGGAAGCGCTAAAAAAGTATGCGGTCAGCCCGCTGGCAATCGGGCTTTCCCTGTACGTTCTCTATAACGCGTTCAATCCCATGCCGCCGCTGCAGGAGCGAGCGATCTTCCTCCTGTTGGTGCTCTCGCTTGGATTTTTGCACCAGGCCAGCGGCCGAAAACGCGTCGCACCGGCGATCGTGGATCTCTCCTGGTGCCTCCTTGGGATCGTCATTTTTGGCTACGTGGCGGTAGACCACGAAGAAATCACCTTCCGCTCGGGAATTGTCACCTGGGCGGACCTGATCCTGGGGCTTCTCTGCGTCGTCTATATCCTCGAAGCCACCCGGCGGGTGGTCGGCTGGCCTCTCGTGATTACCGCGCTAGTCTTTCTCGGCTATGGTTTTTTCGGGCAGCACCTGCCGCGTTGGCTCGGCGGCCATGGCGGCTTCGATTTGGATCGTGTCGTGACCTTGATTTATCTCTCGGGCAACGGCGTCTTCGGCGTGGCGACCTACGTAACGTTCAAGTTCGTATTTCTATTCGTCCTGTTCGGAAAGCTCTTGGAGGCGAGCGGCGCCTTGGGGTTCGTCATGGAGTTGGCCCGCGCCCTGGTGGGCCGGTTTCGCGGCGGGCCGGCGATGATGGCGGTCATGTCGAGCGGTCTGATGGGCTCCGTCAGCGGGAGCGCCGTGGCGAACGTTATGGTTACCGGTTCAATTACGATACCGCTCATGAAGCGAACAGGTTTCGCGCCCCACGTGGCGGGCGCCGTGGAGGCGGCGGCATCGACCGGGGGGCAATTCATGCCGCCGGTCATGGGAGCCGCGGCGTTTCTCATGATGCAGTTCCTCGCAGTCGAATATCTCCAGATCGTCAAGGCCGCTTTGATCCCGGCTCTACTGTACTTTCTCGGGGTACTGGCATCGGTTTACTTTTACTCGTTGCGAGCCGGGCTGCGGGGGCTGACGCGCAGCGAGCTGCCTAGCTTGCGCGGCCTGTGGCGGCGCGCCGACGGAATCGTTTTTTTCGGCGGCGTCGGAGTCCTGATCGCCCTGCTCGTGCTGCGGATTTCTCCCATCCAGGCGGTGCTACGGGCGATGGCCGTGATCGCGCTGCTGGCTGTCGGCATTGGGGCTATCGCGCTCATCCGGCAATTTCGAGCCGGATCCGCGCCACTATTCCGATCCGCCAGAGATGGGTCGGCGGGCGCGCTTAGAAAAGGTCTGGGGACGCTCGAGGATACGGGAATCGATTTCATCCAGCTAGGGACCGCGGTCGCATGCGTGGGCATTATCATGGGGCTGATTCTCATGACCGGGCTGGCAGCCCGCTTCTCCGGCTTGGCGATCGGCATCGCAGGGGAGAACCTGCTTGCCATCCTGATCATGACGATGTTCGCTTCGATGATCCTAGGCATGGGTCTGCCAACCAGCGTTGCTTATATTATTCTCGCGCTGATGGTGGCTCCCCTACTGGTCAAGGCCGGCGTCTCCCCGATGGCGGCCCACCTCTTCATTTTCTTTTCGGGAATGCTGTCGATGGTAACGCCTCCGGTCGCCTTGGCGGCTTATGCCGGAGCCACGATTGCGGGCGCCGATATGTGGCGCACGGGTCTCGTTGCGTCTCTCATTTCGTTGCCGGTTTACATCCTGCCGTACGCCTTTGTTTTTGGGCCGGGATTGCTCATGGACGGTACGTTGCCGCAAATCATGTGGTCTTCAGGCAGCGCCGCGCTGGGAGTCATTATGGTCGCCTTTAGCATTATTGGAATTCCAAAGGATCGTCTCGAAGCGGTGTCGCGCGTCATCGGGTTTGCCGGGGCGCTTCTGCTGATCACACCGGAGAAGCTCACCGACCTGATGGGCTTGGGCCTTGCGGTTTTCGCCCTGGCGCTGCACTACGGGCCGGCCATCACCCTACGCGCCGTCAGACTCCGCGCTTCACGCCAGCCCTGATTAGTTCGGTTTATGGAAGTGCTAGGCCACGTCACGCTGCACACGCCTTGAATCCGAGTCTGTTGTTCACATTGCGAATGGGATGCCGAGCACCGTTTGGTTGCCAAAACCCTTTAAGCGAAGCAGACTACCGATTTTTCTATTGACAAATCGTGACAAATTTGGACACTAGATGCCAGGAGGAGAGATGGGTAAAGTATATCAATCAGTCAGAGGAGTAGTGCAAGGGACTTTGCAGCGGAGGAAACCAGATATCATGGTTTCCGCTCGGGCAACAGGTAATGACGGCCGTCTAAATGATGTGGTGGAGGAGCTTGAGAAAATCTTTGTGGCCGGGATTGGTAGGCTGAAGACGGCGGTTAGTGACGATCAAGCGCTGGCAGCGAGTGAGGCCCAACAGGCCCAGCAGGTTATCGAGGGTCTCGAGGCAAACATCGCTGTGCTGGAAGCTAAACTTAGAGATATGGAGAACACCGTCCACAGAAATGACGCTGCCAGTCAAAAAATGGAAGCAACTCTTAGCACCGAGATCCGTGATTTACACAGCGTGTTGAAGAAGAAAGAAGAAGCTCTGGGGAGCCGAGATTCCGAAGTAAACGATCTCAAATCTAAAATCAATGTCCTGGTAAATCAGGTAACCCAGTTGGAGTTGGCGATCCAGCAGGCAAAAGGAGAGGCAGCGAGTGAAACCCAACAGGCCCAGCAGGTTATCGAGGGTCTCGAGGCAAACATCGCTGTGCTGGAAGCTAAACTTAGAGA
>CAYPHJ010000008.1:0-68542 GCA_964410485.1 uncultured Syntrophobacteraceae bacterium
ACAGACCGGGACCCACTGACATTCCTCCTACCGCGCTACTAGCCCGGATCATTCACAGTGAGAGTCATCGAGAGGTGAACCCTCCAGAGCGATTCAGGCTCAGCCCGAGGCTGATCCGCTTCTGGCGGAAACAGGCCTTGTGCCTTGAAGCGGTCTGCAAGCTGAATTGATGGAGCAAACGCCTGGAGAAATGCTGAGCGGGGAGCCCGAGGCCTCACACGGCAGGCTCACCCTCGATGACACACTATGACAGGTTTTCGTCTGGCCGTGAATGATCCGGACTAGGATTCGGCGTGGCTGGTCTGTGTGGACGGGACTGGTTCGTCGACGGCTTGGGCCTTCCACGGAGCAATCCAGTATAGAACGAGCATTCCAGGGATGGCGATCACGGTGCAAAATAAGAAAAATCCGACCCAACCAAGTTGCTCCGCAATGAATCCCGTGGTTGCACCGAAGACAACCCGCGGCACGCCCATAAGGCTCGATAACAGCGCGTACTGAGTAGCGGTGAAGCGTTTGTTCGTAATGCTGGCCATATAGCCGGCGTAAGCCGCTGTACCCATGCCGCCGGTAACCGTCTCAAAGCCTACGACCAAGGTGAGCAGCGGCACGCTGGGCCCGGTCATTGCCAGAACGACGAACGTAGCCGTCGAAATCGCCTGTGCGATGCCAAATACCCAGAGCGAACGGTGGATTCCGAGCTTGAGAATAACCAATCCTCCTATCAGCGCGCCGCCGAACATGCCTGCCATACCGACAGTTTTAGCTATGGAACCTATGACCTCGAGACTGAATCCGATATCGAGGTAGAAGGGGTTCAGCATTTCATTGGCCATGGAATCGCCGAGCTTGTAAAGGAGGATGAAGGAAAGAATGAGACACGCCTTGCCAACGCCTTCACGGTTAAAGAATTCATTAAAGGGTCCGACGACGGCCTCTTTGAGCGTAGTCGGAGGAAGAGCATCCACGCGAGGCTCAGGCGCGAGCAGGGTTACCACCACCCCTACTCCCATAAGGGCAGCCATGAGGACGTAGGTGACACTCCAACTGAACAGACCTGCCATGATCAAGGCCATTCCGCTTCCCACCCACATCCCGGTGCGATAGCCGTTGATACCAACGGCCATACCGAACCCGAGTTCCTCATCTTTTAAGGTCTCGCGGCGGTACGCATCGATGACGATGTCCTGACTGGCGCTAAAAAAACCAATCATGACAGCCAGAACCGCCAGTGAAACGAGGGACACGCCGGGATCAGAAAAGCCTATTGCAATAAACCCGGCTACCAAGATCATCTGGCATAAAGCCAGCCAGCCGCGGCGCCGCCCGAGAAAAGGCGGGACGAATCGGTCCATTAAGGGAGCCCAAATGAACTTTACGGTGTAGGGAAGACCGGCGAGGGAGAACAAACCTATGGTGGTGAGATCGATCTCTTCCTGTTTGAGCCACGCCTTGAGCGTGCCACCAATGAGGAGAAGCGGCAGGCCGGAGGAAAATCCCTGCAGCAGGACCACCAGCATGCGCCACTGGAAGACCGCCTTCACCAATTCAGCCATGCAGCGATAGCGTAACACACGCACATCTCGATAACGAGCAAAAAGATCAGTTCAAAAGTTCCAAAGTTCAAAAATTCAAAAATTCAATTCCTCTTCCTAAACGTTGAACTTTTGACCCGGCTGAACCTTTGAATGCCGCGCAAAGGGTGTCAGCTATCCGCGGTCGTCGGTCAGTGGTCGGTGGTCGTCTTACTACATCAACTCGGCAAGCAACTTCTTCCACGTCTCCATTTCGCGGGCGGGTTCGGTCAGTGGGCGCAGGGAGGTGCAGTGCTTCTTCAACTCCCGGTAAAACTTCAAATCCGTTTCGGCCCTCGACAATAGACCGGCCAGCGCCTTGGTATTGCCGAGTGTGAAATACCCGGGGTAGTTTTCGCCCAGTGTGCCGATTAGCCCTGGGATCTTGGAAGCCACAACAGGAACCGAGGAGGCAATAGCCTCGGACAAGACATTCGAGCTGCCCTCCATCCGGGAAGTCAGTGAAAGGAGATGGCTTGAGGCCAGAGCACGTCGCGTTCTCCAGTGCGGCCACGCTCCGACCCATCGATAACGTGGATTTGACCGCGCTTCGGCATACACGCGCTCCCCCAACGCTTCGTCAAGGGCAAGTCCGATGTGCAGAACACTTATTCGCGAGCTCGTTGGCAGACGGCGGAGCGCCATTGCGGTACGCAGCGGGTCCTTTTCTTTACGCAAATGACCGATGACGCATACTCGGAATGCACCACCACCATTCCAATCCGGCGCGGTGATTTTGCAAGGTTCCGCCGACTGATAAATAACACGGGTCTTGCGATGAAAGCGCCGGGGAAGTTCGGCCAACGCCATTTTTTGTAGCACGACCAAACGGCTCGCCAACTCTAGCGATCGGACCGCGCGACGGTGGGTTCGCAAATCACGATACAGGTCCGTCCCGGTGAGAGCCACAATCAAGGGACGCTGCGCGTGCATGCCGTGGAATTTAGCAATGGATGGATAACTTCGGCGCGCATGGAGCGCAATGAGCAAATCGCAAGCACCGCCACCGTAACTCTGACGCACGACGACGTTGTGACCCAACTCCTGCAGCAGCTTTGCCCAGCGGAGCGCGGTTATCTTGTTGCCGTTGTTGATGCTCAACGGCGCGGGCGTGATGAGTTGGATGATCACGGTTGCTGGATTATTTTGCGCAGGTGCGAAATCCCGACCAGACGTCGCGCCGGTCGGGTGTGTAGAAATTCCTCCAGGTATTGCGGATGAGCAGGGAGGTGGTAGCCCAGCAACCGCCACGTAGTACCCGGTGGGTGCCGAACCACGGCTGGGAATATTCTTTGTACGGATCGCTTGTAAATCCAGGGTAAGGAGTGAAGCTGCTGGAGGTCCATTCCCAGACATTGCCGATAATCTGGCGACATCCAAACGGACTATCACCCGCCGGGTGGGCGTTCACTGGAACGATGCCGCCTGCAATCCAATCCAGATTCGCATGCTCCGGCATCGGTTGACCCTCACCCCACGGAAAATAGCGGCGTGATTCGCTACAGCCGTCGCGTCCGTCACTAGCTTCAGCGGAGGCGGCGACTTCCCATTCCGCTTCGGTCGGGAGTCGCCGCCCCGCCCAGTTGCAGTAAGCTTGGGCTTCATACCAGCTCACATGGACGACAGGCAGGTTCGCTTCAAGAGGGACGTAGCGGTTAAATACTCGCCGGAGCCAGCGGCCATTCGCTTGACGCTGCCAGTAGATCGGGTGCTCTATGCTCTCAGTCGGCTGTGAAGATTTGGTGCTCGCGCTACGGCTTTGCTTAAAAAAATTGGCGAACGAGTGCTCGAGATCCGGCGCGCCGCCGTTTTTCAGCCATTGCCATCCCTCTTCGCTCCAGAAATCGGGTTTGCGATAACCGCCGTCTTCCACGAAAGCGAGAAACTCATCGTTGCTGATCGGCGCGCGCGCGATGCAGAAAGGTTCGAGCTCCACGACATGCGCCCACTTTTCATTGTCAAAGACGAATGGAAAATCGGCGGTCGCCCCAATCATGAACCTACCGCCGGGAATTTCAACATCGCCACGCCAAGGCCTTGCGATTTCCTGCGCTGCTGTGCCAGAAAATAATCCCTTATGCTTCCCTCTCCCTGTGGGAGATGGTACGGGTGATGGAGCGGGGTAGCCCAATGTCTGCCGCGTGTAAGCCAGAGCCTCCGCGTGCATTCCTTCGTGAAAGGTCGCGAGCAGATAAAAATAGTATTCCCCAGGCGCGAGCTCGCGCTTCCCGTCAATGTATTCAACGCAGCGTTCGAGGATCTCTTCCATGTAGGCAAGCGTCTTGTCACGATCCGGTAAAAGGAGATCCCAGCGGGTGTCGTGGGCCACATCCGTGGAGTTGTAGAGCCGATCACTGTTCTCAAGTAACGATTCTTGCCTCCTCAGGTGCCGCAAAATCCAAAATTCCTGGAACCAAGCGACATGGCCGATTTCCCAAAGCGGTGGGTTCACGATGGCAAGCCGCGGCCCGATCATCTGCTCGTCGTTCAAGTCGTTGACAAGCCCGAGCGTGCGCTCCCGAAATCGGCGCATGGTCCGAACCAGCTCGCTCGGACCGATCTGCGCTAGAAACGCGCCAGGAACCCGTTTCGTTTGCTGTGCAATGCTCATGACATCCAAACGTCTCTACAGCAAATAGCGCGATACCTGAGTTGAATCAACCTTCGCAGCGCGCGCGGTTCAAAAGTTCAAAGGTTCAAAGTTCAAGGTGGGGAGAGGCGGAGACATTGAACGTTAAACTTTCAACGGTGACCCTTGCGCAGCTCCGCTGTCATTGCCAACAGCCATGGATGAATCTCGCGGCCCCATTTTTCCCCGCGATGCCGGTGCAGGTAGTCAACTGCGGCGGCCAACCGCGCACGCTCACGGGAGCTCATTCGCAACGGCTTTTTTGTTTTTTTGGGTTTGCTGTTCTGCATGCAAAATTGCCGAATCGTCTGCCAGTAAGGCAGTGCAGCGATGCCAAAGCGCGCCTCGATAATGCGCTGCCAGCTCGATTCCGGATCATATTCCTTTGGATCTGCCGCATAATCAAAACAGGTTGCCAGCGCAATAAAGCTCAGTTCCTCCTGGAGGAGTGGATTGTTGAGATAACCGTACGCAACTTCCGGTAAGCGTGGATCGCGCCCCTGTAACGGCGCGATATGAAGCTCGCTGCTCATCGAAAGATCATTGACCGGATAGTTGTCCCACAAAAGGATTTTACGCTGCACGCGGTTGGCGACTTGCCGGACGTGTGGCAGCGTGATCTTGCGGGGCACTACTTTAGGTCCGGTCCAAAAACACGCCACGTTCAAGGGCAAGGAGCCGGCCAGAATCTCGAGAAAGCGCGCTTCAAAGGCGCCGAAAACACGCGCCAGCAAGGGATCGGGGGTGTAATAAGAGGGGCAGAGCCACCATTCGACTTCGGTCCACAGGCTCGGCTGCGCCGCCTGTATTTCTGCCATCCAGGTACCCTGCGCGAGGGCAAGGCTTCGACGGAACCTTTTGCGGTCGATTTCGTGTTCGAGGCGGGATGGGATATCGTCGAATAGAACGGCAAACGTTCGCACACCGGCGTCATAAAAACGCTCCGCCTTTGCCAGAAGCATACGAATCGGCCGCTCGGCGGAGAAGCACAGTTTTTGTCCCGGGTGAAAGCCGTAAACGAAATCAATCCTTTCTCGTTGCGCCGCTGTGATCAATTTGCTAAGCGCCCGCCATTGTCTGCCAGGATACGGCTCAGCCCAGCGCGCGCGATGATAAGGATCGTCTTTGGGCGCGTAGAGATAAGTGTTCATTCCGCGTGATGCACCGAAACCAAACAACGACCGGCGATGGCCCATGCTCCACGCGGGTCCGAAGAACCCTTCAACGATGCCGCGTCTTACAAAGCTTCTCGAGCGACTCATCGATCTCGAATGTCGCACAACGCGGCCGTCGCGCACAAGTTTGTCTTGCACAGGACTTCGTTCTTACGTAATCTTTGAGCGGTAATTGAGCAATGATGTTCATTGTTTTGGGTTTTCCGTTTGCGTTGACGGCATGGCTCGGCGCTGCCATAGCCTTTGGCGCAACAGTTGCCACGGATTTGACGGAGCTCGTTCGCATCGAAGCCGGTGCGTTTCTCATGGGAAGCCACGACGGACCCGCCGACGAACGGCCGCAGCACAGGGTATTTCTCGAGGAGTACTTCATCGAGCGCACGCCCGTGACCAATGCGCAATTTGCGAGATTCCTTAACAGCGCGGGTGTTAAAGGGCCCGGCGATGCGCGCTGGTATGACCTCGACGACAGCGATGCGCGTATCCGTCGGCAACAAGGCCAGCTCGCGGCTGACCGCGGCTATGAAAATCATCCGGTCGTGGAAGCCTCCTGGTCCGGAGCATTGGCGTATTGCCGTTGGGCGGGGAGGCGACTTCCGACCGAGGCCGAGTGGGAAAAGGCAGCGCGCGGCACAGATGGGCGCAAGTATCCGTGGGGAAATAACCCGCCGGATCGCTCTCGTGCGCAGTTTGGCGTGCCTTATAACCAGACGGCTATGGTGGGCAGCTTTCCCAAAGGGGCGAGCCCCTATGGCCTGTTGGACATGGCGGGAAACACCTGGGAGTGGGTGAGCAGCGCCTACTTGCCCTATCCTTACGATGCGAGCGATGGAAGAGAGGATTTGATACGGCCGCAAGTGCGCGGCACGAGAGGGGGCGGTCACGATTCTCCGGGAGAGGAGTTAACGACAACACACCGGGGGCGTCACGTCTCGCGGAATTTTCGCTCGGGCCATCACCATATTGGATTTCGCTGCGCGCGCTGAGGCGCGCTCAGGCTGCTTTTTTGAACAGCAACAGCGAGAACCAGTGGTCGGGGTCGGTAAAATGGGCCACCGGCTCCAAATCAAAAAACTTCAGCTGTTGCTGGAGTCGCTTCGGGTCGAATTTGCGGCTGACTTCCACCAGTATGGTATCGTCTTTTTCCCAAGCGAAAGAAGCCTCGAACCCGGGAAAACGAATGCGTTGTGACGCCGTTGATACCGCGTACATTTCGATCTGTTGCCACGCGGAGTTGTAGTGGGAATGATAGCGCATCTTGGCGCGATCGAAATTGCTGCCGACCGTCCGATTGATGGCCTCGAAAACGTTCAGAATGAACTCGGCGGTCACTCCCTGAGAGTCTGCATAGGCCCGCGCTAAAAGCTCAACTGGCTTCACGCGATCGATGCCGAGAAGAAGAAAATCGTGTCGCCCCATGGCGTGCGACAGAACGTCAAAGAAACGTACAAAAGAGTCGGGCCGCAAGTTGCCGATGCTGCTGCCGAGAAAAACAAAGAGCGTGGGCAGGTTCTTGTCGATACTGGAAAAGCCCTCTTCGTAACGAGCATGCAAGCCGTAAAATTCGGTTTCCGGCAGATGAGTGCGGATGTCGTCCCGCGACGCTCTGAGCCCCGGCAAACTCACGTCAATGGGAGCAAAGATTCCGCGTCGTCGTATTTTGATCTGCGCGTGGAGCAAGTGCTGGGTTTTCTTGGCTGAGCCGGCGCCCAACTCCACGATGCATTCGACGGGGGCTGCTTCGATGATGCGTGCGGCGTCGCGCATCAGAATGGCATTTTCTGTCCGTGTTAAATAGTACTCGGGCAGATCGCAGATCCGTTCAAACAGTTCCGATCCGCGATCGTCATAGAGGTGATAAGCTTCCAACCATCGCGGTTGATCGAAAAGCGTTCTGAGGATAGACCGTTGTGGGTGTTCCGCGCCTTCGCCGGTGGCAAGGGACCAAACAGCCGACTCGGTCAATCGCCACAGCGCGCGCTTGGCGGGAGCAAAGAGAGTTGTTGAGTTGTCAAGTGCCATGCGCTCTGCTCGACTATAGAGGAAAAATAGACGGTATGTCCACCCAGGGACAAGACGAGCGGGCTGCAGTGGAAAACGAGATCGAGTTTCGCCGGGTTGGCTATCAGCTGCCGGGTGGCAAGATCCTGCTCAGTGATGTGAATCTGGAAGTGATACGTGGCGAAACGCTAGTTTTGCTCGGGCGCAGCGGCTCCGGCAAAACTACAATGTTGAAACTCATCAACCGGCTGCTCGATCCGACAAACGGCGAAGTCAGAGTCGGAGGGAAGCCGACTTTGGAGTGGAATCCCTTTCGGTTGCGCCGCCGGATCGGGTACGTGATTCAAGAAGTTGGTTTGTTTCCTCACTGGAATCTGGAAGACAACATCGGTGTGGTGCCGCGTCTCGAAGGTTGGGATGACCAGCGAATCAAAGCTCGGACCCGAGAGTTGCTCGACCTGGTGGGCCTGAATCCGGATCGTTTCTCTTCGCGCTTTTCGAGCGAGCTGTCCGGCGGTGAGCGGCAGCGCGCCGGAGTCGCGCGCGCCTTGGCCGCGGACCCTCCCATTATCTTGCTCGACGAGCCATTCGGCGCGCTCGATCCCATTACGCGCCGCGATCTGCATAAAGAATTTTGCCGACTGCAAAACCATCTGAAGAAGACGATGGTTTTTGTGACCCACGACGTGCACGAGGCTTTCGTGCTGGCAACCCGTGTCGGTCTGTTGAAAGAGGGCCGCCTGGTTATGATCGGCGCCCCTACGGAACTCTTGGAGTCCTCCGATCCCGAAGCCCGCGCGTTCGCGGATTGTTTCTATGAAGGACACTCCGGGAGAATGGCATGATCCTGTTCGAGTTCTTATTGCATAATCGGCAGGAGGTGCTGGCGTTGACGTTGGAGCACCTGTTTCTGGTGTTTGTCTCGACCGGCATTGCTGTTGTTATCGGTGTGCCGTTAGGAATTTTGTTGACGCGCAGGCCCGGGCTGAGCAAACCGGTCCTCGGTTTCGCCAACGTAATGCAAACCGTGCCCAGCCTCGCCCTGTTCGGATTCCTTATTCCGCTTAACTTGTATCTGTTGGATTTTCGGATCGTCGGTGGCATCGGCGCGCGCACCGCCATTGTGGCTCTCGTCCTCTACTCGCTTCTGCCGATTGTCCGAAATACTTTTGTCGGCATTACCGCGGTGGATCCGGCGATTCGGGAGGCCGGGCGCGGCATGGGGATGACAGATCGGCAGCTGTTATTCCAAGTGGAGCTGCCCCTGGCCCTTGGCGTAATCATTGCCGGCGTGCGCGTCGCCGCGGTGATTTGCGTGGGCACAGCGACCATCGCAGCCGCCATCGATGCGGGCGGGTTGGGCCGATATATCTTCCGCGGTCTCAGAATGAACGACAATGTGCTCATTCTGGCGGGAGCCGCGCCCGCAGCGTTGATTGCCCTGGCGGCGGACCAGGTGTTGGGCTACGTGGAGAGAGTGCTTCAGAGAACGCGGCGCGCACGCAGCAGAACAAGAACAGCCATCTGGGGCTCGACGGCGGCCGCGACGGCTGCGCTCGCGGCTGTCCTGTTGCTTTATCCGGAGGCCGGAGGGGACCGCGTCGCGATCGGCTCTAAAGACTTTACCGAGCAGCTCATTTTGGGGGAACTGGTAGCCCAGTCCATTGAGGCGAAGACGGGACTCAAAGTGGAAAGACGTTTTGATCTCGGCGGGACTCTCGCCCATGAAGCGTTGATTGCCGGCGAGATCGATCTTTATGTCGAATACACGGGAACGGCGCTGCTGGCAATCCTGAAACATCCTCCACTGGAGGATCCGCAACAGGTCTATCGAACTGTCAAGGACGAATACGCTCGCAGATTCAACGCTCTGTGGACAGAGCCGCTGGGCTTTGAAAATACCTTTGCGATCTTGGTGCGCGAAGAAGATGCAAGACGGCTACGCCTCAAAACGATCAGCGATGCGGCGAAAGTTTCGGCACGCTGGCGTGCCGGATTCGGCCAGGATTTCATGTCTCGCGCCGACGGGTACCGGGGTTTGGCGCGCGTCTATGGCTTTGATTTTCAAGAAATCCGCGAAATGGATCTGTCCCTAAGTTACAGGGCTCTGGCCGAGCGGCAGGTGGACCTGATCGCCGGCAACTCGACGGACGGTTTGATTGCCCGCTACAATCTCGTGCAGCTTGAAGATGATCGCGGCTATTTTCCGCCTTATGACGCGGTTCCGGTCGTGCGCCAGCAAATTGTTTCGAAGTACCCGGAGCTGCGACGCGTCATGCAGGAACTCGGTGGACTTCTCTCGGTGGAAGAAATGAGACGGCTCAATTATCAAGTCGACGGCGAACGGCGCCACCTGCGGGACGTAGTCAGGGAATTTCTCCAGGCGAAGGGATTAAAATAATAGTTCCAATCGTTCCAGCCGTTCCAATCGTTCCAGCCGTTCCAATCGTTCCAATCGTTTTCCACCGTCCTCCCCCCACGCACGAGTACCAGAGATACCCAGCCTGTCGCATCAGTGTCGTAGGTTGGTTTGACAAAGTATGGCGCCTTAGTTACGTACTAGAGGTTGACTTTTAAAGAATGGTAAGAGGAGGAACGATGAGCGACTTCTATAGTACATGGCTGGAGCAGTCCCAGAAGATTGAGAAGAAGGTTGATGAATCACCGCGAGTGGCACGATCCGCGGATCTCAAATGGGTGCGCACCCGGCAGGACTATAAGGCCGCTCTGATGATTGCGCCGGAAACGGGTTTCCCCACCGGCGGAAGCCTGCTGATGCGAGCGGAAATTCCCGTCGGTTGGCACACGGGAAAGCATTCGCATGGTGAAGAAGCCATCTACATCGAGAGCGGCCAGGGATTCATGATTCTCGACGATAAACGATACGATTTTTCCCCGGGCACCATTTTTCACGTCCCTTATCGTTCACCGCATCAGCTCTTTAACACGGGAACCATCCCGGTCGGCTATTTGTCCGGCCTGGCCTGGCATTTGGAGGCGCAAGTGTACATGGGGAAGATAGAACAGATCGAAGACGCCGGGGAAAACAAGGGCCTGGAGCAGTTTCCGCGCGAGGAGTCGCAGTATTGGCCGGTTGACGGGCGGCGTATTTCCATGCACCAGCGCCAATTCGAAAAATCGGGTGAAACCAAGCACGGGGCAACCTATTTTCTTATGGGGCGCAGTGGCAAGCAAAATGGGTTCAAAGCAACAGCCGTGGCGATCAGTTCAATTTTCGTTGATCTGCCAAAATCAAAGAGTCACAGCCATGCGCATCCTGAAGCTTATCTGTACGCTTTAGAAGGAGACGGTTACTCCGAAATTGGCGGTAAGCGGTATGATTGGAATCAGGGCGATGCCGTGCATGTGCCGCCAGGCATGATGCACCATCAGCACTTCAATCCCTATGACAAGGAAATGAAAGAGCTGCGATTTGAATTTGGTATTCGTTACTGGCTTGTCGATCAATGGAGGGGATACACGACCATCGATCGACACATGAAAGCGACCCAGCTGGACGAGTAGCCGTGTCGAGATAAAACCGTGCTCATGTCACGTGCTCGCGCTCGTCCTCTAAATCGACCCACGAGCACGATTTCGTCTGCGGCGAGCCTAGCAGGCTGTTGAAAAACTCTCCGTCACCCTTCGAGAACTTCAGGGCGAACGGAGAGAAACTTGAAATGAGTAGGGATTTTCCGTTCATGTTTGACATCCACATAGCAGCCTGTCGAAGCATTCCGAATCTTTTGTCAGCAGCCTGCTAGACGTCAAAGCCGAGAAAGCGTAGGAAAGCCAGTCCTGTGCGCGGACCAGTTGTTCTTTGGTTCCATTCGCGGACCTTTTGTACATAGCTTTCTTCCTGCCGTTCGTTCAACGCTTGCGATGCGCGCAGACCTCTCCGGCTGATCTGCCCGTCCCAATCGTGGGGACAAGGCACAATCCGGCTCAAAGTGATCTTTTCAATAGCCCCTGTATTCGAGAAGGTCACGTTAAAAGGGTGATCTCTGCAGGTGACGGGTCGATGCTCGTAAATCGTGCAACGATTGGTCTTGTCATCGAGAAAGGTGCAGTGATCACCGGAGCTACGTAGGGCCATAACTCGTCTCCCGCGAGCGAGTTTGATCCACGAAGGGTCCTTTTGGGACATGAAAATTTGATCGTGGGAATAAAAGCGCACAAATTCCAACGGCGATTTGCCGGTGCCTTGGATGATGCGCTTCACGTCGGCATCGGTCAAACAGACCACAGTGTTGCGACAGCAATTACCACAACCGGTGCAGCGAAACTTGAGGTACTTAAGCCAACCTGCTTCTGTCATATGCGTACGGAACTTCTCACGGCTCGCGCAACTCTCTCAGGACCCTTCGGTACTTTTTCTTGCAAGGAGCGGAACATTCTTTTATAAACATTTAAATGACGGACGGATCGAGAAAAACGGCGCCGCGTATGATGCTCGGTTTTATTGTGCGCCGCTGTGCCGCCGACCTCGGTCACTACCCTAGCCCCGTTGAATTCGCGGCCTGGGCCAATGGGCAGGGCGACGGGGGCCTGGGGTATTGCCTGTTCGGTAAGCCAATCTCACCGTCAACTGCCAAGATCATGCTGAGCCGGCCGGGCCGATTCGTGACCGTCCGCCCGGAACGTTTCATCGCGACGCAAGACAAACAGACATAAACCCTTAGTATCCCGCCTCACTTGGGGCGGCACGCCACAGGTAGATTAAACGGCAAATGCCAGGCCCAAGCAAATCAGAACGATGATCCCGATCGTGACCCAACCGGCGGGCAATGCTCGAGTCGCAATCGGCCCTTGTGGCGACATTCAGCGATAGCCGGTTCGAAACTGATTTTCAAGACCAGGTAAAAATGCCAAGCGCAAGCAGTAGCAGGTCATCAAGGTAGCTGGTATCTTTTTCACCCTATGATTCGCGAACGAAGCCAAGGCCAGTTTCGATTGGTTGCTAATTTTACCCCACAAGGGGACCAGCCCCAGGCCATTGAGAAGCTCGCGGCGGCTTTGGAACGCAATGAAAAGCACCAGGCGCTCCTGGGAGTCACCGGCTCGGGTAAAACCTTCACGATGGCGAACGTCATCGCGCGCGCGAACAAGCCTACTCTCGTCATTGCGCCCAACAAAACACTGGCAGCCCAGCTCTACAACGAGTTCCGCGACTTGTTTCCGGAAAACGCAGTCCGTTATTTTGTGAGCTATTACGATTATTATCAGCCCGAAGCCTATGTCCCATCCACGGACACCTACATTGAGAAGGATGCCTCGATCAACGATGAGATCGACAAACTGCGCCACTCAGCGACCAAGGCCCTGCTCGAACGGTCCGATACTTTGATCGTGGCCAGCGTATCGTGTATTTACGGCTTGGGCTCGCCCGAAGCCTACTTCGAAATGATGGTTTATCTGGAAGAGGGGAGCATGATGGCACGCGATCAAATGCTGCGCAAGCTGGTGGATATCCAATACCAGCGCAGCGACTACGATTTCCATCGGGGCACGTTTCGCGTGCGGGGCGATAGTGTTGAGATCTTTCCCGCCTATGAAGATAGTTCGGCTCTGCGCGTCGAGTTCTTTGATGATGTGATTGAGGCTATTCATGAAATCGACCCTCTGCGCGGAAAAATTCAGCGGCGCGTCGACAAAGCCGCAGTCTATCCCGCGAGTCATTACGTGACCGGCGATAATCGGATGAAGCAGGCCATTCTCGGGATTCGCGCGGAGCTGCGGGAACGCCTGCAGGAGCTGCGCGCGCAGCGCAAGCTATTGGAAGCGCAGCGCCTTGAACAACGAACCCTGTACGATCTCGAGCTACTGGAGGAAATGGGATTTTGCCCGGGCATCGAAAACTATTCGCGTCATTTGACCGGGCGCCGGCCGGGCGAGCCGCCTCCCACACTGCTCAGCTACTTCCCCCCCGATTTCTTGCTCTTGATCGATGAAAGTCACGTGACGGTGCCGCAGATCGGCGGCATGTATCGAGGCGACCGCTCGCGCAAGGAAACGCTCGTCGAGTACGGATTCCGTTTGCCTTCTGCGCTGGACAATCGACCCCTCAATTTCGAGGAGTTTGAGCACTGTTTGAACCAGGCGATCTATGTATCGGCTACCCCCGCCCGATACGAACTGGAGAGAAGTCATGGCAACGTAGTAGAGCAAGTGATCCGTCCCACCGGTCTCATGGATCCAGAGGTGAGCGTGCGACCCGCCCGCAGCCAGGTGGACGATCTGCTCGAAGAGATCCGACAGAGGGTCGAGTCCAAAGAGCGCGTTCTCGTCACCACGCTGACCAAGCGAATGGCGGAGGACCTGACCGACTATTATCAGGATCTCAACGTGCAAGTGCGTTATCTCCACTCCGATATTCAAACGATCGAGCGGGTGGAGATCATCCGCCAACTTCGTACCGGTGTTTTTGATGTGCTGGTGGGCATCAATCTTCTGCGCGAGGGGCTGGATCTGCCGGAGGTTTCGTTGGTGGCGGTTCTCGATGCGGATAAAGAAGGCTTCCTGCGCTCCGATCGCTCCTTGATCCAGACCATCGGCCGGGCAGCGCGTCACATCCGCGGCAAGGTCATCCTCTATGCCGATTCCATTACCGATTCGATGAAGCGCGCCATTGACGAAACCAATCGCCGCCGCGCCTTGCAGGCGAGATTTAACGAAGAGCATGGCATTACACCGCAATCCATCGTCAAGGCCTTGGGTTCTCCTCTGGTCAAAATTTATGAAGCGGATTATTTCGATGTGCCGCTGGCGGCTGAGAAAAGTGCGGAGTACCCGGCGACGGATCTGCCTCGCACCATTCGCCAACTCCAAAACGAGATGAAGGAAGCGGCTGCAAAGCTGGACTTTGAAAAGGCGGCAACCCTGCGTGATCGTATTCGCGAACTGGAGAGGCGTGAATTGGAGGTCCGTGGGGTATCCGACTTAGGCAGTCCGGACGCTTAGCCCGGATCGTTGACACAATGCGCTATGGTATCGCGTTATCCCGGGTCTGGAGTTCCGGGGTCTCGCGTTGGGCAAAGGGAGACTTCACACCTGAAACTTGAAAGAGTCGAGCGCATCGCCCTGCAAGTACTGATCGTTCAGCGCCCGTCCGCTTGTGAAACCTTTGTAATATCGAGGGCGGATTCAACAGGGTCTGTTGCTCGCATCCGAACCAACGGGTCTTCGTCGGGATGAGCCCGCAAGCGTACCCAGCGCATCTTGGTCGTATCCTTGTCTTCGGTAAAAATCGTTGCGACAAAAAAAACGGCGATTGCCAAGCCACTGAGCGAGTAGAGGACGAACGGCTGCATCGATCCAGTATTCGCAATATAATCACCCCACTGGACGAGAAATCCAAGGTAATACGTGAAGAGGTAAGTGACCAAAAGGCAGATCTTGACCCGATGCCACAAAAGGAACGGGAGCAGGCTGGCGATGAAGAAAAAGACCTGCCAGATCGGGATAAGTTGATTAAAAACTCCCAATTGAAGCAAGTGTTCTATGTCGAACATGCGTGTTTCCATCACGATAGTAATCCTTTCCTTACTCCATCGGTTAAAATGGGCACGAGTGGCGCTAGTGAGACAAAGTTACCAAAAGACATGCCAAGAGCTGCTTCGCTATGTCTCTGAATTCCTTTTTAAAAAGGGGTAATCTGAGAGGATGTAACAGCAAAAAATGTGCACCAGAGTGCAAAGATGTACGAGAGCGCTCGCGACAGTGGAGTCTTAACCGGATTGTTCACAATGAACCATTGCATCAACGATGAGCCCTTTCGGAAGCGCGTCGGTCTCTCAAGTCTCGGCTCCCGGGTACCGTTAGACCTGAGACTCGGAACGACTGAGCCATGGATTCGGTAACGGAAAAATTGGCGAACCTTTCATCTCGTCCCGGCGTCTACCTCATGCGGGACAAAGCTGGAAAGGTCATTTACGTGGGCAAGGCAAATGACTTGCGCGCGCGGGTGCGTGCCTACTTCAATCACGCCGATGAGCGGTCCCAAATCGAGTTCCTCGTTCGCCGGGTAGAAAGCATCGAGACGATCGTCACCGCGAACGCCAAAGAAGCGCTGATTTTGGAAAATAATCTAATTAAGCAGTACAAACCGCGCTACAACATTCGTCTAAAGGATGACAAGAGCTACCTGAGCATCAAAGTAACAACAGGTCATATGTGGCCGCGTATCTTTGCGACGCGAAAGATCGTCAAAGACGGCAGCCGGTACTTCGGCCCTTTCTCATCGGCGGTGGCCGCCAGAGAGACGGTGGATATTATCGAGAAACATTTCCTCCTGCGCAACTGTACCGATTACAATTTTCAGAACCGCAGCCGGCCCTGCTTGCAGTACCAGATCAAGCGTTGCTGGGCCCCGTGCGTGCTGCCCGTAAGCCCAGAGGAGTATCGCGCGCAGGTCCATCAAGCCATTCTTTTCATAGAGGGCAAACAGCAGGAATTGATCGATGAGTTGAAAGAGAAGATGCGGGAAGAAGCGGACGCGCTGGAGTTCGAGTCTGCCGCAAAAATACGCGACCAGATCGAAGCGGTTGAGAAGACGTTGGAAAAACAACGCATGGTATCGCACTGGGGAGGCGATCAGGACGTCTTTGGTCTTTATCGTGAAGGCGGATTCATAGAGGTCCAAGTGCTGTTTGTCCGGCAGGGCAAATTGACAGGCAACCAATCTTATTCGTTGGAGGATCTGGAGTTTCCGGATGAAGAAGTCATCGCCGCTCTGCTGACCCAGTTTTATCAGGGGCAGAGATTCATTCCGGACGAGATTCTTCTGCCCGTCGCCTTGGAAGATGTGGATGCGCGCGAAGAGTATCTGAAAGAAAGGAAGGGCAAACGTGTCGCAATACTCACCCCCCAGAGAGGCGATAAGCGACAGTTGGTGGAAATGGCAGCGGAAAACTCGCGGCAGAGCTTTGCCGAGCGTCACGATCAAGAAAGGGCGCGCGAGAAGATGCTCAAGGAACTGCAGCAAGAGCTCCGCCTCAAGCACTATCCCCAGCGGATCGAATGTTTCGATATTTCAACGATTCATGGCGCTCATGCGGTGGGCTCCATGGTGACATTTTTCAACGGAGAACCCGACAAAACACGCTATCGGCACTATCGTATCCGCAGCATCGATTCCTCATCGGGGGGAGATGACTTCGGCATGATGCTGGAGGTGCTGAAGCGGCGCTTTGCGCGCGCAAAGGAGGAAAACGATTCGCCCGATCTGGTGGTGGTCGATGGCGGCAAAGGACAGCTCGCGATGGCGCTTGCCGCTATGGCGGAGATCGGCCTCAGAGACGTCGAAGCGGTAGCGCTGGCAAAAATGCGCGTCCAAGCGGCGATGCGCAGCGCCGAGATTCATCGCCTGGAAGAACGCGTTTTTCTGCCGCGGCAAACGAATCCGGTGATCTTGAAGCGCAATTCCAATGCCTTGTTTTTGCTCCAGCGCGTGCGCGACGAGGCGCATCGTTTCGCGATCACCTACCACAAAAATCTCCGTGCCAAGCACACGCTCTATTCGGCTCTGGATGGCATTCCGGGCATCGGCGGTGTTCGCAAGCGCGCGCTGCTCCGCCGTTTTGGCAGCATCAAGCGCATCCAGGAGGCAACCATTGAGCAGCTTCTGGAGGTTCCGTCGATCAACGAAAAAACCGCGCGTGACGTTCTCGCGGTGCTGCGGGAACCGTCGCAGTAACTCAACCAGTACCCGCGCTGGAGGCATCAGCGATGCCATTGGATACCTCGAAGATATCCGGCTTCGCGCGCTCGCCCACACTTCATCCTTCGGCCTGGCTTTTCGTCGCGACTCTCGCGCTGCTATCGGGCCAGGCTGCGGCTGCTTTGGCGTTGACCTTGCCCAAGCCGCTGGCTGGAGTGCTGGCTGTGCCGGCATTCCTTCTAATTTCACGCCGGCAGCGGCAATGGGCGGCAATGTTGTTGCTGGCGGTTGTGGGTTTTGCGCTTGGCTACGTGCGCCATCGCGAGCTTCTCGATCCCCAGTTTTCACCCCATCATTTGCGTACTGTCGCGCAAGAAAATTCCCGTTTTTACCTCGAAGGCTCATTACGATACGAACCCGAGTCACTGCCTGACCGCAGCCGCTGGGTCGTCAAAGCGGAGCGGATCTGGCACCCCTCGGGCGCGGAGGAAATCACCGGCAACATGCTCATCGGCATACGTCATGTTGGCCGCGAATGGCGCTACGGCGATCGGGTGCGGTTCTGGATCCGGCCGGTTATCCCGCGAGATAACGGAAATCCGGGCAGTTTCAGATATGCCGCATATCTGGCTCAGCGGCAAATCTACGTCACTGGGTTTATGGACAGTGACGGAGAAGTCGAGCTGCTGGCGCGTAGCCCGGGCTATTATCGGGGCGCCATCGAGTCGCTGAGACGCAAGATTCGCCGGCACATCGATAGCAACTTCTCAACTGACAACGGCGCGCTCATGAAGGCGCTCGTCCTCGGTGACACAGGTCATATCTCGAAAACCATCAGGAAAGAGTTCATGGCCTCTGGGCTGAGCCATGTCCTGGCAATCTCAGGCTTGCATGTCGGCATGCTTGGCCTCGTGGTCTTTGCTTTGTGCCGCGTGGCGCTTTCGTTCAACCGCTATCTTGCGTTGCGATTGAATCTTCTGAAGGTCGCGACCCTGCTGTCGTTTGTCGCCGTGCTGTTCTATACGGCTCTGGCGGGCGCTAAAGTTCCGACCGTTCGTGCCGCAATTATGCTGGGCGTGTATGAGCTGGCAGTGCTGCTGGATCGCGAGGATGAGATATTGCCAAGTCTAAGCTTGGCTGCCCTACTGATCGCCCTTATCTGGCCTGGAGCTATCGCGGATGTTTCATTTCAACTATCTTTTGTTGCCGTGCTGGCAATTGCCTGGGTCATGCCGCAGCTCCTTGCCCGAGCGCGCATGAAACCTGCCGGAGAATTGCCCCAAGAACGAAGCTGGATCAAGCAAAAGGTCAAGCAAGCCGCGCTGCATCTGGCCGTCCCTGTTTTCGCTACTGTGGGGACGGCGCCGTTGATCGCGCACTATTTCGGACATGTTTCGCTCGCCGGTTTTCTGGCAAATCCGGCGGTCGTCCCACTGGTGGGGTTTGCAGTTGTTCCCCTGGGCCTGCTCACGGGGTTTTTAGCCTTGATTTATCCTTCGTTGGCGCTCGCTTTGAACGGGCTCAGCGAACGGCTGTTGTCGCTCACCCTGCAAACGGTAACGATCTTTGCGCACTTGCCGCTTGCGCGGATCAGCGTACCGTCACCCAACGTATTCGAGGTGATCATCCTCTATTTGCTGCTGCTATCGATTCTTTTTTGGCGCAAGTATCACTATCGGTGGGCGCTGCCGGCAACGGTGCTCTGGCTTTCGCTGCTGAGCGCCGACATGATCTACTGGTGGAAAGAGCGATGGGCTCGGAGCGAGCTACGGGTGACGCATTTGGACGTGGGGCACGGCGACGCCGCCGTCGTGGAGTTGCCCGGATCAAAGGTGTTGCTTATCGATGCCGGAGGCACCCTAACCGGTGAATTCGATACGGGGGAGGGGATTGTCGGCCCATTTCTGCGTTCGCGTAAGATTCTCAAGGTCGACTATGTCGCCGTCACTCATGCGCGCGTCGATCATTATGGCGGCATGGCGAGTATCGTGAGGAATTTTCTACCCTCGGAATTCTGGTCCGGTCCCGGGAAAGCGAAGTCGACGCGCTTCGAAGAGTTGGAGAAAGCGCTCGATGAGACACCGATTCGCCGGATTGTGCTCGATAACCAACAGCCCTGTCGCATTATTGATCGCGTCAGGGTGTGCACGCTTCATCCCGCCCCCGGCGCCCCCAACGATGCTGTGGTTGTGCTCCGTCTGGAATTTGGTGACATTCGGTTTCTTTTTGCCAGCGATATTGACAGACGTGGGGAGATGCTCCTTCAGTTGCAGCCGCAGGAACTGCGCAGCGCTGTCCTCAAAGCCCCGCGCCATGGCGCCGTGGGTTCCAGCACAAACGAATTCCTCGCCGCGATACAACCGCGGCTGGCGATTTTTTCCGTCGACGCGCGTAATCGCTTTGGTTTACCGCGTGACGATGTGCTCCGGCGTTACCGCGACATCGATGCGGAGATTATGCGCACCGACGAAGACGGCGCGATTGTTATCAAATCAGACGGGCTGACTGTTCGATATGCGGGCCACAAAAGCGGGCGTAAGGGAAGGGTTTCGTTTTAGTCATTGCAGCACGCAATGCTCGGGCCACGCTATCGGGTGCCCGGCGTAGCGTCAGCGGGGGCTCTATGCGTTACCCCGAGAACGGCCGCCGTCCGCTCATCCAGCGTTCCGGTGATCGGAAGATTATTATCGCGCTCGCGTTTACGTGGCGGCCGGCGCCATCGCTGCTTCGGCCTTCGTGCTTGCAGCAGTGATAATTTTTTCCAGCATGTCGCCAATCACGTATGGTTTCAGGATAAGCGCGCTCAACTCTCCTTGCGCCATTGCGGCCTCGATCTCGGGTGCGAGATACCCTGTGGCAAAGACCGGTCTCAGATTAGGATCGATTTCCTTCATCTTTTGAAACGCTTCCCAGCCGGTGAGCTTGGGCAGGCCTTGATCGAGCACAACCGCGGCAATCTCTGTCTTGTGTCTCATAAAGGCCTCGACGGCCTCCGCGCCATCGCGCGCGACCAGTACTCTGTGCCCTTCGCTTTCTAGAAATCGGCGCATCAGTTCGAGCTGGCGCAACTCGTCTTCGACAAACAGGATCGTATAGGCACGAGCGGGTGAGTATTCCGCTCCCTCGCGGGCGACTGACTCGGCAGCTGACTTCATTCTATCCGGAACAGGCAAATATATGGAAAACGTCGACCCTCTTCCAGGCTGAGTCGATACGTCGATAAAGCCACCGTGGTTAGCGACGATGCCATAAACGACAGAAAGCCCAAGTCCCGCCCCTTCACCCGGACTTTTAGTTGTGAAAAACGGCTCGAAGATGTGGTCCTTCACAGTTTCATCCATTCCGTCACCGGTGTCGGAGATCGCAAAGCTAGCGTAAAGATCATTTTTAAGGTCCTGAAAACGGCCGCGCAATTGTGTGCGGTGCACCGTCTCGGATTTGAGCAACAGTTGCCCTCCAGCGGACATCGCGTCACGGGCATTCAAGCACATATTCAGAATAACCTGGTCGATTTGATTGCGATCGGCGATAACAAGGGGAAGGCCTGGCTCGAGATGGGAAGAAATCTCGATGGTTCTCGGAAAAGTCTGTTTGAGCAGGTTCACCGTACGGGCCAGTAAATCGTTCAGATCAACTTGGTCGAACTTGGCGTCCTTTTTTCTCGCAGTGGCGAGAAGTTGTTGGACCACGGAAGCGCCGCGATTGATCGTTTCGTCGATGATATCGAGTATCTGCACCAGCTCCTGGTCACCGGAGTGTTTGCTCGCCAAAAGGCCGGCGTAACCCCTGATGATGTTGAGAACATTGTTGAAATCGTGGGCGACGCCGCCCGCCAGGGTTCCGATGCTTTCGAGCTTTTGGGCTTGGCGCAATTGTTCTTCGAGTTTTTTCTGCGCCTCCACGTCACGCAAAAGAGCGGCTTTGGCCCTCTCCAGATCGGCGTCGCGCTCGCGGACCGTCCTTGCAAGCTCTTCATTTGAGCGCAGAAGCTGCTGGCGCACGTCTTCTAAAGCCGCTTCGGCGCGTTTGCGCGCGGTGATATCGAGAAGAATTCCAATGGCGCCCCGCACCTTACCGTTTTCATCGCGTAGGGGGCTTGCGCTGCAGATGTGGTGAGTTACCGTTCCGTCCGCCCGTAGAATATCGACTTCTTCGCCCAGGACGTCGGCTGCTGCACGGCAGGCGCGCTGCATGGGCAACTCTTCGGCGGGCACCTCTCGTTCCCCTCGAAAAACCTTGAAAGGCAGGAGTTCGCGATCAGGGCTGTTCTGAAAAATATTCTGATTTGTGTCGGTCCCCAAAACGCGCGCAAATTCCGGGTTCCCCCAGATAGTGCGGCAGTCGGGATCTGGCGCGACGGCGATCCCTACGGGAGCCGTATCGATCAAGGTACGAAATTCTTCGACACGCTGCTGGACGGCTTTATAGAGATTTGCGTTATCGATCGCTATTGCCGCCTGCGCGGCAATAGCGGTGATGATCGCCTCCGCCTCGACGGTAAAAACATTGGGCTCAGAGTGGCCGAAAAACAGTCCGCCCAACACTTCTTTCGAGCGCGAAATCACGGGAACGGCCAGATAGCTGCGCACGGGTAGATGGTCCGGAAGCAAGCCGTCAAAAGGCGGGTTGTTGGCGTAGCGCGGGTCGCTTGGAAGGTCGCCCAGACGGATCGGGCCTTCTCCCCTGAACGTTGCTTCAAAAAGCGGCGTGTTTGCCGGCACTGGGAGCTGTTCAAACTGATCGAGACTCGCACCCGAGAGGCCATAAAGCCTGTAGGCTTCGCCACGACCATCTTTGACACTGTAGAACAACGCGGCGAATTGTGCCGCGCAAACTTCGCGGCTTGCATCTGTCACGATCTGCACAATTTGGTTGATATCCAACTCGGCCGCCAGTGCGCTACCCACTCGGTTAACGATCTCCAGAACCCGCGTGCGCTGGCGTAGCGTTTGTTCGATCTGTTTGCGCTGCGTGATATCTGTCGAGATGCCAGCAACGCCGTAGATGTTTCCGTGGGCGTCGGTCAAAGGGAACTTGATCGAGATGTAAGTGTGCATACCATCCCGATGCGGTACGGCCTCCTCAAATTCGACCGGGCGGTTGGTTTTGGTCACTCGGAGATCATTCTCTCGCAGCCGACGGGCCGCGTTTTCCGGAAAGATATCGAAATCCGTCTTGCCTATGATTTCGTGATTTTTAACGTTGAATAAACCTTCGTAACGCGAGTTGATCAGGATGTAACGCCCTTGCAGGTCTTTGAGATAGATAACGGCCGTGGAATTATCGATAATCGCCTGGAGGCGTTGCTCGCTGTCGCGCAGCGCCTGCTGTGCCCTTTTCTGATCCGTGATGTCGCTGATGGCGGCAACCCAGCCGGTAACTTTTCCCTGAGCGTCCCTTTCCGGAACGTATCCGGCTCTCATAAAACGCCGGCCGATACGCTCGTAAGGGATCTCGACCTCGTAGTCGACGATCTCTCCGCGCAAGGCTCTTTCCACATAGGGGCGAATTGTTTCGTAAGCCGCTCTGCCGACCACCTCGCTGATGGTTTTGCCCGCGATGTCGTCGGGCGTGAGGCCAAACCGCTCGGCGTAGGTGCGGTTCACGAAGCGAAACCGTGTGTCCAATGCGCACTGTGCCAGCATGATCGGAGCCGTGTCGGTGATCAAACGAAGCTGCCCGGACTTTTCATGCAGCGCCTGCGTTGTTTGGCTGTGTTCGGTGACAACGGCGGCGAGCACCAGCGCGGTTGCAGTGATTGTGCCCATAAAGACCAGCAGCAGGAGCAAGGCGTCGTTTGTTTCGGCGTCCGCAAACGGCCCTAGATTTTGTAAGGTACCCACGACCGCAATAACGGACATGATAAAAATCGAAGTGACGGCACCCCTCTGGCCAAAACGAAACGCGGCCCACAAAAGCGGTGGGACTGCGAGGTATTCCAGGCCATCATGAATGTTTGTGAGAAACAGGAGTGCGCTGACCGACACGATTGTTGCCAGCAGGGCGGCCCCTTCGAGAAGACGGCCAAATTGGAGTGAAGGCGCAGTTTGGGTTAGCCAAATCACCAGAAATGGCGCAACAACCAAAGCGCCAAGCATGTCACCGAGCCACCATGTGAGCCACATGGTAGGAGCATGGTTCCAGGGGGCATACCCCCCCAGAGCGAGACTACCCACTCCAAATGAGGCCGCCAGAAGTGTGTTCAGCACCGTGCCGAAAAGAATGAATTTGAAAATATTTGATGCCTTGTCAAAAGCCCGGGTGCCATTGGCATAGCGAAACACCAGATGTGCTCCAACCACCGCTTCCAGTGTATTGCCGATCGCAATGCCAACCGCGATGGGTACAGTTTCCTGAATTGCGATGTTCACCAGGAAGGCCCCGAGAAAGACGCCGGGCCAGAGATAATAGCCCCAGAGCAAGATGGCCGCCAAGGCGATACCACTGGCGGGCCACACAGGCGAGATACTCGGATGCACGAATGCGAGTGAGAGGCCAAAGGAGCCGGCGGTGAAGTAGATCGCGGTGAGGAGCCCGACCGCTAAAATCCTGAGGCAATTGGATGTTAGTCGTTTAAGCATGCGCTCTGCGAAATGCTCACGGGGACTTTCTACGGCATTTCAAATCTCACCGCAAACGACATGGAAAGAATTACGTTACGTTGGGGTAGCGCCGTACAGGTATGTCCCGCGCGCACGGAAAGCGCCTCCCAAAAATCAGCGCAGTTACGTTAACGCGCTTGTTCATCCCAGGCCACTAGCGGCATATCTGTTGCTTCATTTCGCTGGGTTCAGCAATGTGGCCAGCCTCCACTCTCGAAAGGAGCGCTCAACGCGCGACTTTTCACCCCATTTGTTTGTCTGGAGCCTGGAACAACTAAATCCGGTAAAGGGGAGGAACGCGTGAGTACAAAAAGCTTTGTATTTATGGCTTTTTTGTCTCTTACGGTCGGCGCGTGCGCAATCGTAGAATCGGAAAGCGATCTTCAAGGAGAGGGCGATCATCAAGCCGCGGTGGCTGAGATTCCATCTGCCGTGCCATCCAAAGAACCGGCGCCCGTACAGCCCGTCCGGGATGAGCAACCTGACATCTCGAGGCCTGAAATGTCAATTCCTGGCGTAAAAGAGATCCGTTTTTTGCAGGAGGGATTACGGGCCAGTGGTTTCGATCCTGGTGTCGCAGACGGTATTTTGGGGCCGAAGACGAGACAAGCCTGGCTGAGATTGGCATCGGCCTGCGCCACGCTGCAAGACCTCGTGGAAAGCGCCGAGCCGGCTAACAACGAGCTCGGTTTGCTGCGGACGATCGCCGCGGACAAATTATCCGATCAAGAGCAGATAAGAATCATTC
This sequence comes from uncultured Syntrophobacteraceae bacterium, assembly GCA_964410485.1. Taxonomy (GTDB): domain Bacteria; phylum Desulfobacterota; class Binatia; order UBA9968; family UBA9968; genus CAYPHJ01. The sequence goes on from CAYPHJ010000008.1 coordinate 24,388, forward strand.
AAGTACGGCTGAAGGACGCCGGTTTTGATCCGGGGCTGATCGACGGCATTGTCGGTCCGAAAACAACCTCCGCGCTCATTCGCCTTCATTCTGGGTGCCTGTTGGCGAGGAACTTTTCCACGTCAAGCAGTGGAGAATTGCTTTACACGAATTCCGGTGCAACACCGCCTCGAACTAGCGACATTGCTGTATCACTGCCGCCCCCGGAAAGCTCTGCTACTCGGCGAACGTTGGGACGATTGTCCAACCCGCACAGGGCCGCCGCCACTGATAGGGAAACCGTCCGCCGGCTCCAGGTACGATTGAAGAACGCTGGCTTCGATCCGGGGCCTCTGGATGGAGTGATGGGACCGAGAACGCGCACGGCACTGGAGCGTTATCAAGCCTATCTGGGCGCATGTAATTGCCAGGAAATCTCACCTGGTCTCACTATCCATCAGTAGCCTTGGTAAAACATACGATGCGTGCTCGTGCGGTCCGCTCGTTCGGCACCAGCCACCGCACGAACGCGCATTGTGATCGCTGTATCAGCCCGCACGCGGGATTTTTAGGATAGTGCCGGCGGGGATTTCCTGGTTTAACGTCACCTGGTTCATAGTCGCCACCTCTTCAGGCGTGAATTGAGGCGGCAGTTTTGCCGGAAGGAAGCTCCGAAAGGGACCGGCTTTGGTGACGTGCTCCAGAATCAAGCGGACGGGCTCGCGGTTCACAATGCGCGGATCGTCAACCCGGCGAAACCCTTGCATGGTTTGTAGAAACACAGTGCGATACTGGGCGAAATCTGCCGGGGCTGTGTAGCCCAGGAAGCGATACACCCTGCCCCCGTGCTCAATAAAGTAAACCAACGCCCTCACTTGCTGGCGACCTTCCAAGACGGCATCTGCCACAGCCGTATAGGCAGGAAGTCCATTGACCCGGACTGCGGCCCTGTCGAGCACTCTCAACCCGGGTTGGTTTAGAAACTTTGTGGCTGCGGCCTGCAACGACTTTTCTCCGCTTATATTGAAGCCCAAGAGGCCCCGCTTCTGAGCGTCTATCATGACGACTTGCCCGGGCTGGTTGATGAGTCTGAAGCCCCGTGGCACGGGAAAGCCAAAGCGCAATTCCGGATGATAAAACATGTTTGCTTCGACAAAACCCTGCCGCGGATCTTCACCGACCACTAGACCTTCTATGGCCTGCATGAAACGCTTGGTCGTGTCCGGAATGCGCTTGAAGGGCTCAGTGCGCGCCGCCAGTTCCTGGATCTGCTTGATACGGTCGCCCGGATGGGGATGGGTGGAAAGAAAGCTCGGCAAGCCTTGCCCTTCTTTTTCTCCCACACGCTCAAGGGTGCGAAATAGACCAATTGCTTCGGCGCCATCATATCCGGCGAGACTGCTATACTCGATGCTGAGTCTATCGGCCTCCAGTTCGTCCTCGCGACCGTATTTCAGAAATATCAATTGAGCGGCCGTGCCGCCAAGCTGCAGGATTTGTTCGGCCGGAAGTCCCAGGATTTGCTGGCCGAGAATAGCGCCGCCGAGCAGAAGGCCCGTTCCCAGCTGTTGTTTGAAAGCTTGGCGTGATATATGGCGCCCGGTCACGTGACCCAGCTCATGAGCTAAAACGGCCGCAAGCTGATCTTCATTGTTGAGATGGGCGAGCATACCGCGGGTGATGTAAGTGTACCCGCCCGGAAGGGCCATGGCGTTGATGACGTGACTGTCCAGAACGGTGAAACTCACCGGCGCCTGGCGAAACTCCGGCGGCGCGTCTGGACGGCGCAAGTGGCTGACGGCCAGGATTCGATTGCCAACTTCGATCACATACGTTTCGAGCTTGGGATCGCGATAAACGCCAAAGACCTGCGCAATTTCCTGGCTGGCTTGCTTGCCGAGTTGAATTTCCTGTTCCCACGTATAACCGAGATAGCGTTTCTCCCCTGTGGCGGGGACAAACCCAGGGGTGCAGCCGAAGAGAATAACGGCGGCTAACACAAGAAATAATAATCGCCCACCCGCTTTGCGCTTGTAGACATGCCAGATCACCACCGCGTTCCCTCCTCTTTCGCCTAGCAGGTTGCTGAAAAAAGATTCGGAATGCTTCGACAGGCTCAGCATGAACGGAAAATCCCTACTCATTTCAAGTTCCTCTCCGTTCGCCCTGAGGTTCTCGAAGGGTGAACGGAGAGTTTTTCAGCAGCCTGCTAGAGCTATAAAAAGACTAAAACAGAAGCCATACCTTCCGCAAGCCGTGGGGCGCTATCGGATATCGCGCAGATCGGCGCCCTGACGGATAAGCTCATGCTGAACCTCTGCGGCCGGCACCGAGCGTGGAGTAACATTGTTCCGTGCCGCCAGCGCCGCACAAACACCGGCGGCCTGGCCGGTTGCCATTGCGACAGGCATGACGCGGTAGGAAGAAAGAGCTTCATGAGTCCCGGCAATACAGCGGCCGGCTACCAGAACGCATTCGATGCCACGAGGGACAAGGGAACGCAGCGGGATGTCGTAGGCGTCACCCGCTGGCACTCTTTTGAGCAGAGTCCCGCTGCCTTCGGGATTGTGAATGTCCACCGGGTATGTGCTACGCGCAATGACGTCGGAGAATTTGCGCGCCTGCAGGATGTCATCAACCGTAAGTTGATAATCGCCTACGATTCTCCTCGTCTCTCGCACCCCGACATTGACACCGCTCTGGACCACGTAAGAGCTTTCGAACCCCGGCACACACTCGCGTAGAAAATTGGCAATCTGGCGCATCTGGCGGCGGCTCTCCCATTCGGCGTACGAGAGGTCCCAAACATCCACGCCGAGCACTTTGTTGACGCGGGTGCAGTTGACGCTGACTTCGCGCTCGTGTGGCGTGGCAAAGAAGAGCATGTCCTCTCGCGGCAACCGGAGCTTGCCGGCGGCAGTGGCCCGCCGAATGAGATCCCAAAGTCCGTGCACTCCGCGCCACTGATCGGGATGCCGCTTGACGTAAGCCTCAAAGCGGTTGCGATCAAAGTCGCTCACGCGGAACATCAATGTCATGGGCTGTACGAGGTGATCTTCCTCTCTGCCGATCTCGTAAGCTGCGCCTGCGCGCGCTGCGACGTCGCCGTCACCCGTGCAGTCGACGACCACGCGAGCGCGGATAACAATGGCGCCGGATTTTGTCTCGAAGACAACGGACTTGGCATCATCACCAACAACATCGCTGGCGAAGGCATGAAGAAGAAAGTGGACGCCGGCTTCATCGAGCAGTTCCAATGCCACGAGCTTGAACACCTCCGGATCGAAAGGCACGACATATCCCGTTTCCAGGGATGGCTTAATAGCTCCTCCAGCGCTAACCAGACGCTCCACAAGAAGTTTTACGGCCCCGGCCAAAACTGGCTCGCCGGCACCATGATCGGTTGGAAGGAGGGTGGTACTACCTGTTTTTTCGCGCTGCGGCTTTTGCGTATGAAAGGACATGAGTGGCATCACCAGGGCAGCCGTAGCATTGCCACCTAAAAAGCCGTAGCGTTCCGCCAAGATCACTTTTGCGCCCGCATGTGCAGCCCCCATTGCGGCTCCGAGCCCCGCCGGCCCGCCGCCGACAACCAAAACATCCGTGTCCGCCGCAAGGCGCGCGACTCGCGGCGGCAGGCTGATCGTTGGCAATCGCTGCGGGCGCTTCAGGGGCGGCATAACTTTTTCACAACGGACTCAGCTGCCGGACATCACGCTGATTTTATGGACTGCAACAACTGGCAGAGGATCTGATTGGTTTTCTTGGCACGTTCTTGCAATGCCGGGAAGTTTTCTTCGAGGCGTTTTTTAATGCGCTCCTTGGTATCCCACGAGCGGTCCAGAAAGGCGCACAGTTTTCCGACGTTGAGCGCTGCGATTGGCGGCATCGGCATTTCCAGGTCGGACAAGAATCCAGAGACTTTCGATGCGTAGGGTAGCGGTACAAACGGAACTTTCTGAATCGCTGCAAAGATCAGGAAATGGAGGCGCATGCCCACAGCGAAGGACATGTGCTTCATCAGCCCCGCGATTTCCCCGGAGGTGTAGTCGCCTTTGAGGACGGTGGCCCGCTGGGCATTGGCCATTTTCGAGATTACGGCATGCGAGTGCTGGGGGTCCTTGTTTTCTCCGCCTTCCATAGGCACGAACACAATGCGAGCGTCGTAACGCTCCACCATGAAATCCGCAGCGTTGGCCAAGATAGCGTGGTACTGCTCAATGTTGAGATCGGGCGCCGCCGGACCGGGCTCACGAAGGGAAAACCCAACCAAGTGGGCATCGTTGTCGATCCCTTCCTTTTTGAGCATTTCCTTGGTGAAGGGTTGCGGCTTGAGCAACAGAGCGGGATCAGCGGTGACCTCGACTTCTTGCTGCAGCCCTAAGTCGTGCAAGATCCGCCGCGCTTCGCTTTCCCGCACGGTGATCTTATCCACCTTGTTGAGAGTTTCGACAACGAGCTGTTTCGATTCCGGCGTCTTCAGCGGGCCGACGCTAACGGCGTAGACCATAACAGGAAGACCCAATTCTTTGGCCCAGTTAACGTCGCGGAGGTAGGCTTCAATTGACTCGTCGTAGAGAATGCCGCCCCCGCCGAGAACAAAAAGGTCGAGCTTGCGTAGCTCTTCGAAAATCTGATCTTTCTGCATTTCCCGGATGGGAATCGCGCGCACTTTGTGTCTTCGTTCCGTATCCTTGGAATTGCGCGAAAAAATGATGATATCGGCCTCGATGCTGGAGCGAAGTTCTTTCAGCATGGCCTCGAGAATCGCCTCGTCGCCAAGGTTCATACCGCCGTAAGACCCGGAAATGGCGATGTGGTACTTCATCGACGGGGCAGGAGTTTAGTCTTCCAATCGGAAGCCTAGCTTGATCGTGACTTGCCAGTAGTCGACTTTGCCGCTCTCGATATAGCCGCGCGTCTCGACCACTTGGAACCAATGCAAGTTGCGAAGGGTGTTCGACGCCTTGGTGATGGCGTTTTGGACCGCATCTTCAATGCTGGTTTTGGAAGATCCTGTCAGCTCGATCTGTTTATAAGTGTGTTCACTCATGAGACCTCCGCTGGTTCCGTCAAACTATTTTAACGCTATCAAGAATCGCTCTTTATTCAACCGTGGATTCAGCTGAACTGCGTTCAATGGTTCAACGATCAATTGCCACAACGTTCTGAACAGTGTTAGTTGAGCGAACCGGGTCAACTGTTCAAATTCCTTTTTGAACTTTGAACTGTTGAACCGTTTACATCTGTGATCGAAGAAGGCCGTGTCGTACCGATCTCTTGGAAGCGTTTGTGCTGTTATTGAGACATAAGGGTGTTTTGCTCGCCGTTATTAGTTGGTGTTGTATTTGCTTACGGAACCCCGCCTGGAGGCATTCTGCATGAAGCTATTGACGAGAGAAGGGAAGCGTCAGGGGCGGTTCAGGCAACACACGCGGCTTCTGAAATTGTCGGCGACGGTACTGATATTCACTGTTGCCGCTGCGTTAAAGGTGGCGACCGGAGATACCCAAGCCGCAGCGAAACAGGGGGAGGAGAGAGAAACTCTCAGGGTGATCGAGACGGTGGTCAATGCCTGGAATCGGAGTGACGCCGACACACTTGCGCAACAGTTTCTACCGGACGGTCTCGTGGTGCTTCCCAGGGGGAACCAGATCCAGTCAAGGCCGAACATCAGAAAGCGGGTAGCGGAGGAGCGCAACGGGCGCCTGCAGGAGACGACGCTACAGAAAACGGTAGAAAATGTATCGTTTCGTGACGACAATACGGCTGTCGTCAAAGGGCGATATCAGCTCGAGGGCATGACGATCCTTAACCTGTTCGAGATCTCGCCGAAAGGGACGTTTGTTCTGGAGCAAGTTAGAGCGCAGGGGAGATGGATGATATCCCGAGCCGAGCTTAAGTCGAGATAAAGATTTCAGGGCTGCTTGGGATTAACACACCGGGTGATTAACGGGCTACAATTGCCGTTCGATTGGGCGGGTGATGACCTCCATGATGCGCTCGCTCCAGGGCCGGTTTTGCCACTCCTCGAGAGTGATTCGCCTCGAGTATTGAAGATCTTCCTGAAAGGCTTTTTCCAATGCGCCCGCCGTGACAGCATCGTAGACAACGAGGTTAACTTCTTCACTGAGGGCAAAAGAGCGGTTGTCAAAGTTCGTCGTCCCGACGGCGGCCCAGACGCCGTCCACGACCATTGTTTTCGCATGCAGCAGTGCTGGCTGGTATTCGTAGATTTCCACGCCGCCGGAGAGCAAAGTTCCGAAAACTCGCCGGCTCGCCCAGTAGGCCAGGCGATGGTCGATAGTCCCCGGCGTCAGGGCCATCACCCGCACCCCACGCCTTACCGCGCTCAGGAGCGCCTCTTGCATCCGTTCATCCGGCAAAAAGTAAGGCGTAGTGATATGAATTGTTTTTTGCGCGGACATGATGGAAAGGAGATAGAGGAGGTAGGATTCGAAACTATTGCCGTAGGGCGAACTCTTGACGACTTGGGCATAAACCGAGCCCTTGGAGCTGAGGCGGGGGAAATACCTGTCGCCGCCAAGCACATTTCCCGTCGTCTCAAGCCACAGGTCAACGAACGCAGCCTGTAATTGATGCACGATCGGCCCCTCGACCCTGACATCTGTCTCACGCCAATGGTCGTTCTGACGGCCGTCGCCCGTCCATGCGCGGCTCACGCCGTGACCGCCGGTAAAACCGATTTCCCCGTCGATGACAAGCACGCGGCGGTGATTGCGGTAGTTCAAGCGACCGAGCTTCCAGGGGGTGAACAAGTGAAACAGGTTGACGCCGCGAAACCACCGAAGATTGCAGCCCGCCTCGCGTAGCAAGACAGGAACATCCCTGGGGATTTTGGCGCCGTGCGAATCGACCAACAGGTTGACTTCAACGCCGGCACGGCAACGCTCCGCAAAGCTTTCGGCAAGCTCGTAGGAAATCTGGCCATCCTCATACAAATACTGCGCGTAATTGATCGTATGCCGTGCGGCGGCGATAGCTTGAATCATCGCAGGAAATATTTCTTCGCCGTTAAAAAGTAGCTCCACTTTATTACCGGCGAAGATCGGCGCGTTTGTATAGGCGGCAATAGTCGGGAAAAAAGACGGGTCGCCCAACAAGATCGCAGGAACGTTCCTGACTTGAGTGACAACTCCGCACCCTGAGATTAAGAGCAGGCTGAGTAATAATAAAGCCTCGACATGTAGGCGCGCCCAAGATCTAACTGAGACGGGTCGTAGATGGTGCTGGAATTGGAGGCTGCTATGACACACGGTTGCGATTGACGAGAGTCAGGACTGCCGGCCTCCGGCAGCCGTCTGCACGTGCCGAACGCAAATTGCATGCCCCGAAGCTTGCAGCCCGTCCGCCTGCTGATCAGTTCTAATCGCGGCTTATCTGTCTCGTAATTAACACAAAAAACGCCGTAACGTTTCACAATTGAGACGCCGATCCCGATGGGGGCTTCAAGGTTGCAGAAATAGCTGTTAGGAGCACACAGCCGAGATAGGCCTTTGAGATGATCAGAGGTTTATGCCCGAGCGATCCTTCCGCAGTGCTCGCCTGGAGCAGTGTCCGAATGATACCCACGAGCGCCGACCAAGCTGAATCGACGATCTCTAGAGATAACGGCGGCCCTCCATGGGGTCGGGGACTTCTAACCCGATCTTTGTGATGAGCGGATTAACCTCGGCAATGAACTCTTCCCGGGCCAGTGCGTTCGTTCGTCGTTTCAAGCCCCAATAAATGTATCTCTGGTCCCGGTTCGAATCGGACCTGCCGAACATATCGAGCGCTTTGACGTACCAAAAATCGAGTGCTTGCTGCACCCGCTGCTTGGATTCATCGCCTTTTTGGACAAGCTCGGTGGTTTTACTTTCCCCGTAACCGATGTGCCCGACTTCTTCTTTTATGATCTGCGGCAGAATTCTTTCCAGCGGCTTGTACGTGCAGCCAAAGAACTCCTCCAACTGATATCGACCGACCCGATCGATCAGAAATCCAAAAACGGCAAAGTCTTCCCACGTCGTGATACTTCCGCGAAAGGCTTCGAGATAGCGCTTTTGGTTGGGCCAACTTAACACAAACGACACGTCCACGCCGGCATCGCCGGCAACCCGGGCGATTTTACGGAAATGATCCATCTCCTCCGCAGCCGTGCGCGCGACGAGCAGCTGATCAATCTTACTTGGCGCAGAGGGGAGAATATCTTTTACATAGAGATGGGGTCCGCCAATCTCGCAATCGGCCTGGATCGTGAGGACTCGCCCGAGTAGTTCCCTGTATTCAGGCCCCAGTTTGTCAAGGTCCTTGTGCTCAACTTGATCTCGAAACATGTTCACCTCCCGGAATGTTAGGTTCAAAGTTCCAGGTTCAATGTTCAAGTCCTCGCCGCCGAGGTTCAAAGTCTGAATCTCTTCATAAGAGTCTACAGCCGGACATAATGATCTCAAGAGAGGACAATCCGAGCAATCGCAAAGATAGACCGGAGACGGAAAAGAAGAGTGGACTGATGACCGACGACGGATGGCAGAAGATGGACAGACGAGCGAACCGGAACCCAGGTGGGAACGGCTGGCAAGCGTCAGTCGATTTTTGAGTCGGGTGGGGCGGCAAATCGCGTAACATCGATCAAGGCGCGCCGGTGGATTCCCTGACCGATTTTAACGCCTTGATCGTTGACTGCCGATACTGCAAACCGAAGTTTGCTGTCCTTGATCGCCAAAAGTTCCACTCTGACGGTGACATTCTGGCCGATCTTTGTCGGCGCCACATGCCTGACATCGACGTGAAAGCCGACGGTTTGCTCGTTTTCGTCAAGATGGGGCGCCAACAATCGAACGCAGGTTCCTTCCATCAAGCCAATCATCGCTGGGGTCGAGAGAACGTGATTGGTAAGCTGCTTTGCGCGCATCTCCGCGGTCGTCACATAAGTTTCTTCGTGTGCCAGACCGTTGATCAAACCCGCTTTCATACCACCGATTACGGAGTTGCACGCACCACCGGACGCGACAGGAGTCGCTCCATCCATGCTTTTAGATCAGGTAGACTGTCGTCGATGGTCGCCTTGTAACGCTCGCGCCTGACGAAAAAAGGGATGTATGTAATATCGGCGAGCGAGTAGTCGCCCGCAATGAAATCCCGTCCGCGCATATGTCGATTCAGGGCCTGCAGATACTGCTTCAGCTCCGCCGAGGATTTCTCGACCTCGTAATCGTGCGCGATCCTACCGCCGGCGTGTTGCAGCCGCGTATTGCAGTAATCTACCCAGATGCGCACCCGTGACCGCGCCAGCGGGTCCTTGGGCATCAGCGGCACCTCCGGATAAGTCTCATCCAGATATTCGTTAATGATCGCGGACTCATAGACGACGGCCTCGCCGTCTACAAGCACCGGAACTTTGCCGTAAGGGTTGAGTTCCAGCAATTCTTTCGGCTTATTGCGTAGATCGCATTCGATCAGCTCATAAGGGATCTTTTTTTCCGCCAGGACAAGCCTTGTCCTGTGGGCGTAGGGTCAAGGACCGTAGGAGAAGAGCTTCATAGAATCACCTCGTCGTTTTCTCGCTTGTACCATCGTCGTCTTACGATCGCAACTGAAGAGCCGGGGGCGCTGAGTCAATTATTTCAGTTTCCGACTCGGTCTTTTGCTCCAGAACATTTTTCGGTGTGGTATTCCCGCCTCAGCGAACAGCTCGCCGGAGGAGCGAAAACCCATGGATTCATAAAAACCGACTACCGGGACTTGTGCGTGGAGATAAATCTGGCGCACGCCTCTCTTTGTGGCGGCGGCCAGCGCCCGCCGCAGCAGCTTCTTTCCTATCCCTTTTCCACGGTGTTTCCTGAGAACCGCCATGCGGCCGATTTTCGCGCTTCGCCGGTCGATCACAACTCGCGCTGTTCCAACAGCTGTGTTGGATTCAAACGCAAGAAAGTGGATCGCCCGAGCGTCGTCGCGGTCCTTCTCAATGGTCTGCGGCACGCCTTGTTCTTTTACGAATACACGCTCGCGAATAGCAAAGGCCTTTTTCAAATCCTCCTGCGAGGAGACCCGCCGCAGCCGAACCGTCATATGCACAGGTTCGTGTCCCACATTTCATCTGTTGTTGGCAACCACTCGAAGCTTTTAGCATGAATCGGTTTGATATTCCGGCCGTTACCGGTTACAGTCGGGGCCTTACAGGGTTCCCACCGACGCCGGAAAGATTAGCCGCACTATGCATGCTCAGGGGCAAACGTACTACGAGTGTCATCGAAACGCAGAATGGCACTCCAGACGTGAATTTGTGCTTATCGTTCTGATCCTCGTCATTGGGCTGGCCGGCGTGGCTCTCATTCCTCCCGAGCTGCCCTCTGCGGCCGTGGGCGAAATCAAGGTTGCCAAGTTGATGCCGCTGGCGAGCTGGGAGAAGCAATTCAAGATCATTGAAGGCGAAGATAGAGGCAAACTGGTACCCCTGGTGTTCGAGAGCGACCCGGAGCGTGAACAAGGCTGGAGGCTTATCTTTGGCGACTATGCGAGCGTGGTTATGCGCAAAGATGCGGCCGGCGCGCTGGTAATGGAGCGTCTCGACCTGCTTAAAAGCCAAAGCTACATCGTGTACGAACCGCCGCTTCCCATGTTGCCGCGAGATACTGGCGCGGCAGCGTCAATCCGGCGACATGCTGAGTTCAAAATGTATAACTCTAAGGATGGAAGGCTTAGAAGGACGGGACGTGTTACTCACGTTGTCAAACAGATTTCCTCTTCTCGGTTTGATACACCCGCCGGCCTTATAGATGGCTACAACGTGGATATCGAACACGGCATGCAGATGCAGTATGCACGGCTCAACATCGCGTTGAGACTTGGCTGCCGTATCGACGACGGCCTGGTCTATGGCGCCGGCCGATATACGCTCAGGAAGTTAGGGCTTTTTTCCGAGACGAGGTCGGCAGCCGCCGGGCTCGCCGATAACTAAGCGCCGAGGCGCGCGGCGTATCTCGCTATTCCTAATGGCGAAGTAGAAAAAAATCCGGAAAATGTCGCTGCCGTTTACGGGGCCGGGTTCCCACTGCTGTCATACAGGCGTACGCTTGCGTAGTTTTCCAGGACGGGTTTGATCTTGCGAGCGTCGCCGACCGCGACGATCTGAAGCTTATCGGGATTGAGATAGGACCGCGCCACGCGCTGAAGATCCGCAGCCGTGACGGCGTTGACCTTTTCGGGGTAGCGATCCCAGTAATCCTCGGGCAAGTTGTACAGTTTGCGTATGAGCGCAAGGTTTAGAAGCCGTGCGGGCTGCTCCAGCGCGAGCGCAAATGCAGCAACGACAGCGCGTTTGGTGGAAGTCAGCTCGGCTTCTCCGACCGGGGATTCGCGGACCCGCCGCACCTCATTAAAAATCTCCGCCAGTGCTCCGCCAGTCACTTCTGTGCGGACATCGGTGCCTGCATTCCACGGTCCCGGATATGCCAGCGCGGTGAAGCTGCTATAGGCGCCATAGGTATAGCCCTTGGCCTCGCGCAAATTCAAAAACAAGCGGCTTGCGGGTCCACCGCCCAAGAGGTGATTCAAGACCACCATCGGGATGAAGTCGTCACTACGCCGGTCGATTGCAATGTTACCCACGATCAATGTTGTTTGCACCGAGTTCGGCCGGTCTACAAGATACACGCTGCGCGCGTCAGCGGGGGAGGGATTCGCCGGCAGCGGCCATTTTACCGGCGGGCTTTGCCAACCGCCCAACCATTTTTCCAGCTTTGGCAGCAACTGAGAAGGATGGATATTGCCGGCAAACGCCAGCACCGAGTCGTTGGGTGAGTAGCGCTGACGATGCCAGTCACGCAACACATCGGGTGTCAGGGTTGCGATCGATTCGGGCGTAGCCGTGACCGCCGCCGCGGGATGCGTGCCAAACACCGCCCGATTGAACCTTTCGGCAGCGAGAAATCGCGGCGATGCACGTTGCTGGCGCAACTGGACCAGAGCGCGCTTTTTGAACTGCTCCAACTCGCTAGCAGGAAACGCCGGGTTTAGTAGAATGTCGACCGCGACGGGAAACCACTCGTCAAAATTGTCGCTCAATCCCGAAGCAGTGAAGACCGTGTCGGTGGAACCGAAATTGGCGCTGGCCCCAACTGCCGCGCCGAGGCGGTCGAGTTCCTCGGCAATTTGCCTCCCGCTCCGTTTTTGCGTGCCTTCACGCAGCATCTGGGCGGTGGCAGAAGCCAAGCCCGGCAACTTCCCCGGCTCAAAGAGCGCCCCCGCCCCTCGAATATGGAGCTGTGAAACGACGCTGGGTAAACGATGATCCTCGAGGACCAAGACGGTCAATCCGTTGGACAGCTTCGCCTCTATTGCCCGGGGCAGTCGAACCTGGAGAATCTCCTCTGAAACGGGAGCTTTGCTCTTGATTTCAAGTTGGCCGGGCGCGACGCCGGGAGCGTGACCGGGAACTTCCTGGCCCGCGAGCGACAGGGGGAAGAGCACAAGTGCGGTAAGCCATACCAGCGCGCGCGGGTATTTCTTCCAACGTGCAACCATCGTAGAAGCTTTCACTCTCCTACATTCACGAGTTTCGCGGCTTGGCAATTTTTCGATCGCGGCGACTCTCGCGGGCGGGGTCTATTCGCGCCAAGCCGCCACGCCTGCCCTGAGCGAAAGTCGAAGGAAACGCCAAGTGATGCTTGAAATAAAAAGATCTCACGCCAACTAGCTCGACTCCTTGGGCTTGGTTCTCGGTAATGTGGTCACCACAGTCCTGTTCGATGACTGAAGATAAATATCGGCCACACGCTTGACGTCCGCCTTGGCCACCTGTTCGAAGTTGGCCAAGACCGTGTTAACCAAACTGGGTTCATTGTAGTAGATTGCATAGCGGCCGAGTGCAAGGGCGCGGGAGCGCGTGCTATAGCGCGCCTGTACTTCCTGCCGGCGGAGATTGATGCGGACTTTATCCATTTCCCAATCATCTACAGGGACTTTTTTTAGCCGATCAATCTCTTCGTAAATCAAGCGCTCGACTTCCTGAAGGTCGACCTCCGGCCGCAGAACCGCAGAAACCCAGAACAGCGAGAGTCCGCGGCGCTCTTCCGGACCGGCGGAAACCGTGACAGCCAACCCGAGATCCTTCACTAGTTTTTGATAAAGACGAGATGATAGATCGCCGCCCAAAATCTGCCCTAACACGCGCAGAGGATACCAGTCCGGCGTGTTGCCGGGTACCGTTTTGTAAACGATGTCGATTCTCGGTGCCTGCGCGAAGGCGTCCTCTACGAGTCTGCGACGCTCGGCGGTTTGCTTCGGCTCGCTCATGTCGGGGCGCGATGGCCGCGGTTGCGAGGGAATGCCTTCGAAGTATTTTTTTATCAGCTCCAGTGCCTTGTCGGTCTGGAACGCTCCGACGAGCGACAACACCGCGTTATTGGGGGCGTAATAGGTGCGAAAAAAAGCCCGCGCATCTTCCACCGTGACCGCATTTAAGTCTTCCATTGAACCAATGGTGGAATGTTTATAGGCGAAATTATCATAGGCGGTTTCAATCACAGCCTCGTAAGTTCTGCCGTACGGGCGGTTGTCATACATCTGGCGGCGCTCCTCCTGCACCACATGACGTTCGTTGTCGAGATTGGCTTGAGTGACTTCGAGCGAGCGCATCCGGTCTGCTTCCAAAAAGATCCCCAACTCCAGCTGATTAGCCGGCATGGTTTGAAAATAGTTGGTGCGGTCGGGGCTAGTGGTGGCGTTGGCAGTGCCGCCGTTATTCGCCACCAGGATAAAGTGTTCGCCTTTGCCAACATTTGCCGAACCTTGGAACATCATGTGCTCGAAAAGGTGCGCGAGACCCGTCCGGCCGGGTGGCTCATCGCGTGATCCCACATCGTACGTGAGCGCGATGGAATACGTGGGCGCGCTGTGATCCTCGGAAAGAAGAACTCGGAGGCCGTTTTTTAACGTGAAGTCCTGAAACACGATCTTGGGCCTGGCGGTTTTGACCGCAGGAGCGTCGCCCGCAACAGAGTGCGCAATCGTAAGCGCCAGGAACAGGGCGCAAAGGACGCTCAACGGAGGCAGTGTCTGGGCAGGTTTTCTTTGCACGGCGTTGGCTCCATATCACTTTCGATATCGTGCTTGTTTTCTGGGCTGGGTGCGCGTAAGGGCGTATGACCGACACGCGACGTACTAACCGTGTATGATATAGAGAAAAGCGGGAGGAAGAAAGACTTCACAGTTTTGAGCGTTTGCCCGTCCAATTATTATCTGGCCCGGATTCATCGGTCCGATACAGTGGAGTCGCGTTTATCCCTGCATGCATGAATCATCTGGGGTTAGATCAGGCGATGCAGAAAATAGCCGCGTGTTCGTAGAGACGATGCGTAGCCCCGTTACGGCGTCTGAACGTGAGCTCGACCGAACGTCCGCCGGTGTTGTCAAGTCGTGACAACTCAGGTCACTTTATGCCAAACCGGGACAACTCGGGTATATATCCAACGGTGATCTATCGAAAGCTAGGGAATATAACCAAAGTTATACAAAAATATATCTCATTCCTGTTGTTCTTTTAGGTCAGTTATAATTAATTCCTTCTGTTTTCCGGAAGCACCCGCGAAGTCGTTCTTGTTCCTAGAAGTATGCTGGAATGATTTGATTTCAGCTAAATAGGGCGTAAAACTGATGTTGCACATAAGCTATCTGAATCCATCGATTGGCTGCAGCCGTGAAGTTGCGTGAAGGCGGGCAAGGCGGCGCGGGCACTCGGTCTCCGACAAAAGAAGCTTTGGCAAAAAACGAAAACGTGATATAGGAGAGGTCGCGGGCATCCGGGCAGAAAGGTAGCGAACCGTAAGCGGATTCCCCTGATGCCACAGATGGAGCCAGGCGAGCCATCGAGTTGAGTTGAAGGCAAGAGAAACGATACCCGAGAGGGCAGCCATGAAGCAAGAGACATCACTGACGCTGCGAAAAGAGCCTTGGCTGAAAAGCAGACCAGCCGTTCAGAACAGAATTCATGTGGTGATTGCCGACGATCACCCGATCGTGCTCGCGGGACTCGAGTCCCTCTTTGCTCTCGAAAAGGACATCAAGGTTGTCGCGCGCTGCGGCACGGGTGAAGAGACGCTGGCGGCCGTGCGCAAGCATCGACCGGATATTCTGTTGCTCGATATTCGCATGCCCGGGAAGAATACGTTTGACGTGATTCGCGAGTTGCGCGATGAACACTTGCCGACCCGAGTCGTATTGTTGACTGCAGCGATCAACGACGATGAGGCGCTCGAGGCGGTGCGATTGGGCGTCGGCGGAGTCGTTCTCAAAGGCATGCCGCCGAAGCTGCTAATTCAGTGTATCCGTAAAGTCTACGCAGGCGAACGCTGGATGGAGCGCGGTTTTCTGAGCCACGCTGTCGAAAGGTTAGTGCAGCGGGAGGCCGGCGCGCGCGAACTCGCGAAGTTGCTGACGCCGCGCGAAATCGAGCTTGTGCGTATGGTCGCGAGCGGTTTGCGCAATAAGGAGATCGGCAAAAAACTTTTCATTAGCGAAGGCACCGTCAAAATTCATCTCCACCACATTTTTGAGAAACTCAACGTCAATAGCCGGCACGCGCTGACACTTTATGCACGGAACAACGGGCTCGTTTGATCTCGGCTTATCGCGTCACGAACCCGCCTTCCCGGGCCCTCCAGGTGGTACCGAGCCATTCACAGCTTTCACTTCAAAGTTTCGAGACCAAAGCGAAGCGCTTTTACCGCTTTAAATCTTTTCCGTCCGTCTTCTTTGGAACCTCCTTTTATTTTCCACAGCGCGCTATTTGTGAGCGTCAGTTATACAAAAATATAGCTTTGGCTATATTGCCAGGCTAGTCCACAGCTGCTACAGCCTGCGCCTTAGTTACAGAACGCCCCGCCATGCCACCACGGCGGTTCTGTGTTCAGGAAAGTGCCGGCTCTGGCGAAAACGCAACACTTGGGGAAACCTGTTCATGAAAACGAAAAAAACAAAAAGAGCCACATCCAGTAGGAGCGAGTCTGCCAGGCTCTCCGCATCCAAAAGGCGGCCAATGCGACCACCCGACCCGATCAAGGTCCTCACCCCGCGCGAGATCGATGTCGTCCGACTCCTGGTCGGTGGCTTGCGTAACAGAGAAATCGCAAGAAGACTCTTGATCAGCGAAGGGACGGTCAAGATCCATTTGCACAACATATTTAGCAAGCTCGGCCTGGAGAGCCGCTTGGCGCTCGGCGTTTACGTCAAGGGAAAAAGATTCGTCTGACTGTAAGTGCGGTTCAAAGGTCCCCGAGTTCAAAAGTTCAAAGTCCGCCTCTCCCCGCTTACCGGTTGAGTCGTTGAACCTTGAACGGCTCCTACTCTCTCCTTCCAGCACAGGTTCGCTCTTTTTTAGAGCGTTGTCTCAAGGGCGAAACAACAAAACGCTTCCTGTTGCAAATGCGGGACGACGCCGAGGTGTTTCAATGCTTTTTGATTGGCATCCGAGTTGCTCTCTCTTACAGGGGAACGAACAGGTTCAGGGAGGAGATCTATGGCAATGGACCGAATCATCTTTGCGGCGCTGCTGCCGATCGTAATGGTCGTATGGGGTTGCGAGAACGTAGCTCTCATCGGGCGGCCCGACATCGATGCGGTGGAGCGCGCAGTGGCCCGCGATCAAGTTGTCGGGACTGTTGAACGCATTGACGGTATACGAAACGAGCTTCATGTGCGCTCGCCTGATGGAATGATGAACGTTATCAAGTACGATACGCACACACGCGTGGTGGGCCGCGACGATGTCCAGCTAAAGCCTGAAACAGTACGTCCGGGCGATCAGGTACGCATCCAGATGGACGAGCACCGCGCGCAATACGCCAACGTTATACGTATGGATACGGCTCGTTGACGCCCTGATGCTTGGGCGTTCTCATCCGTGAACATGCGTAGCCGTGCCCTCCAACCGCGCGGCGGCAGTGGCAGAAGTTAAGTTTGGACGTTCAATTTGGGCACGGCTAGCCACTGCCGCCAGCTCTCCTCTGTAGACCCAACGCAAGGCCACTTCCCTGGTCATCGGGTTTTGCGACTCGAATGCTACTACGGCTCAGGACGATCTGAAGAAGTCGCGCCCAGCATTCTGGGGCGATCCCGATTGCACAACATCGTGTGGTAATGAAGGATTTGTGACGTGCGCGTTCGTCGAGCACACTTCAGCTCGGGCCAGCGCGTGTTCCAATTGAGCGAAGTCGACCGGTTTGGTGAGATAGGCATGGAAGCCCGCTTCGCGGGCTCGCTGTTCGTCTCGTCCATATCCGCTGATGCCCACGAAATAAGTGCCTTCCAAGCCGCGCTGTTGGCGCAGGGCGTTAACCACTTCATAGCCATCCATTTCCGGCAACCCGATATCACATAGAACGACATCGGGGGAAAAGACGGGGGCCATCTTCAAAGCTTGTGATCCGCTTTGGACGGCTTTGCAGGTATGACCCATGTGCTCTAAAATCAGCTGCGCGCTACGCGCCGCCATCTCATTGTCTTCAATCAAGAGGATACGGCACGGGGAAGGGGTGCCCTGATTGACCGCGCTCTTTGGCTCGGCAGCGCTTACTCGTTGTTGGAGCGGCAAGTGAATGGTGAATTCCGATCCGTGCCCAGGACCTGCGCTCCAAGCCTCAACCTTGCCACCGTGAAGCTCAACAATTCCCTTTGCCAGGGCCAATCCAAGCCCCAGGCCGCCGCGGCTGCGATCAAGGCTGCGATCCGCCTGAATAAACGGTTCGAAAACCCACGCCAGTACCTCCGGCTCGATTCCGATCCCGGTGTCGCGCACGGTAAGCACCGCGTTAGAGTCGGCGTGGCATTCCAGCTCCACCGTGACGGCGCCGCCCGGCTCAGTGAATTTATTGGCATTGCTTAACAGGTTTGCCAGCGCTTGCGCCAGGCGCGTAGGGTCTCCCACAATCCAGGCAGGCCGTTGCGGGAGGCGCAGCTCCAAGCGGACTCCGTTCGCCTCGAAAATGCTCCGGGAGTCTTCGACCGTGTCGCGAACAATAGAGGCAAAATCACAAGATTCATTCCTTAGCTGGATCCTGCCGCTCGAGATCCGTGATACATCCAATAAGTCATCGACCAGCCGGGCCATATGCGTGAGTTGCCGGTCGATCATGTCGCGAACTTCCGTGAATTGTGGGTCTGCCTGGCCGTGGCCACGCAGCACTTGCGTGCAGTTACTGATGATGCCGAGCGGGTTTCGCAGCTCATGACCCAGCATCGCCATAAAACTGTCTTTGCGCTGATCCGCTTCACGCAATGCTTCTTCCGCCCATTTACGCTCGGTGATATCGTTGCTGACCCTAATCGTTGCGCGTGGTTGTTTTTGCTCATCGCGTTGCAGGACCCAGACGCTAACCACATAAATCTCTTTACCGTCACGCGTGCGTTGCTTTAATTCTCCTTTCCACTCTCCCTCCAGGAAGAGAAGCCGGTTGATCTCGCTTGTACTCTCGGGAAATTGCGTTTGTAATAATTCTTGGCTGACGCGCCCCAGCGCTTCCTCTTTTGTCCAGCCGTACATCGACTCCGTGCCGCGGTTCCAGTATATGATGCGATCGTCGATATCGCAGACAACCACTGGCGCTAGATCCAACATGCGCGCGTAGTCGCGCAGTTGGTTTTCGCTCTGCGCGATCTTTTGTTTCGCTGCCTCTGCCTCCAGCTGTCTTGCTTCGGCGACTAGCCGGCGCTCCCGTTCTGACGCCGCTTCACGCGCAGTCGATCCCGCCAGCGACAGCGCTTCATGAAGAGACCTCACCTCCGAAACCGCCGAAATCTGGAGATCGATGGGATCTCCGCGCTGGATTGCATCTGCGGACATCGCAAGCTTAGAAATCGGCGCGGTGATTCGTTTACCGATGGTCAACGCTACCGCGAGACCCAAGAACAGGAGAATGGCCCCGCCGGCGGCCATCATGTAAAGCGAGCGATTCAGAGGTCTGTCGAGTATAGCTTGCGGCACCCCCACCGAAGTGGTCCATCCCGTTTTGTTCGACCGGGCAAACGCGTAGTAAAAAGGCACTTCGTCCCGCTTCAGACGACTGCCGGACCCTTGTTCCGAGACGGCAATTTTGGAAAGAATCTCCGCCGAAGCAGGGCGCCCGATATAAAACTCCGGGGCGACGCTGCGAGCAACGATAATTCCGTTCCTGTCAAGAATAACTCCAGACCATTCGGAGGGAAGATTTTGTTCGAACAGAAGTTCGGTCAAGATCGTGGGATCGATAGCGATCTCAAGCGCATATAGTACTTTGCCGTCGCGCAAAACCGGCATGCCCACAACGATCGTCGGCCGTTGTGTCGAAAATGAAACGAAAACGTCGGACACGACGAACTTACCGCCAAGGGCTTGTTTGACGGAATGAGGACCGCCTACCGGCAAGTCGGGGTAACGCGCGTCGATCGTTGCCGGAGTCGTTTCGCGCAAGGGATTTGGCAGAGGTGTACCGAATGGGCGAGCAGTATTGAGCATCTGATGCCCGGAGGTATCGAAGAGCACGATGCGATTGCCACTGGGTCTTGCGGCAACCGCTCGCACGGACAACTCGAAGAAGCTTTTAAAATCTGCGGCGTCCAAATAGGGTGACGCGGCGAGTGTCTCCAGCAGCGCGTGGGCCGTGCCGACTTCTCGATCGACCGCCAGCGACAAAGCACGTGCCGTGTCGAGCAGTCCGCGGCTAATGGCGTCACGCTGGAACTGCACGTGTTGGCGCAACATGATGGCGGCAAAGGCCAGCAGCGGCAGCACGGCAGCCAGTACGAGCAGAACGAGGTGCGATTTGAGTCTCATGGCCAGACTCCGACGCGTACACGGCGGCTATCTCGTTAGATAGACTTCGTCACACGTCGTGTATAGAGCTTCGCTTTCAGGTAAGAACAAGGCACGAGATGATGGCCCATAATACCAACTAAGTTTCAAAGGACAAGAACTCAGGCGAAGAAAGTGAACTGAACTCAAAATTTTGTTAACGAGCGTGTTTCTGTTGGGGGTTTGAATGATTTCGAGCCGTGACGTACATTTGTTCTTCACGCGCTTGCCATAGAAGCGTTCGGCGTTTACGTTAATGTGACAGCTCGGACCGCCAAATGGACGAAACTGACAAGTATTCCGGCGCTAAAAACACAATCCGTCAACTGCGCACGGCGCGCATGTTGAAGTTGATTCTGATTCTCGTTCTTTTGACGGCGCTGCCGATGCTCTGGCGTTTAAGCTTGTTTGGGGATTGGGCGAACGTGGAATCAGTCGTCGCCTGGAAGCGCTTCATTAACCATTATCCGGGCACGTTCTTGTGGGTAGTAGCCGCGTACCTGGTCGCGAGTCTGGTTTTGTTTCCCATAACGATCTTGAATGTCGCCACTGTGCTGACCTTTGGTCCTGTTGTAGGCAATCTATACGCACTCATCGGTTGGTTGGCGAGCGCCTGTATGGGCTTCGGTCTCGGTCGGCTTTTTGGCATGGAACTGGTGCACAGATGGTTACAACCGCGGGTTCACAGACGTATCCAGCAAGTTAAAAACCGGGGGTTTCTTGCTGTGTTGATCTTGCGGCTCGTCCCTTTGGCTCCATTTACGATCGTCAATATCTTTGTCGGCGCTTCGGGTATCGCTTTCCGAGATTTTACTCTGGCCAGCGTGGTTGGTCGGATGCCGGGAGTTGTTATTCTCACGCTGGCTGGTGTCCAGTTAGAACACTTTCTGCGTCATCCAGCACTGGGAGGCTTGATCATTCTGATGATGATCGTGGTCGTGCTTCCCATCGTGAGCCGTTTGCTGTTCAAGCGCTGGGCGTTGAGTCAAGCGAGCGAAACTCGTTCAGGGTAGCCGATTTTCGGCTAGGGCAGATGTCCCGTCTTCAAAATCCGGCAGATTTCTCGCGATATCTCGCCAAACACCAATGGTTTCAAAAACAAGCTGTGTACACCGACCACGGGATTTACGTTCGGTCGAAAGGACTGATCCCGCGCCATGCCCAGTATCTGCACTGGTCGAGACAAGCGCTGCGCGTGTTGGATCACCAGACCAGAGCCAATCATTTCCAGATCGAGAAGGATGACGCGCAGATCGGTATCGCTGTCGATATGGTTGAGCGCATCTGCGCTGTAGCCGGCCTCAAGGACGCGGTACCCTTCATCGCGAAGAAGTTCGGATAAGCTCGTGCGCGCGATATCTTCCTGTTCGGCTACTAGAATCGTCGTATTCATTATGGTCTCCTGTAATTGCATCTTTGACAAGATCATCGTGCCAATCTCCCGGATGTGCGCAAAAACCGCCGCTGAACCGCCGTTCTCAAAGGTCTGGTGCAAGGAATGAGCCAATCCAACTAACGCAGTGATTAGGCACGCACCTTTTCCGGCTTCGGAGCGCACCCGTCGTTCTGCCGCCACGACCGACATAACCTAGCTTAAGCTAGAAGGGTAGAGGCGCCCAGTCCAGTGTGCCGAAATAACTGAACAGGAACGTGGTGAGGTAAAACCAGAAAAGAAAATTGATCGTCAACAGCACAATCCTCATAACAGCCGCCCGTCTTCAGCCTATCTCATTTCGTTTATGAGGAAAGTAGGTGTGAAATTCTCTGACCCGCGCGCTCCAGTGCTGCATTGCGACCCGAGGCAACGCCCTCTTGCTGCGATTTGACGCGGAGCTAAAATAAAACTCGCATGACGGTATATCTCACCCGAGCCTGCCCGAAGTGCAGCGGGTCTCTTACCCTCGCTATGAATGATCCTCTGCGCGCTTGCGAACAGCGCCCGGTCATTGGCTGGTGTGGCCGGTGCAATTATCAATTTAGGTGGACGATAGTCCCCGGCCGCAAGCCGCTTCAGCCAAAGCGCATTCGTCGCCGCTCCTTAAAGCTCATCATCTCGCAAATCCGTTAAGGGGCGCGTTCGAGACACATTCAGCCAAACGCGGCCCGTAAGCACATTGAACATTCGAGGGCTATAGAATTCATTGTGCTAACTACCTGTCCTTCCAGGAAAAAAAGGTAGCCACCGCATCGCTAACGTGACCATTGGAAAGATCGTTGACACACAGGCCGCTGATTTTTGCGTGAAACGCAGTCTCAAGTAGCTGAAAAGACACTACGTTACGCGCACTGGCGCGAGGCTTGCTACGTTGGCGGCTTTGCGGAGCTATTCGGGTCCTGGAGGAGGTAGCGGCCGGTACGCACCAATTTAAGCCGCCCTATGACTCATCGGCGTGAAGAAACGATCATGTATAGCCAAGTATTTGGCTCGAACATGTCCAAAGTGTCGCGGCAATCTAGGTGTGGTCGTGAGCGAATCTTTGACCTATCCGGAGATCCTGCCCGTGATTGGCTGTTGCATGCGATGTGACTACCGGCTCCGCTGGACCGTTGTCATTGGGACCAAACGGCTTCACCTGGCGAGCAATCGCTCCAGCCGGGCCAGTTGACGATCAATTATCCGGGTAACGTAACGAAGATCCCGCGAGTTCGCCGGCTGACGATCTAGGTATGGTGATGCTTAATTTTCTGGACGGTCGGTCTAAAAGCGAAATTACCTCATACTCTATTGCGCTTATTATTGCTTTCGGCATTCTTGATTCCGCCACAGGAAACAAATTTCAGTTCTTGCTGTTCTATTTAATCCCGATTGCGCTGGCGAGTTGGTACGTGGGCGGGCAGGCAGGGCTCGTCATGGCCATTCTCAGTTCGGTGG
Source organism: uncultured Syntrophobacteraceae bacterium (assembly GCA_964410485.1). Taxonomy (GTDB): domain Bacteria; phylum Desulfobacterota; class Binatia; order UBA9968; family UBA9968; genus CAYPHJ01. The sequence goes on from CAYPHJ010000008.1 coordinate 47,067, forward strand.
CCTCTTTTGTAGTTGCCCTGTTGAACCCTCCCGCGTATTCGGCCCAATGGGTTGCCGATTGGAATTTTATCGCGGTGACCACCGGTTTTGTTTTGTTCGGCGTGAGCCAAACCCAACTGCGTACCAAGATCCAGAATATGACGACTCTGGCATCCAAAGACTGTCTTACCGGACTACCGAACGGGCACGCGTTTTATCAGCGCGCCGCCCTGGAATTGAAACGTTTGGCCGGCGTTCAGCCGCTAACTCTGGCATACGTCGATATCGCCGGCTTTCAATCATTCAATCAACGCCATGGCTACACTTGCGGTGATCGCTTCATCTCTACCGTGGCACATCTTATCGGCAGACATGTGCAACGGCCTGATCTTGTCGCTCGAGTTGGAGGAACATCGTTCGCCATCCTGCTGCCAAAAACGGGAGCCGAAAGCGCGCTTTTTGTGCTGGAGACTTTACACACTACGCTCAAAGAAGAGAAGCGGAAATATGACCCCCGCCTTATCTTTTTCATCAGCGCAATCGCCTGCCATAAGGCCCCAGAAACTCTGGCCGCGTTACTTCAAGAGGCCGATTCGCAAATGAGCCGGATGAAAGGAAGCAAAAAGGACGGGCTGGAAGTACTGACCGTAGGGTCTTCCCATGCTTTGAACTGAATCAGCTCCCGGTTCTAAGCTGGGAATGAGTCACCCTGAGCGCGAAAGAAAAGTCCTTTGTTCCAAAGTTCAACGGTCCGAGTTTCAATGTTCAGGGTTGGGCGCGATACCTTGAATCTTGAACCTGGAACCTTGAACGGAAAAAATCTACAGCGGCGTTGTGCTCGCGGGGGGGCGGCGATGATGGGTGGCTTGCTCGTATGCGTAGGCCAGTTTGACCATGCTTCCGTCATCGTAGGGACGCCCCAGAAAGGTTACCCCCGCCGGCATGCCGTCGCGCGTAAATCCTGCGGGAACGACGATTGAGGGAACGAAAACCAGGAAGGTATTGATGTGGGGTGCGCCTTTTTGATCGACGTAGGGCGGATTGACGCCGTCCTTGATGAGCGTCGGTTGATGCTCCACGGCCTTGTGCACGATGGCATCGAGACGATGATCCGCCATCACCTTGAGCGTTGCTGTCATCAACTCATCCCGCGCCTTCAGGTATTCGTAGTGCAGGTTGGCATCAGCGGATCTCTGCCATCGTTGCTGTGAGCCGTGCGTGACTTTGGCAAACTCGGGCGAGCGCATCGCCTCCGCGCGCGATTTGAAAGGCGCTTTGGCGCTCTTTTCGAAATATGTTTTGAAAGATTCTTCTTCATCGCTGAAGCTGCCGGCTCTTTTGGCAAGCAGCTCCTTAAGATGCGGAATCACGATCGGATCGATGACTTCCGCGCCTGCGCTTTTTAGTTCACCAACAGCCCGATTGAACACTTCATCCACCTTGTTGAAGTCATCCGAGCCTGGCTCGGCATGAAAACCGATGGATTCGCGCAGGATCCCAATGCGCGCTCCTTTCAATCCGTCTTTTTTGAGAAGCTGGGTGTAGCTCTCTGGTGCGTTACCCACGCCTCGGGCCGTCAGTGGATCTTCGCGATCATAACCGACCATGACATCGAGCAGTTGCGCCAAGTCTGTAACCGTGCGCGCCATTGGACCGAGAGACCCGTTAACGGATGGCCATCCGGCATAAACGCCTCCGCGGCTTACGAGTCCTGCCGTTGGGCGCATACCGACTATACAGTTCCAGATAGCAGGCCGTCGTATAGAGGCGAATCCCTCCTGTCCGATCGCCGCGGTACAAAAGTTTGCAGAAACACTGGCAGCCGAACCGCCCGAAGAACCCCCCGCAGTACGGTCTAGCGCGTACGGGTTGCGCGTAGATCCGAACAGTGATCCGTGCGTGTCACCGCCACCCAATTCACCCAGCGTGGCCTTGGCCAATATGATGGCACCCGCTTTTTTTAACTTCTCCACCACAAACGCATCCCGTTCCGGCTTATAATCCCTGAACAGCACCGATCCGAGAGTTGTCGGCATGCCTTTGACATCGGCCTGATCTTTGACGATCAGCGGAATGCCATGAAGGGGCCCCACAAAGCCGGCGCTTCTGAATAAGGCATCGAGCCGATCGGCCTCTGCCAGAGCCGCGGGATTGATCGTGATAATGGCGTTAATGGCCGGTCCGTTCTGGTCGTAGCCGTCGATTCGATCTAGATACATTTGCACCAGCTGGCGCGCCGTGAGTTGAGCTGTTTTGTAGGCGTTGTGAATTTCATCGATCGTGGCTTCGAGGACATTGAAGTCTGGGGTGCCGACCATAGAAATACCTCCTGGTTAAGTTTCGCTGCGATTGGTGTTACGCGCCTAATATCACGCTCATAGATCAGCGCGCGAAAAATGTCCAGCAAAACTGCGCTGCTCTTTGAATAACTGGAGTTGCGGTTCTTGGCAATGCGATCGGCGCCCTGTGCCTGCCTCATTTATGCGACAGATTCATGTGTTTTGTCTTCTAAACCGCCTGGCGCGAAGAAGAGGAATTTACTAATTTCGGGCACTTATATTCCTCAGGCATACAAATTGCTCCAAGTTCGTTTTACGAGCTCGGTGAGAATTATCCAGCCAAGAGCATTGCTGAAAAAAGGATCGAGCTCCTCACGGTATGTTCTTGAAATCCGAGTCCCGCACAAGGAGGCGAGCATGAAACACATACCTGACAAACGCCTTGCACCCTTTCAACCGCACAGACCGCAGGTGACGTAGCCGAGGCGCTTGGTAGTCGCATGCGCTCGCTGCATCCCGAGGCCTGATCCATCGAGTTCTCGCAGAAGTCCCTCGTACCCGACCCGCGACAGCACGCCTTTCACGGCCAAGGGGGCGCTTCAGCGCGCTGAGAGAGTATGCATTGATCTTAGCGTAAGCCGGCGAAAAGTTTTGAGTTCTGTCAGATAGCTGACAGACTCGCGCTCTTGTTGTGATAAATATAGCCGCCAACTTTGTGCAAGAACCCTTCAGCCGTTGCCCAGGGGTGATGACGAGGTGGCTTGCTGAAGGCGCGTTTCCTTCGAAACGAGCAAAATCACCACATTCGGGCCGGCGGAGATTTGCCGCCAAACCGCTCGCGGCTGAAAAGAACGGTCAAACGCAATGACCCAGGTTAATGCCAAAACGATCGCGCAGTTCAAGTCTTTAGGCTCCTTCTCTGTTCCGCAGTTGGAGCGACTGGCGCGCAGCCTGTCCATCAAGAGTTATAAAAAGGGGGAAAACATTTTTGAGCAGGAGGAAGAGGCAAAGCTGATCTACCTCCTGGTCTCGGGAGTCGCGCGCTTCATCTACATGAACAGCGATGAAAAGCAGACCATCGTCAGTCTTCTCGCGCCAGGGGAATTTTTCGGCCTCGATTCGCTGATGCCTCGTACGCACCATCCATTTACCTGCGCAGCCTTTGAGGCTTGCACCGTAGGCTATATCAAACCGCGGGATTTCATCGAGATCCTTGTGGGCGTTTCGTATGACACTTTCTTGCGTTGGTACATGGCAACCTTACATCCAGGCCGCCTGCTTTATATCCATTGCATTCGCGGCATCGGGCTCGATTTGCGCCGGCGCCTTGCGCTCGAGCTATTAAACCTGGCGGACAGTTTTGGCGCGCCGGTTGCGCGAGGGATCGAGATTGGTTTGCGCATCAGCCACGAGGTCCTCGCCAGTATCGTCGGCGCGTCGCGCCAACAAGTGACTCAGCATCTAAACGAGTTTGACCGCGAAAAAATGATTTTTAGAGATCGCCGCCGCATCATTATCGTTCCTGATAAATTGCGCAGGGTGAGCGGGGCTGCATTTTGAACCTGCGACCCGCGCGATCTCATTGCCTCAGGTTACATATTGTGTATTGATAAGATAGTCTGGGTTCGCGGTCCTTCAAATTGGAGACGACCATCGATCGTAACGGCGAATTTTTTGCGGCGTTCGCGCTAATATCGACTGTCGGTGTTTTTCAAACGAACGTGCACGGCGCCTATGTTTACGTGAACAGCCGTTGGTGCGAGCTTGCGGGCCTCGGCTTCGAGCAGGCGTCTGGAGAGGGGTGGCTGAGCGCTCTGCATCCGGAAGACCGCACGTGCGTCAGCGCAGAGTGGAAACGCGCCGTAGAAACTCACGCGCGGTTTCACGCTACCTACCGTTTTTTACGACCTGATGGAGCCATCATATGGGTTCGTGGCGAGGCCGTGGTTTTTGACGATCCTGGCGGGCACCTCACCGGGTATGTTGGAACGATCACGGACATTACAGAGCTGAAGCAGAGAGAGCAAGAACTACGCGAGGCGAAAGAACAGTATCAACTCCTCTTTTATGCCAACCCGCTGCCGGGATGGGTTTTCGACATCGAGACGCTTGCGTTTCTTGAGGTGAATCAAGCCGCAGTCCAGAATTATGGCTTTTCGCGCGAAGAGTTCCTCCGCATGTCTCTCAAGGATATTCGCCCTTCACAAGAGCTGGCGAGGCTGGAGGAGAGTCTCAAAAGACAACCCGTCGGATTGAAGCGGGGGGGGGTTGGGACGCACCAAAAGAAAGACGGCACTCTGGCCGAGGTCGAGGTGTTCAACTATGGCATCACATTCGGCGGCAGGCCTGCTCGTCTGGTTTTGTGCCATGATGTGACGGAACGAAAACAGCACGAGGAAACTCTCAAGGAAACCGGCAGGCTCGCTGCCTTGGCGGAAACATCGGCCATGTTTGCCCATGAAATCGCCAACCCCCTGAACGGGATTTCCACGGCCTTGCAGATCCTTTTGCGCAGCACAGCAGCGACGGATACGCGCCAGCAGGAGCTCTTGCGGGACGCATGGAGCGAAATCAACCGGCTGAGTCTCCTGCTTCAGGAATTTCGCACCTTCGCACGTCCTGAACAGATCCAGCGACAGTCCTTCAAAATCAAAGAGCTTGTCAGGGAAGCGCTGTCTACGGAGACTGCGGACTACGGCGCGCGTGGCATCGAGATCGAGCAGGAGTTTGACGGCAGCGATCCGATCGTATTTGCCGATCGCCAGAAGCTGAAACAGGTCATGCTCAACCTTTTTAAAAATGCAGCGGAAGCGATGCCCCAAGGCGGCAAGCTCAAGATCCGCATCTCTGAAAGCCAACGTGGGATCCACATTGAAGTGGCGGACACGGGGGTTGGCGTCCCGGAGGACCTCAACATTTTCGACGCGTTCACGACCGGCAAGGCCGGAGGCACAGGGCTGGGGTTGGCGATTGTCAAAAAACTCGTTGCCGCGCACGGGGGGACAATCACTTATGAAAGCAGGCCGGGGGAGGGAACGAGCTTTGTTTTGTTCTTTCCGTTGCAGCCTGCGAACGCCGCCTGATCCCCGCTCTGGAGGGCTCACCCCTCGATGAGACTCTGACCAGGAATAGTCCGCGCTAGGTTTTCTCCCGCTCGAGCGTGAGATATGCGCGCTCCAACTTGTGCCACTCCTCCAGGCCGACGATCCGGTCTCGTTCTGCAAAAGTCGTAAGTGTCTCGTCGATGGACTCCGTGGTCCCTTCGCGCTGCAAAACTGCCAGCGCGCGCTTCATCGCGTGAATGGCGGCGCGCTGCGTTTCAGACGGATAAATAGCAATGCGATAGCCGATTTTTTCGAGGCGGTGGACTGGCAGCATGGGCGTTTTGCCTCCTTTAAAGACGTTCACCAGTAGAGGGACATCAGGCAACGCGCGAGGAATCTCTTCCAATTCTGATTCGGATTGAGGCGCTTCGACAAAGATGGCATCGACTCCCAGGTTGGCAAAAGCACGAGCCCTGCGAATCGCGTCCTCCAATCCATTCACGCCACGCGCATCAGTGCGCCCAATGATGCAGAAATCGGGATCGCTCCGGCTCGCCAGAGCGGCCGCCAATTTCTTTTCCATTTCGGCCAGTGTGATGACCTCCTTGCCTTCCAGATGACCGCAGCGTTTGGGTGTGATCTGATCTTCGATATGAATGGCGGCCACCCCGGCGCGCTCGAATTCACGAACGGAGCGTACGAGATTGATCGCGTTGCCGTAGCCCGTATCGGCATCGGCAATGATAGGTATCTCTACGGACGCCACGACTTGCGCCGCCCGCTCGACGCTCTCGGACATCGTCACGAGGCCGATATCCGGGATTCCCATGCTGCGTGCAACGGCGCCGCCGCTCAGGTAAGCGGCGTCGAATCCGGCCTCCTGAACTAGCCTGGCGGAAAGGCCGTCAAAACAGCCCGGTGCCACCAGCAGCTTGTCCCGCTTGAGAAGCTGTTTAAATTTCTGTCGTAAATGCATGTGAAGACCTCCAGGGGCCCGATTAAGCCATCGTGACGGCAAACATATCGGTGAACTCACGAACCGTAGTTTTGCGCAGCCGCTCCAGATCCAAACACAAGTCGAGGATCCTCTGACACCATTGCGGCGCCAGGCGCGAGGCCAGATTGGCCTCAAACTTTTGGATCAGCAACGGCATTCCTTCATTGCGACGACGCCGGTGGCCCAGTGGATACTCGATGGCGACTTTGTCCGTGCAGGTGCCATCGGTAAAAAATACCTGAACCGAATTCGCGATCGATCGTTTATCCGGATCGAGATAGTCTCTGGAGAAACGCGCATCCTCGATCACCGCCATTTTGTCGCGCAAGCGATCAATACGCTCGTCGTGCGCGATCGTATCCTCGTAGTGATCGGCGGTGAGATCACCAAAGATGAGTCCGATTGCCACCATGTACTGCAGGCAGTGATCGCGATCGGCGCGGTTATAAAGCGGCCCGGTCTTGTCGATGATGCGAAGCGCCGGCTCCTGGGTAATAATGATGATCTTGTCAATCTGATCCAGCCGGTCCTTGACTTCTCCGTGGAGCGCTATCGCGCTCTCCACGGCCGTCTGGGCGTGAAACTCCGCGGGATAGGACACCTTGAAAAGAATGTTCTCCATTACGTAAGTACCGAACGGCCGCGCAACAGCAAACTGTTGGCCTTTGAAAAGCACATCGTAAAAGCCCCATGCCTTTGCCGAAAGAGCCGAAGGGTAGCCTATCTCGCCCTGCATGGCCATCAACGCGAGCCGAACACCCCGGCTGGTAGCATCGCCGGCCGCCCAGGACTTGCGCGGGCCGGTGTTGGGAGAATGCCGGTATACCCTCAACGCCCCGCCGTCGATCCAGGCGTTCGCAATGGCGCTCAGTAGTTGCGCCTGGGTCGCGCCAAGCATTGCCGTGGCCACCGCCGCGGTCGCCACTCTCACGAGCAGCACGTGATCGAGCCCGACCCGGTTGAAGCTGTTTTCCAGAGCGAGCACACCCTGGATCTCGTGAGCCTTGATCATGCCGACGAGGACATCGTTCATCGTCAGCGGCCGCCGCTGTGCGCGGTTGAGGTAATCCGCCAGAGCCAAAATGCCGCCCAGGTTGTCCGACGGATGGCCCCATTCGGCGGCTAGCCACGCGTCGTTGAAGTCGAGCCAACGGATCATGGCGCCGATGTTGAAAGCTGCATGCACCGGTTCGAGCTGCCAGTCCGTGCCTGGAACCAGGGCGCCATCCGGTAACGTGGCGCCGGGGACGACGGGTCCGAGATGATTGACGCACTCTGAAAAACGCAGCGCCAGCAAAGCGCAGCCCAACGCGTCCATCAAGCAATAACGCGCCGTATCGATGGCTTCGGCGCTCGCGGGACGATACTCTGCCGCATACTGCGCAATTTCGACCGTGATTGGATCGGGCGGTGGGCGGGTGTTGGTTACGTCTGGCATAAGTTAGGGTTATTTCGCACAGGGGAGGGATGGAGCGGATTTTCTTGGTAATGCGGAAAACATCGTTGCTGACTCGGTACACAGTAGCCGCGTTCGCATCATCTCTGTGGAAGCGGCACGTAAGGCCGGGGATCCGGGCCCACGTAATCGGCGTTTGGCCGAATCAAGCGATTGTCACCGCGTTGCTCGATGATGTGAGCGGCCCATCCGGTGATGCGTGCGACGACGAATAGCGGCGTGAACATCGCCGTAGGAACGCCGCAAAAATGATAAGCGCTGGCGCTGTAAAAATCCAAATTGGGGAACAATTTCTTTTCCCGGCGCATGATTTGCTCGATGCGCTCGGAGATTGAATATAGCCTCTCGTCGCCCCGCGCCGCGGCAAGTTTCTTGGACCATGCTTTGATCACGTCAGAGCGCGGATCCGAAACCTTGTAAACACGATGGCCGAAACCCATGATGAGCTTCCTGGCGGCGATCAGATCGAGCACCCCTTTTTCCGCTTCATCCGCTGTTGCAAAGCGTTCGATCAATTCCATCGCGGCTTCATTGGCGCCGCCATGCAGCGGCCCGCGCAAAGCGCCGATAGCGCCGGTCACTGCAGAGTAGAAGTCCGGCAGGGTCGAAATGATCGTGCGCGCCGTAAACGTAGAGGCATTGAACTCATGTTCCGCGTAAAGAATCAGGGAGACATCGATGGCGCGGCGCTGGAGATCCTCGGGCTTTTTTCCGTGCAGCAGATGCAGGAAATGTCCGGCCGTGCTGTCGTCATCGGTTTCTGTGTCAATGCGTTTTCCGCTCTTGTGGAAATGATACCAATAAAGCAGGATGGCGCTGAAGCAGGCGGTAAGCCGGTCAGCGACTGCAAACTGATCGTGATCCGACCGCTCCGGCTCCAGTGTTCCCAGAGCCGAGCACCCGGTGCGCATCACGTCCATGGGATGAGTCGCGCCGGGTAGTTGCTCGAGCACCGTCTTCAAGGATCGCGGCAATCCTCTGAGACCGGAAAGTTTTTTTCTATACGCCGCCAGTTCGGGGTCTCTGGGCAGTCTTCCGTAAATCAGTAGGTAAGCCACCTCTTCAAAGTTGGAGTACTCCGCCAACTCGTGAATCGAGTAGCCGCGGTAGGTAAGCCCCTTGCCTTCCTTTCCCACCGTCGCAATTGCAGTGCGTCCCGCAATCACTCCCTCCAGACCCCCCCCGCTTTCCTGCGCCATAAAGGTTATCCTCCAAACGGTAATCTGCAACGATTGTGACATACATTGCAAGCTTTAAGTAAGCAGAGGATTTCTTGCTTGACACATTTCGGCAACTCCGGTACTCGCATACTCTGAGTCAGCCTGCCGGGAACTGGAGTACTGGAGCGGTGGATTAGATGGAGCGCTGCGTTCCAAAGACCAACACTTCGAGACTCCAGTGCTCCAACAGTCCAGTCCCGGTTCGCGTGAAGTCCCTTATCGTAACCAAGGAGAGTCATCATGCCTTTGCCGCAGAGCTTCAAAGCGATGGTCGTCAGCGAATCACCCGATAAGACGTTCACTAGAGAAATCAAACAGGTGAATTTTTCGGAATTGCCAGCGGGCGAGCTGGTGATCGAGGTCAAATACTCGTCGTTAAACTATAAAGACGCGCTCTCCGCGACGGGCCACAAAGGTGTGACGAGAAAGTATCCGCACATACCGGGTATCGACGCTGCCGGAGTAGTTGGCACCAGCACGACGTCGCAGTTCGCGGTGGGAGAGCAGGTGATCGTCACTGGATTTGATCTGGGGGTGAATACCTTTGGCGGGTTTGGCCAATACATCAGCGTACCGGCCTCGTGGGCGGTAAAACTGCCGCACGGTTTGTCGCTCAGAGATAGCATGGCGCTGGGCACGGCAGGCTTCACCTCCGCTCTATGCGTCACGCGGCTTCTCGCCTACGGGTTGACAAAAGAGCAGGGGGAAGTGCTCGTTACCGGCGCAACGGGCGGCGTGGGAAGCATCGCCGTGGCCCTTCTCGCAATGCTGGGTTTTCATGTGGTTGCCGCGACTGGAAAAGCCACTGAAAAAACGTTTCTCGAGCGACTCGGCGCCAAAGCGGTGATCTCGCGTGAAGAAGTCAACGACTCCTCGGGACGACCGCTGCAAAAGCCACGCTGGGCCGGCGTTGTCGACACTGTCGGAGGTAATATTCTCGCGACCGCGATCAAATCGGTGAAATACGGAGGGCTGGTCGCCGCGTGTGGTAATGCAATGTCGGGCGATCTGAATATTACTGTCTATCCGTTTATCTTGAGGGGAGTGAGTCTTTTGGGGGTGGATTCGGTCGAGATTCCCATGAATACAAGGCAACGGGTTTGGCAAAAGCTCGCGACCGATTGGAAGTTGGATTTCTCCAGCGAGGTGGTAACCGAATGTTCGCTGCAAGAATCAATTCCAAAGATCGACGAAATTCTGCGCGGCGCTATTCGCGGGCGCGTCGTGGTGAATGTAGCCGGGCTGGGTGCAACCCGATGAGTCGTTCAACGTTCAATGTTCAAACGTTCAAGGTTTGGATACTTTAAACCTCGAACGCGGAAACCTTGAACTAGAGAAGTCAAGACGCCCAATTCTATGTCGAACCAAGCCAACGAGAATCAGCCGGAAGCGCTGAGTCATCTCAGGGTGGTGGAATTAGGGGAGATTTCGGCTTCCTATGCCACGCGTTGTCTCGCCGATCTTGGCGCCGATGTGATCAAGGTCGAGCCGCCCGGCGGCGATGCCAGCAGGTGGTTGCCGCCTTTTGCCGGAAACATTGAACATCCTGAACGGAGTCTTACGTTTATTAACGCTAACACGAACAAGCGAAGCATCGTTCTCGATTTGGCAGCCAATCCCGAAGACCGCGAGTTGTTCGACAAGCTGCTTGCAACCGCGCAGCTTTTGGTCGAGGCAACGCCGTTCGGGTACTTGGAAGGATGCGGCCTGAACGAGGCAGAGTTGCGCGCTCGATTTCCGGCATTGGTCATCGTGTCGATGACTCCTTTCGGCCGCACAGGGCCTTATCGCAACTACAAAGGCAGCGATGCCATCGCCAACGCCGCTGGCGGATTTCTCTACGGGCAGGGGGACGACACCAAAGGACAATGCACGGCGCCAAGCCATCTGGCGTATCAAGTGGCGGCGTGTCTGGCGGCGGCGCTGGGATTAGCCGCTGTGCGTCACGCGAGGGAAACCGGCTCGGGGCAGCGGATTGATATTTCTCTTCAGGAAGCGCTCACCTTCACTAACAGCAGCTCTATTGCTCGGTACGTCGGAGAGAATCGCCTGGAGCGGCGGCCGGGGAGCAAAGATTATGCGGGTGCCGGCACCAACATCTATCGCTGCAAGGACGGACGCTACGTTCATTTTACCGCTAACATGCCGCATATGTGGCGGGAGTTTGCGCAAAACTGGATGGAGGGGGGACGCTTATCAGCGCCCGAATGGGAAAATCCCAAATACCGCGCCACGCACGCACAAGAGGTCTCAACGGCCTTCGCGGAGTTTATCGGCCAGTTTACCGCCGAAGAATTCGTGGCTGAAGCCCAGCGGCGGCATCTCGCCGCCGCGCCACTCAACAGTGTCGGCGAGTTTGTTTCCTCAGAGCAGCTGCGCACTCGCCGCTGGCTTCAAGAGATCGAGCATCCGGTGATCGGTCGCTACATCGCACCGGGATTTCCCATGAGACTGTCTTTGACACCGTTGCGCATTCGCCGCCCCGCGCCTCTCTTAGGGGAGCACCGGCAGGAACTCCTGGCGGAGTTACAAGCCGAGGTACGCTCACCCGGGATGGCGATAGTCGATGCTCAGACACACAGGGCAATGTTGGCGGGGCTCCGGATGGCAGATCTGACCCAGCAATTCGCGGGGCCGCTTGGAACCGAGATTCTCGCCTATTACGGCATGGAAGTGGTCAAGATTGAATCGGGTGTCGTACCGAGTAAAGATCGCGAAGCGGCGTCGCACGCCGACATGAACCGCGCAAAGTTGGGCTGCACGATCAATTTGCGCCATCCCGAAGGCAAGGAGCTATTCAGAAGGCTCGTTGCGTCATCCGATGTCGTGGTCGATAACTTTAGCTCGGGTGTACTGGAACGCCTGGGCTTTGGCTACGAAGTGCTCCAGCAGCTCAATCCCAGAATCGTCCAGGCGGTTATGCCGGGTTGGGGTTTGTCGGGTCCACTAAAATCGTGGGTGGCCTGGGGTTGGCAGCTTCTCGCCTACACGGGAATCATGAAACTCTGGGGCTATCCGGACTCGCCGATGGAGAGCCGGTGCAAGGTTGCATGGCCTGACCGCGTGGCTGCGGTGACGATGATACTAGGGGTCCTGGCCGCGCTGGAGTACCGACAGCGAACGGGGAAAGGACAATTCATCGAGGTTCCCATGCTCGAGGCTCAGGGCGCGCTGATGGGGCCGGCCATTCTCGATTATACGGTCAATGGTCGGGAATGGGATGCGATGGGCTACGCTGAGGTTTTGGGCGAGCCCTACGCGCCTTACGGCTGCTACCCCTGCCGCGGCGAAGATAATTGGGTGATCATCGCCTGCCATGGGGATGCCGAATGGCAACAGATGGTCCGGCTCATCGGCAACTCCTGGGCCGCTGACGAAAGATTCGCCACGCACCAAGGCCGGAAAGAACATGGTGCGGAGCTCGATCTTAAACTTTCAGAGTGGACAGCCAAGCTTATGCCACGCCAGGTTTTTCGTCTTCTTCAGGAAGCTGGTGTCGCGGCCGGGATACCGCTGTCTGGAGAAGACCTCTTCTACGATATCCACCTGCGTGAGCGGGGCCATATCGTCGAAACGCAAGCCGCCCCCTGGGGTAAACTAGCCCATCACGGCTTGCCGGGGATTCCCTCGCTATCCGCCGCAGATGCCGCACGCCCTGCACCCTGGATCGGTGCGCACAATGAGAAAGTATTCGGTGAGATTCTCGGGCTAAGCACAGATGAGATCGAAAAGTTAAAGAAGAGTGAGGCGATCAAATAGAGGTTCAAAGTTCAAAGGTTCAACGTTCAACCCCCCACCTTGAGCTTTTGAACTATTGAACCTTGGAACACCTTAGCGCTTTGCGCGCGGGCCGAAGGGCTCGGGTTGAAACGGAGCGTCCCGTGTCTCAAAAAAGGCTTTTAAGCCGCCTCCTTTCCTCGCTTCCTCTATATGCTGGTTGAACTCTTCGTCCTTCGTGAAACGGGCCATTGCCGAGAGTTCGGAATTTAACAGCCAGGCTTTCCGAAGCCCCATCATCTCCAATCCCAATCGCGAGATATGCAGATTGACCTTGACGGTTTCTGGCGGGACAAGCGCGACCCGCTCGACAAAACAAAAACATTCATCAATTAGCCTGTCCCGGGGTACAACCTGGTTTACCAGCCCGATTCGAAGCGCTTCTTGAGCGTCGATATGATCGCCGGTCAGAGCATAGCGCAAAGCATTTTTGAATCCGGCGAGCATCACCCAGACGAAATCCGTGCCGGCAGCGTGACGGATTTGCGGCTGCCCGAAGACCGCGTCGTCCGCCGCGTAAGTCAGATGACAAGTCAGCGCGAGCCATGAAGCCATGCCGAGACACCAGCCGCTCACGGCTCCAATGATGGGCTTGGGATATTCCCAGCGGTAGATTTGCCGTTCAAGGAAACTCTTGCGGTCGTGATCGCGGGCGCTGTCATACTCGTAGACCAAAGATGAATTCTCGGGAATGCCGTACGGCCAGGCCGTGGAACGAGTATCGCCGCTAATATCTTCGCCGGCAGAAAACACCCCGCGCGCGCCGGTTATAACCACGGCACGAATCTCTGCATCGATCCTTGCCTCTTCGAGCGCCGCATCGAGTTCATTTAACAACTCTTCGTTAAGCGCGTTCAAAACGTCGGGTCGGTTAAGCGTGATGAGCACGCCCCGGCGCTGCTTTTCATAAAGAATGGTCTGATAGTTAGACATATTCACTCCTAAGCGTGAGTAGTCGGTCGGTTCCAACGGGTCCAGCCGTTCCAGCCGTCTCAGCCGTCTTTTCGGAGTTCAAACAATTGGAACGGTTAAAACTGTTGGGACGGCTGGAACATGTCGCCTAGCTCTTCTTTGCCCTTGGGCCGAATGGCTCCGGTTGAAACGGTCCGTCGCGCATTTGCAAATAGGTGCGAATTCCCTCATTGGCCCGGGCCTCGTCCAGCGGCTTGCGATACTCTTCGCGAAGAAGCACATGGGCCGGAACCGAAAGCTGGTTGTCCAATAAGAGCGCGTCCCGCATCCCCATCATTTCAAGACCGAGCGTGGCAATTGCCAGGTTAATTTTGACGGTCTCGGGTGGTACAAGCGCGATCCGCTCCACGATCCGGAAGCATTCGTCCAGCAACTCATCGGGGCGGACAACTTTGTTGACCAGACCAATTCGCAGTGCCTCATGCGCGTCGATATGGTCGCCGGTGAGCCCATAGCGCAAAGCGTTTTTGAAGCCTGCAAGAAGTGTCCACATGAAGCTCGTGTTGGATCCGTGACGCACTTCGGGTTGAGCGAATACCGCTTGGTCAGATGCAATTGTAATGTGCGTGAACAGAGCAAGCCAGGAACCGGCGCCCATGGTCCATCCGTTAATGGCTCCAATGATCGGTTTGCCGAATTCCCATAAACGGAGGAAACGCCGATCGTCATGGCGCCAAGAGTCGATCAGTTGTGCCGCGCTCTGTCCCGGCGCCATGCCATAGGGCCAGACTTTCTCCCTTCGCCGGCCGGGTTGGTTACCTTGATCCATACCCGCGGAAAAAGCTCGGCCCGCGCCGGTCAGAACTACGGCCCGGATCTCGTGGTCTTTTTCCACCTCGTCGAGGGCTTCGTGCAGCTCCTTGATCATGCTCCTGCTGATGGCGTTCATCGCTTCCGGCCGGTTAAGCGTAATGAGCACGCCGCGGCGCTGCTTGTCGTAAAGGATTTCTTTATACTCCGGCATCCCTTCTCCTTTGCCTCGCGTGTATTCTTCCCGCTGTGAAGCTGTGTCGCAATAGCCATTTACCCCGTAGTGTCATCCTGAACTGTTCGACAACAGCTTTTTTTCTTCGGCGACCCAGGCGCTGCCGTTGGTTGCGCTGATGGAGCTGAGGCCGAGCCGGATCTTTTGCTGAGCCCAGGACCGGGCAGGAGAAAAGAGCAGCAAGCGACCGCTGGGGATTGTTTCATAAAGCATACCCTCCAGATAACGCGATCGAAGTGGAAGTCACGTTATGCAAAAGAGTTCACCCGCGTCAAGCATTGAATGTGGACCGCTCGATCGCGAGCGCTTCCTATTCCAAATGGATAAAGGCGCGTACCCAGTCTTTGGAGTGAGCGATGTGACCCCGGCCGGTCACATCCTCAGCGAGAAATACATCGCCGGGCCCGAAGGTCATGCGCGTTCCATCGCCCAAGACGATCTCTACGAAACCGGCAAGCGTCACAACCCATTGGCGCCTCGGCGCGGGGTGCCAATCCGCGATATGTGGACTGGGCTGCTTTCGAAGCACCAGAGCTTTGACTGGATGAACACTCTCGAACAGCGCTGATGCCTCGCAGCGCTCCATGTCTTCGAAGTGCGACTCCCCGTCCGCGCCGGTAAACAGGCGATAAACCTTCATTTAGGGATCCTCCGTACGTGAAGTAGCGCATTCATACCATCAAACCTGCGCAAATACATTGAGGGCCGTATAGAACGGAGTGGGCGGACATTAAGCCGGCAGTCACCTTGTTCGGCCGCCGTTTCATTCGTAAGCTATTCTACAGGTAAGGACGTTTGCCGGATCACCCGGCGTAAGCTTGGCTATATGGCAGAGAAAAACACAAACCTGGAAGCGCGCGAGCATCATCCGGCGGCGGAGCCCTCCCTCTTTAACGCGGGGGTGCGACAAACACGGCTCCTTTTACTGGCGGTTTTTGTCGGATCGGTCTTGTTGTTTCTCTGGCAGGCAATGACCGTGTTGCTGCTGCTCTTCGCAGGCACCCTGGTTGCTGTCGGATTGCGGTTTCTGAGCGACAGCGTCAGTCGGTTCACCAGAATTCCCCCTCGGTGGTCACTTACGATAGTTCTATTGCTGATCATCACCGGCAGTGGCGTTGGCTTCGCGTTCGCGGCGCCTGCCGCATGGGAGCAGTTTAGGGAGTTCACAGAAGGGCTGGAGGGATCGGTCAAACATCTCGAAGATACCCTGCGCGAGACGCAATGGGGAAAGTGGTTGCTCGAACAGGTATCCCATGCCGAAGACATGGCGGAGAATGTGCCGAATTTGTGGCCGCGAGTCGCCGATGTGTTTGGCACGACCTTTGTCGCCATCGCTGCTTTTTTTCTCACATTAGTGGTGGGTATATTCCTCGCCTATAATCCGGAGCTTTACATCTCGGGTTTTTTACGCTTGGTGCCCAAAAATAAGCGGGCTCGGACCAGCCAGATTCTCACTGAATTGGGACACACATTGCGCTGGTGGATTGTCGGCCAGCTTATTTCCATGGTGGTTCTCTTTCTCACCACCTGGTTGATGCTTTGGCTTCTGGGTGTGCCGTTGGCGTTCCCTCTGGGCTTACTGACAGGCCTCCTTACCTTCGTTCCCTATTTAGGACCACTGATCGCTCTGATTCCGATACTGCTAATAGCCTTTGTTGAGAGCCCGACCCTGGCACTCTGGGTCCTGGCGCTTTACCTCGTTATCCAAAACCTCGAATCAAATGTCCTGATGCCCATCATTTTCAGCAAAACAGTGCACCTTCCGCCGGTGTTGACACTCATCGCGCAGCTTCTCCTTGGCGGAATGTTCGGTTTTGTCGGAATCCTGCTCGCTACACCTCTGATGGCGACGGCAATGGTTGTTGTGAAGATGGTTTATGTCGAGGATGTCATCGGTGACGACCTCGGCAGACCGGTCAAGGAGTTGCCGGAATAGACCCGGGCTTAATGTGAAGCAGCTGCGCAACTATTTCGACTTTGTCGATGTTCGGCTTACAAGCTGGATGGCCAGATATGGCATTTTGCTTTTACGCGTTAGCCTGGGTGTGGTGTTTTTCTGGTTTGGCGTTTTGAAGTTTTTTCCCGGCCTCAGCCCGGCAGACGACTTGGCAAGCCGGACCATCAGTGTGCTGACGTTCGGCCGAGTTTCTCCCGCGATCTCTCTCCCCGTTCTCGCGCTATGGGAATGTTTGATCGGGTTAGGGCTCATTTTCGGCGTGTTCATGCGTGCAACCCTATTTTTGCTTTGGCTTCAGATGCTGGGTACCATCACGCCGATCTTCCTTTTCCCTGAGCAAGTGTTCCATCGCATCCCGTATGCGCCCACATTGGAAGGTCAATACATCGTCAAGAATATGGTGCTGATTAGCGCAGGCATCGTGATTGGCGCTACCGTGCGCGGCGGCAAAGTCGTGCCGGAACCGTCGCCAGGACAAAGGAGGTCCGTCTAGGCTAACCGGTCGTCCCGTGATTCCGATTATAAAAAATCATAGTTGAGGCGTGGGGCTGTTCAAATATGGATGAACTCAGCATCGCGCTCATTGTAATCGGCGGCACAGTCCTTGGGCTCGGCCTGATCTCCAATCTATTGGCGCGGACCATCCTGCTCGAGCCGACGATCGCTTTGTTCGTGGGAATCCTGCTCGGACCACAGGTGCTCGACCTCTTGGATCCCATGCGCTGGGGAATAAAACAAGAGGTCGTCCTGGAGCAGGTTGCGCGATTGACGCTCGGCATTGGGCTGTTTGCCGTCGCGCTGCGCATTCCAAAGGCGTATCCGATTCAACATTGGCGTCCCATGGCGGTTCTGTTGGGGCTCGGCATGCCGCTAATGTGGTTGAGCAGCAGTTTGTTGGTTTATCTCATACTGGGACTCCCTTTATGGATGGCGGGCCTGGTCGGAGCCATCATCACGCCGACCGATCCCATTGTCGCCAGTTCGATTGTTACCGGGCCTGTCGCGGAGAAGTACATCCCGCAGCGGTTGCGCAACACGATCTCGTTTGAGTCGGGTGCCAATGACGGCCTGGCTCACCCGTTTGTCTTTCTACCGTTGCTTATCTGGAGCATGCCCCTGGGACAAGCCATCCTTGAGTGGGTTACAGTTACAGTTATGTGGGAAGTCGGCATTGCGGTTTTGTTCGGTGGCGCGACGGGTTATGGAGCCGGCAAGCTTTTGATGTACGCTAAGAAACGCGACTTGATCGAGCGTCACTCGCTTCTCGCCCAAACCCTGGCCCTCTCGCTTTTCGTTCTGGGCTGCTCAAAGTTGCTCTCGAGCAACGACATCCTTGCGGTATTTGTCACCGGGATCATGTTCGACGAGGTTGTCAGCGCCAGCGATCAGGCCATGGAGGAAAGAGTTCAGGAGGCGGTGAATCGGTTCTTCAGCCTGCCGATTTTTATCTTGTTTGGAATAGTCTTGCCGTGGCAGGACTGGTTCGAGCTCGGCTGGTCAGGCGTAATCCTCGCCGTCGCCATAGTGTTCCTGCGTCGTTTGCCTTTCATTTTGTTTTTGCGCTTCCTGATGCCGAACCTCCGGAGCAGGAGGGACGCGCTTTTTCTTGGCTGGTTCGGCCCTGTTGCCATCGCCGCGCTATACTATGTGAGTCTTCTTCACCGTGAGTTAGGGGCAGCGGCGGAACAGGTTTGGACAGCGGTCAGCCTCGTCATCTTTGCTTCCATTGTTGTTCACGGTATGACCGCTACCCCGCTGAGCAACCTATACCACCATAGAAGCCTCGAGGAGCGCGAGACGTGACGGGCGGAAGCGAGGTGACCCAGGCGTAGCCGAACGGGCCTTTCGCGACGTGCTGTGCTAAGCTGGCATTGTTAACTTCCAGGGGTAACGGCGTGAAGCTATGGGTCGGAACCAGCGGTTATAGTTACAAAGAGTGGCTGGGGCATTTCTATCCCGAGCGTTTGCCTGGCAAGGAGATGCTCCGTTTTTACGCATCTTGCTTACCCGCTGTCGAGATCAACAACACTTTTTACCGCCTTCCGAAAGAGAGCGTGCTGGCCTCGTGGGCTGATCAGGTATCGGGTGAGTTTCGCTTTGTTCTCAAGGCGACACAAAAAATCACCCATATCAAACGCCTCAAAGACGTCGAAGCGGAAGCCGGCTATCTATTCCAAACCGCTAGGGCGTTGAACTCGCATCTGGGGGCGGTTTTGTTTCAGCTTCCTCCCAACTTGCGCAAAGATCTCGATCGCCTGCGCCGATTCGTCGCGCTCCTGCCTGAGACATCAACCGCCGCTTTCGAGTTTCGGCATCCGTCGTGGTTTGACGACGATGTCGTGGCTTGTCTGCGAGAGCGCAACTGCGCATTGTGCTTGAGTGACACCGATGACGCGAAGGATTCCGCTTTGGTCGCGACGGCCAATTGGGGCTACATCAGGCTGCGGCGTTCGGAGTATAGCCGCGCTGATCTGTCATACTGGAAGGAGCGCTTGCTGGTCCAGCCGTGGGAGCAGGTATATGTCTTTTTCAAGCACGAGGAGCAAGGCATCGGCCCCAAGTTAGCGCGCGAATTTTTAACATTGAACTCTTGAACGTTTGAACCCTGCACCTTGCGAGGTTATGGAAATCACCAACTGCACGAAAGCCGACTATGACGAGATTGTCACCCATCTCGAGGAATTCTGGGGAACCGACCGGACTCTCCAACTCCATCACCCCATGTTTCTATACGAGTTTGGTGATACTGCTTATGTAGCCCGAAATGGCAGCCAGGTCGCCGCCTACCTCTTTGGCTTCACTTCACAAACAGAGCCTACAGCTTATGTCCATCTTGTGGGAGTGAGAAAGCGCTACCAGCGGCAGGGCTTGGCGCGGCGGCTTTACGAGCATTTCACTGCGCATGCTTTGACCCGCGGATGTACGGGCCTAAAAGCCATCACGACGACCGGCAATCGGGAGTCCATTTTGTTTCATCAGTCATTGGGCATGGAGGTAGCAGGCGATGCCACTCACGACGGCATTCCAATCGTCAAAGACTATGCA
The DNA here is from genome assembly GCA_964410485.1 of uncultured Syntrophobacteraceae bacterium. Taxonomy (GTDB): domain Bacteria; phylum Desulfobacterota; class Binatia; order UBA9968; family UBA9968; genus CAYPHJ01. The sequence continues at coordinate 66,778 of CAYPHJ010000008.1, forward strand.
GGCCCGGGGCAAGACAGGGTTGTATTCCGCAAGTCGTTGCGGTAAACGGCAGGCCAGCCGAAGCGATTAGTCTGGGCAACTCGCGAAACCCTTCCTTCCGCGCCAGGATCGATGGCGGCGTCAAGCGCGCCCGTTCTGAGAAGGAGGGGTTCCCGCAGCGGTTGTGGAAGTGACGAGGAGATCTCACATGAACGATCCATTCCAGCAAGATTGGCGCAATCATGGAGTCAAGATCATTCCGGCCACAAAACTGGACTTCAACACTCCGCAAACGCCTGGTATGACGCGCGCGGCGGCGATCAACCACGCGCGAGCAGGGGCAAATAAGCTCTGGGCCGGCACGGCGACGATCGAAGCCAACGCCAAAACTGCACCGCACCACCATGGAGAGCTGGAGAGCATTATCTACGTTATCAGTGGCCGTGCGCGGATGCGTTGGGGAGAGAGATTGGAATTTGTCGCTGAAGCGGGTCCCGGTGATTTTATCTATGTGCCGCCTTTTGTTCCCCATCAGGAGATTAATGCCGATTCCACTGAAGCCCTGGCTTGTGTCGTCGTCCGCAGCGACCAGGAACCGGTCGTGGTTAATCTTCACTTATCGAGCGTGGACGAGCCGGAAGAAGTGTACTGGGTCGATCCGGCTCACCCAAAGCCGTGAGTTTGGGGCAGACACATCGGTCTCCCCCCAGCACGGTATCCGAAGTTTTTTCACACCTTCAGCGATGAGGCGAAAACGGCTGGAACAGTTGGAACGACTGGAACTGCTGGAAACATGCTTTCAGTGATGGATCGCTTGACGTCTACGACCCTGATCGTCCTGGCGGGACTGGGGATTCTTTCCTTCTTCATAGTTCCACGAGTTCCGCAGCCTTCCTGGTACCATAACTTCGCCGATACGCGCGCGCTGCTTGGCATCCCCAACTTCTGGAACGTTTTTTCCAATCTACCTTTCGTGATTGTCGGGCTGTGGGGAATACGCTACGTCCTCTCACCGAAATCGCGCGCAAGCGTGCAGTCCGCGGATCGTTGGATGTATCTACTTTTCTTTGCCGCTGTCGCGCTAACCGGTGTGACGTCCGCGTACTATCACCTGTCTCCGGATAACCCGCGCCTATTCTGGGACCGGTTGACGATCTCAATCATGTTCATGGCCCTGTTCGCCATCATCATCAACGAGTACTGGAGCCGCAGCCTCGCAACCCGATTGTTTCTTCCCCTGCTGGCACTCGGAGTAGCGGTGGTTTTTTACTGGTACATTACCGAGAGTCTCGGCAGGGGAGATCTGCGACCTTATTTGCTGGCGCAGCTATATCCCGCGCTTGCCATAGTTGTAATCGTCTGGCGCTCTCACGGCCGATACACGGGAACGGCGACCTTTTATGCGGCGCTTGCGTGGTATGCAGGCGCTAAGCTATACGAGTTCCTCGATGAGGCGATCTATTCGCTGGGACAAGTCGTGAGCGGCCACACACTCAAACATCTGGGTGCAGCTGTAAGTTGCTATTTGATATTGAGCTGGGTACGCCACCGTCGCCCGCTCGATGAAGCCGCAAGCAAAGAGAATTAGGCGCCTCACCACGAAGTGCTTCATGAGCTTGACCGCAAACAATGAAAATCAGCCCTCAGGCACAGAACGGCGGCGGCAGGATGGAACAAGCGCTGATCAAATCCCCCAATAGCCCCCTTTGCAAAGGGGGCGGGCCGCAGGACCCGGGGGATTTTCTTTTCAAGCGGGTGACTGAGTTTTGCATAAGTTCAATTTTCA
>CAYPHJ010000009.1:0-68278 GCA_964410485.1 uncultured Syntrophobacteraceae bacterium
ACCACTCATCAGGCGAAGATCCGGTTAATTCAAGATCATTATAAAACAGCCCAAGTCTCCGGTGGTTATACCATTGAGTGCGATGAGCCGGTGGAACGAGGCGGGATGGGCAAAGGTCCCGCGCCGCTCCAGTACCTGGTTGCCTCCGTCGGTCTTTGACTGCTCAGCCAATTGACGCAGTGTGCGTCTTATTTGGGAGTGCGGATCGAGAGGGCTGAGCTTACCGTTAAAGGTGAGTTTGACCAGAGGGGAAAATTCGGTCTGGCCGATGTTCCGTCCGCATGCAAGCGCTTTGAGTACAGGCTCGACCTGCAAAGTCAGGAGAGCGAAGAACGGGTTGTGGAGCTGTTGCAGTTCATGGAGCGGTCCTGCTATGCGACTAACACTCTTCGGCAGCCTGTGGATGTGGTGCCTCACCTGGTCCTGAACGGACGCGAAGTGAGGATATGACAGAGTCGGGTGCGTTTACGATCAACGTTGGGTTTACACGGGGCGTCGCTTTGATATAGTGGTGAGGAATTTTTCCCTGAGGCTTTGAACATGGCTTCGTTGCTGGTTAAGAACATCGGCGCATTAGTAACCGGTGACCTGAAGAATCCTCTGCGTTACGCGGACTCGATCTTCGTTGAAAACGGTATCATCCGGAAGATCGGCAATGGGATTGATCTAAAGGCGGATCGTGTTATTGACGCGGCCGGTATCACCGCAATTCCGGGGCTCATCGATTCTCATTCGCATCCCTCGATCGGCGAATACACTCCGGCGCAGAATTCGCTTTCATGGATTACCCACTACATGCACGGCGGCGTCACGGCGCTAATCTCTGCCGGAGAGCTGCATCTTCCCGGCTTGCCGTTGCCACCGGACGCCAGGACGGCTTTGTCCGTGGCGATTGTCACCAAGCGCTGCTATGACAACCTGCGTCCCTCGGGCGTTAAAGTGTTTGCCGGCACGTTGCTTTTGGTTCCCGGCTTGACCGAAAAAGACTTCGACGAGATCGCCGCTCTCGGCATTCGCCTGGTCAAGTTTATTTTCTACGATTACAGCCTGCTGCTCACCGGCGAAGCCGAACGGTACGTCAAGTGGGCGCGGGCGCGCGGCATCAAAGTAAAAATCCATTCCGGCGGCGTATCGCGTTCGGGTGTAAGCCAGGTGGCAGGTTGGGAGGTCGTGAGCAAGATCCAACCCGATATCGTCGGCCATATCACCGGCGGCCCCATCCCAATGCCGGAAGAGGAGATGATCCGGATCGCCAATGAGACCGACTATTTCGTTGAGATCTGCAGTTCGGGCAATTATCGCCTGGCTCTGAGCCTGATCCGCGTCGTGAAAGCGAATCAGATCTACCAGCGCGTGCTCATCGGCACCGACACCCCAGGGGGAACCGGAATCATCCCGCGCGGGATGCTGCGCGAGATCGCCTTTATATCGTCAGTCGGCGAAGTCGCGCCACAGACGGCGATCTGTATGGCGACGGGTAACGTCGGTCGAGCCCATGGGCTCGATATCGGAATCATTGAGGAAGGGCGCGCGGCAGATATCGTGCTGCTTCACAAGATCACGGGATCGGTTGCCACAGACGCGCTCGATTCGTTTGCCAAAGGCGATCTGCCAGGGATCTCGATGGTGATCATAGACGGCGAAGTTCGCGTCGCCGGCCGCAGCCAGCAGACCCCACCCCCGGAGCGGATTGCGAAAACAGAAGGACCGTGATCGTGCTCGTGGAAAAGACCGATTCGAAAGCATGGGATAGGAGTGCGAAATAGGAGTTCATGATGGATTACGGTGTTGGTCTCTTTCCCACTGAGTCGTTACAGAAGATGATTCACCTCGCCAAAGTCTCCGAGCAGTTGGGGTTCAGCCATATCTGGGTGGGCGATTCGCACCTGATCTGGCGCGAGGCCTACGTGAATATGGCGGCGGTTGCGCTCAATACCACCAGAGTGAAGATCGGCACGGGCGTGACCAATCCCGTCACGCGCCACCCCTCGGTTGTCGCCAGTGCCTATGCGACTTTGGAAGAGTATTCACCAGGACGGGTGATCGTCGGTATCGGCCTGGGCGATAGCTCGGTCGAGACCATGGGCATGAAGCCGGCCAAGTTGGGTTTTTTTGAAAAAACCATGCAGCAGATGCGCGACCTGTTTGCCGGTAAGGAAGTGCAGCTCGAGACCGGGAAAATCCATTTACTCCACCCCTGCGGGCACGCCCTGCCGCTCTATATTGCGGCAAGCGGTCCCAAAATGCTCGAGCTCTCAGGGCGTATCGCCGACGGCATCATTGTGCTCGTCGGTGTGGCGGACGAATACATCAAACATGCGCTGGAGAAGATCGCCGTCGGGGCGAAAGCGGTCGGTCGCAAACTGGAAGACATTCAGCTCGTTCTCTGGGTGCCTTGCGCGGTGTCGGACAAAGCAGCCGCGAAAGATGCGGTCAAAGCGCACGTCGCTCGCGTTGTGGCGCATCCGCTCCCCTATGTCTTGGACCCGCAGGAGCAGCAAGTGCTCGCGGAGATTCGTCGGACTTACGACTACTACCATCACATGGACCAAGAGGCGAACCATGCTGAGGTAATCCCCGACTGGCTGGTCGACAAGTTCGCCATTGCAGGAACAGTTGCCGAATGCCGTGCTCAAATCGAGCGGCTGAAGAAAACTGGGATCCAACAGATTGCTATCATTCCCTATGCCGCGCCGGGAGGTAGCAGGGAGGAAACGCTAAGAGGATTTGCCAGGGCGATGAGTTGAGCTTGGGCACGGCTACAGGACGAAGCGTACCACGAGAAATATGCCGACCATCGTGAACGCGAGAGCGATCTTGATCGCGGTGCCGAGGATAAGACCGATGGTCGCGCCGAAACCGGCACGCGTTGCATGGCGCAACCCCTGGGCGTGCGAAAGCTCGCCTATGACCGCGCCGGCGAACGGCCCGACCAAAACAGCCGGGAAGCCGAGCAAGATACCCACTACCGTGCCGATCAACGCTCCGATGATTGCCCGCTTCGACGCGCCGAATCTCCTCGCGCCATAGAGACTCGCCAGGATGTCTATAATGTAAGTGACAACCGCGAGCACGCCAAGGATTACGAGAGTCCATAAACCGACATAAACAAAATCCTCCGCCCAGGCAGCGAGGAACAGACCGCCGAAGAGTAGCGGCGGTCCCGGTATGCCGGGCAGAACGACACCCACCAACCCGGCCAAGACGAGCAGTACTGCGAGTAAAAGAGCTGAATCTTGCATACAGAAGCGATTTTGAGCTGTATCCCGATGGAGTGACATTCCGCCAGGCGCCGCGCGGTTTCTAAGCCTGTGTCTTATCGGGATACGGGCAAAGGGAGCGGATCACGCACTCCGGACAGTTTGGCTTTCTCGCCACACAAATCCGCCGACCATGGTACTGTAAGAGATGGCAAAAGCGCACACGCTGTTTTTCGGGGACGAGCGGTGTCAGGTCGAACTCGATTTTATCGGGATCGGTGTTCTTGGTGAAACCGAGCCGCTGTGACAGTCGCATGACGTGCGTGTCGACTCCGATCATCGGCTGCCCAAACGCATTGCCCAGCAAGATGTTGGCTGTTTTTCGCCCAACACCCGGCAGTGACAAGAGGTCGTCGAGTCTGTCCGGTACTTTGCCGGCGAAGCGATCCACTAGGGCCTGGCAACAGTTGCGGATCGAGCGAGCTTTATTACGAAAAAAATTGATCCTGCCGATCTCTTTCTCGAGTTGCACCTGTGGCACCCTGGCGTAATCGTGGGCGCTCGGGTACTTCTTGAACAGGTCGGCCGTGATCTGATTGACGAGGTCGTCCCGCGCTTGGGCCGCAAGGATCAAAGCGATCAGCAGCTCCAGCGGGTTCTCGAAATCGAGATCCAGCTTTGCATCGGGATGGGCTTTCGCCAATGCGGTTATAATCCTTGGCAGCCGGACATTTAGATCCTTTGCCTTTGTTGAAGGTCGCGCGGTAGCCATTTTGGTTTCAGTTGAAATTATGATAGCAGGAAGTTAGTCAAAGGAGGAACTCTTCGTGGAGCTCAAAGATCTCAGGAGGATGACCCTGCCGAAACTGCGAGATTTCGCCAAGCAGGAAACCGATTTGACAGGTGTCATTGGCATGGAAAAGGAAGCTCTGATCGAAGCCATCGCCAAGGCAAAAGGCATCTCTTATGACGTGCCGCCGAAGGATACCAGCGCCATCCATTCGATCAAGCACGATATTCGAGAGCTGCACAAACAAAAAGCAGAGATGGCCTCCACGAAAGATCGTACCAAACTCAAGCGTGTTCAAGCCAAGATTAGAAAACTGAAACGATTGACGCGTCACCTGGCGCGCGAGGCCAAACAGGCGAAGCCCGCTGCGGTCGCGGCGCCTGCGCAAACACCGCCGCCGGCTGCCTGAGTGTCATGAAAGCTGCGCCTCCGCCACGCGGTCGCGGATCTGCCAGCAACCCCAAAAACCGCTTCGAGTCTATCGAGCGGATCCCCGAACCGACGGACGATAACGACGAACGCCCTTCGCCGCACACGCAATTCTTCACCGACCGTTCAAGATCGATCATCGCATACAATGACAGCCCGGATGTCGGCTTCAACGCCAGCTTGAACGTCTACCGGGGTTGCGAGCATGGTTGTATCTACTGCTACGCACGCCCAACGCATGAATACCTCGGGTTCTCTTCCGGTCTCGACTTTGAGAGCAAAATCATGGTCAAGGATGACGCGCCGGAACTGCTGCGCCAGGAGCTTGGAGATCCGAGATGGAAGCCGCAGGTTCTCGGCATGAGCGGCGTGACCGACTGCTATCAGCCTGTGGAAAAAGAGCGCCGACTGACGCGCCGGTGTCTGGAAATTTTGCTGGAGTTTCGCAACCCGGTGGTGATCGTGACAAAGAACTATCTGGTTACGCGTGATATCGATATCTTGTCCGAACTGGCGCGCTATCGGTGCGCCGGAGTTACGATCTCGTTGACGACCCTTGATCCTAAACTCGCATCTCTCATGGAGCCCCGCGCCTCCAGCCCGGCCAGGCGTTTGGCGACGATTCGAGCTCTGGCACAAGCAGATATTCCCGTCGGTTACCTCCAGGCGCCTATGATTCCCGGTCTGACCGATAGCGAGGCGCCTGCCATTGCTCGAGCGGCTGCCGACTCCGGAGCGAGCTTTGCAGGGTACGTCGCCTTGCGTCTGCCGTTTGCGGTCAAGTCGTTGTTCGAGGATTGGCTCGAGCAGCATTTTCCGCAACGCAAAGAAAAAGTGCTGAATCGCATCCGCGCGATTCGCGGCGGCAAGCTCAACGATCCGAACTTCAACAGCCGAATGCGCGGTGAAGGCATCTTCGCCGAGCATATGGAAGAGCTCTTTCAAATCGCGTGCAAGAAAGCCGGCATTGGCAAGAGATGGCCAGAGCTAACGACCAAGCACTTCCGGAGATCAGGAAACTTCCAGCTGGACTTGTTCGACGGGTGAGGTTCATGCCCTCATCTCGGATCCTCTCTGCCGAAGCCCGGCATGCCAGCTAAGGACTGTACGGTGCTTTACTAACTCGGCCGCTCAGAAGAAATCCCCCGGTCCTACGGCCCGCCCCGTTTTTCATTAGAGGCGACGGGATTTGCAGGCGTTTGGTCGGTGCCCACTCGGGCGTGACAAGGCCACAGGAAAGCTCCCTATGTGAGGGATCATTTTGAATATTTTTGATGTCGCGGTTGTCGGTACCGGGACGATGGGAAGCTTCGCGTGTCTGGAACTCGCCAGACGAAAACTCAGAGTCATCGGCATCGATCAGTTTACACCGCCGCACAATCGAGGGAGCCACACGGGGGACACCCGCATCTTTCGAACTGCTTACGCAGAGCATCCCGGTTATGTGCCTTTGGCGCAACGGGCTGGTCTGCTTTGGGATCAATTGGGCGAGGAGGCGGGCTCCGAATTTCTTCATCGAACGGGACTGCTGAGCCTCGGACCCGAAAGTGGCGCTTTGATTGCAGGCACGCGGGCCAGCGCGGCCTCTCATGGCATCGCTATCGAGGAACTATCGCCGAGTCAGGTGCGCTCCCGATTCCCTGCGTTTGACCCGCCTGGCGGATGGGTGGGGCTTTTCGAGGCCACAGCCGGATGGCTCGATGTCGATGCGGTGCTGCGGTTCGGACTCGCGAGCGCGAGGCGCGCGGGCGCCGAGCTGCGCATGAATATCAAAGTGGACCACTGGGTACACCGGGATGGCGAATTCGAAATCAGAGCCGCGGGCGAAAAGTTTACGACAAAATCGCTGGTGGTGACTGCAGGAGCCTGGGCAAGCAGGCTTCTGGATGACCTCGGCTTGTCGCTTACTGTTCTTCGGAAGTCCTTGATATGGGTAGCTCCACTTCGTCCAGAGCTATTTGCGCCCGATTTCTTTCCGGTGTTCGTAGCTCGAGATGACTTCTTCTACGGCTTTCCGAACATCCACAACGTCGGCGTGAAACTGGCGATTCACGCCAATGGTGATGCGCGGGCGGCGGATCCAGACGCGCCTCTATTGGAGCCCGACGGGCATGAGATCGATTCAGTGCTCGCGATGGCGGCGGAGTTGCTACCTCACCTCGCCGGCCCCGTAGCGCAAGCTCGTGCGCGCTTGGCCCGGGCGAAAACCTGTTTATACACGATGACGCCGGATGAGCACTTCGTGATTGACCGGCACCCTCAGGTCGAGAACTTGTTCATCGCAGCCGGTTTCTCCGGCCACGGGTTTAAATTTGCTACTGCCATTGGTGAGCTGCTAGCTGACTGGGTTTGTGGTCAGAAATCCACACTGCCGATAGATTTCCTGAGGTTAAAACGCGATGGTCTAATGAAGCCATAGTGCTTCACGAGGTGTTCAAAGGGCTTCACTCCTTCATCAGACCCCCCTTCGTTCATCCCCGCGACGAGACTGCGTTGGGACGTCATTCTGAGGAGCCCCGCGACGAAGAATCTGCTTTTCTTCGTTCCTACCCGAATTAAAAAAGCAGATCCTTCACTGCCGTTCAGGATGACACTAGCCGCCAAGTTGGGTAGAGTCTGAACGTAGGAGGAAAGGGTATTTGAGTCTGAGATTATCTGAGATCTGTGATTTGAGATTCGTCGCGAACCGAGGATGGGTCAATCGCAATAGTACTCAATTGTGTATCCGTTTGGATCACGAAAATAAATAGCGTGCTTGCCGCGGCGTTCGTCGATCTTGATCTTCTTTTCTTTCAACTGCTTCTCCAAGCGCTTTAGGCCTGCGGGCGTCGTTTTGAAGCCAAAATGCTGTAATGGTTCGCTGGCGGAGAACTCTTCGCGCGTACGGACAAAATTCAGCAGATCTTGGCAGCCGGGGGAGCGCAGAAACAGCATGTTGGGCGGCACGCGGAACGCGACCTCCAGCCCGAGGACTCCCGTATAGAAGTGTTCGGTTTTGATGAGATCGCGGGTCAACAGAGCGATGTGAAGAAGGCCCTTGTCTGGCATGGAGATGTGCTCCTTTTTGAGGCATTGATGTGAAAATTGTTTCACCAAACGATTTGAAGAAATCTATCGCACTTGCCTCGCCGAGCCGGTAAAGAAAGCCAGGCAAATCCAAAATCCGAAGCACGAAATCCGAAACAAATCCGAATAATCAAATCTCAAATCAAAACTCCGATTTCGTTTAAACCCATGAGCTATTGCGTTATTTGGATTTGTTTGGAAATTCGGATTTCGAATTTGGTGCTTCTACTCTCATATAGCTTAGCGGCTGTCCGAGAATCAACCTGATCCGCGCTTTCAGAATTAAGCATTCCCTGTTACTTTGAGTGCACCCGCGGTTCAATCCGGCCTCATGGACAACTCTGTCGCTCAAAATCAGGTGAGACAATCGCGCATCTTCTACGGCTGGTATGTTGTCGGCGTCGGTTTTTTGTCGCATATCGTCTGCGCGTTTCACCTGTCGAGCACACTCAGTGTCTTTCTCAGACCGTTGACGGAAGATCTGGGCGTCTCGCGCGGTGTGTTCTCTCTCTTGCGTTCCGGAGAGATCGTTATCGGCGCGCTTATGGCGCCATTTGTGGGAGCGTGGGTTGATCGTTACGGCGGGAGGTGGCTCATGGCGGGCGGGGCGGCTCTTGCTGGAGTCGGGTTCATTCTTTTGAGCCAGGTCACGGCGTTTTGGCAGTTTCTCCTGGTGCGCTGGCTGCTTGTCACAGTGGGTGGTGTTTTCATGTGCACGATGGTCATTACAGTGACGATTTCGCGCTGGTTTGTCATAAAACGAGGCCGAGCCATCGCCACCGCCACTCTGGGACAGGGGATTTCGAAGGTTGGCATTCCGGTTCTTGCGGCGAGCCTATTTGTCTGGTTGGGATGGCGTCACACCTGGACGGTATTTGGTATCTTCACGCTCGTGTTAGTCGTTGTTCCCGCGATTATTTTTATGCGCCGCAGTCCGGAGGATTTGGGACTGCAGCCCGACGGCATCAGCTCGTCGAGTTCCGAGACGCGCTCGCCGACCGCGCCAACTCGCTCGTGGCGCGATGCTGGAGCGCTGGACAGCGCCGCGATCTGGACGCGCCGTGAAATCCTGCGCACGCGCGCATTCTGGTCGCTGTGCTTGAGCTTTGGCATGGCGAACGTGGGAATCGCCGGACTAAATCTTCACGTATTTGCCCATGTTTCCGACCTCGGTTACCCCAGTTTCATTGCCGCCACGGTCATGAGCGTGATCGCGTTCACGCAACTTGCTTCGACCATGATCTGGGGCTTCATCAGCGAACGAGTAGAGATCCGCAAGATAACGATGCTGATGTTCATGATTCAAGCCGCCGGCCTGGGTATGGTCGTGGCGAGCAGCGAATTGGCGGTACTCTACGCCGGTTTTTTTCTTTACGGCAGCGGTCTCGGTGGAAGTCTCGTTTTGCAGGAGATGATCTGGGCGACCTACTATGGGCGTGCCTCACTGGGAACCGTGCGCGGCTTGGCAACGCTGATCACGCATGCTTTTGGCGCGGCGGGCGCGCCCTTCTTCGGTTTTATTTTTGATGCTACCGGGAGTTACTCGATCTCCTTTGTCATGTTTGCAGTCGCCCTGTTGGCAGCGGCCTTATTGACGCTTTGGACTCGACCTCCACAAAAACACGGCAAAGCTGACGCCCAATAGAGATGACTAAAGTTGTTCACCTGTGCTCCAACTGTGTCGAGCACTGCCGGCCACTCCGCAAACCGGCCTTTCTGTTTCACAGTTGAGCTTTGGGGCGGGATCGAGGACAATTCCACTGCCGTACACATGTTATGGAACAATCCCCTTCTTCAAATATCGCGTTGCGAATCGGAGAAGCGCGAGACGGTGTGTTCACCCTTGTGATCGAAGGTCGTTTGGATTCGCGCAACACGGGCCGGATCTGGCGCCAGGCGAACGAAGCCGTAACGCGGGCGGGAAGTCGAAAAGTCGTTCTGGACGCGGCAGGAGTCGAGTACTGCGACGGTACGGGAATCGCGCTGCTAGCGCGATTGCGCCAAAGGCAGCAGCAGGCTGGCGGTATACTGGACATCCGGGGCTTGCGTCCAGAGTTTCAGCAGCATCTGGACGCTTGGCAACCTGAGGAGTTGCAACGGTTTGAGCCGAGACCTAAACCGCGCATTAGCGCCGTGGAGGGGATCGGTAAATCGGTCGTCGAGCTGTGGAACGACACACGATCGTTGATTGGGTTTGTCGGCGAGTTGACCGTTGCTCTTGCCATGGCAGTGCTTCGACCTCACCGTGTCCGGTGGGGAGAGATGCTGCGCATCGCGGAGGCTGTCGGTGTCAACGCCTTGCCGCTCGTCGCCCTGGTCGGTTTTCTCATGGGCTTGATCATGGCCTTTCAAGCCGCGATCCCGCTGGGCCGCTTTGGCGCCCAGGTTTTTGTTGCCAATTTGATTGGCCTGTCAATCTTGCGCGAGATCGGACCATTGATGACGGCCATTGTTTTGGCTGGGCGGTCCGGTTCGGCTTTTGCTGCCGAGCTAGGTACGATGAAAGTTCGCGAGGAGATCGACGCGCTGATCACCATGGGGCTCGATCCCATACGCTTCCTGGTTGTAACACGTGTCATCGCGGCGGTGCTGATGGTGCCGCTCTTAACGATCTTCGCCGATTTGATTGGCGTCCTGGGCGGTTCGCTGGTTCTCGTATCGCTGGGCTTTTCTTCGAATACGATTCTCACACAGATGCAGACCACGGTAACGTATGTAGATTTTCTCGGCGGCCTCATAAAATCGTTTGTCTTCGGCATCCTGGTTGCCGGAATTGGATGCCTCAGGGGTCTGGAAACGACGACTGGCGCGCGCGCGGTCGGGGAAGCCACGACCAGTGCCGTAGTCAGCGGTATCGTCTTAATTGTTTTGGCCGATGGGGGTTTTTCGATTATCTATTATTACTTGGAGATTTAGTGTGGTGCGGGATAAACGGGAACCGATCGTTGAGGTGCGCAATCTGACCGCGGCCTATCAAGGGAATGTAGTTCTCGATCAGATCACCTTCGAAGTGTACCGCGGCGAGGTTTTTATCATCGTCGGCGGTTCGGGTTCCGGCAAGAGCACGCTCCTCAAGCATATGATCGGCCTGTACCGGCCTGCCTCCGGACAGGTGCTGATCAAGGGCGAGGACATCACGGCTGCCCAGGGTCAGCAGAGACTTAAGATCCTGAGAACATTTGGCGTCACTTATCAGAGTGGGGCCTTGTTCGGTTCGATGACCGTGCTCGAAAACGTATGTCTTCCCCTCGAGGAGTTCACGGATCTGCCGGCGGAAGCCATCCGTCTGGTCGGGCTGATGAAACTGAAGCAGGTCGGGCTGGAAGGGTTTGCTGATTATATGCCAGCGGAGCTAAGCGGCGGTATGCAGAAGCGCGCAGCCATTGCCCGCGCCATGGCCCTGGACCCGGAGCTTTTGTTCCTCGACGAGCCTTTAGCGGGGCTCGATCCTGTCACCTCCGCCGAGCTAGACGAGTTGGTGATCAGCCTCGCGCGCACCTTAAAAATTACCTTTTTGGTTGTGACTCACGAGCTGGCAAGCATTTTTGCGATTGCGGATCGTCTCATTATGTTGGATAAGGAAACCAAAGGGATTGTGGCTATGGGAGCGCCCGACGAATTGCGTCAACACAGTGACAATCCACGGGTCCGCCAGTTTTTCTCACGTCAGGCCGCGCGCGAATCCACTTAAACGAACCGGGCCTTAGTTGTCCTTTCGGGTCTCAAATGGAAAACACCGGCTATTTTAAAATTGGACTTTTTGTCATTAGCGCGATTATGATTGCCCTCGTTGGCGTTGTTATCCTGGGCGGCGGATATTTGTTGCAGCATAAATACATTATCGAAACGTATATCGATGAGTCCGTCCAGGGGCTTGATATTGGCTCGCCCGTAAAGTTTAGGGGAGTACCCATCGGAAAGGTGGATGAGATTACCCTGACGAGCATGGAATATCCAACCCAGCGCCGGTATGTTCTAGTGCGCGCCGGGATCTCCCCTGATTGGTTCCGCTTTCAGTCGGGCGATCCGGCGAGACGGGAACTCATAGTAGAAGTGGAAAAAGGACTGCGCGTACGATTGGCGCCGCAGGGATTGACCGGTCAAGCTTATCTGGAGGCCGATTACCTCGACCCGCTGCGCAGCCCGCCCCTCGAAATTGACTGGCGCCCGGACCACCCATATGTTCCCTCTGCGTTAAGCAGGATCACACAATTCACCGATGCGTTTGAAAGCATCATGCGCAATCTCGAGGACATCGATATCCCGCGTCTCGTGCAAACAGTGGACAAATCGATGGCGGTGGTGAGCCGATTGGTGGAGGACGCCGAGTTTGATAAAATTAGCGTCCAAGCAGTAGCTCTGTTATCGGAGCTGCGGCAGACCAATCAGCAACTCAAGGGTCTTGTTGGTGGCCCGGAGCTCAAAGTGACCCTACGGGACGCTGCGGTTGCCGCTTCCACGGCGCGTCAAATTCTCGAGCGGGCCGACAGGCCGCTCAGCCAGTTGGTTGCCGACCTGCCAAAAACGTCCGAGAGTCTCGATCGTTTAGTGCGGCGACTGGATGAGGTTGCGGCCACACTGCCCGACACCGGAGCGGAGGTCAGACAGACGCTTCAGAGCTTGAACCGGCTGATCGGCAGCCAGCAGCAGGATATTGAAAGGACGATCGAAAACCTGCGTGTGATGTCGGAAAACATCAAAGAGGTCGTTGACAACACGGCAAAGTATCCCTCTCAGGTGCTCTTTGGGTCGCCGCCGCCGCCATCGAAAGTCATGGGACGATGAGCGGTTCTTTCACTAGATTGCGCGCCGTGATCCTGTGCAGCGTGTCTCTCCTGGTGACCGGGTGTGTGACGATCGAGCGTAGCGAGTATCCCGACAGGCGCTATTTCGCTCTCCACGCCAGCGGCCAACACAACTCGGCACAACGAACACTAAAAGGGATACTGGAAGTCGCTGAGCTGGGTATATCGCCTCGCTACCAGGGGCAGAGCTTCGTGTATCGCACATCGGAGGTCGCCTTCGAAACTGATTATTACAACTTGTTTTTGGTCCGCCCCGCGGCGTTGATTTCCGAAGAGGTGCGTAACAGCCTGGCTGAGTGGCGCGCTTTTGATACTGTTATCAGCTCGTCAAGGCAGTTACAGCCGACACATAGATTGGAAGGCATGGTGCATGCGCTCTACGGCGATTTTTCAGATTCTGGCGCGGGCAAAGCCGTGCTCCAAGTCCAATTTGTTCTGACGAAAACAGTCCCAATGGGAACCGCCATTCTCATCGACAAGCGATACGCGCAAGCTGTTCCACTCAGCCGGCGCTCGCCCGAGGCGCTAGTCAAGGCTTGGGATGAAGCCCTGAAGGCTATTATGAAAGCCTTTCTCGCCGATCTTTCTATGGCGCCACTAGGTTGACGAGTCCGCCGGCAGCACCCGGCAGAGATAAGAGCGGTGCGGCAGGGAACCGCTGATTGGGTCCGCTAAATCAGTGCCGACAAGCATTGATGGGTTGGCGCCATTGGCATCATACGGGTCGTAACCAGGAAGATTAAGATCTTTGCAGTGTTGCCACCAACCGTGCTGGCAGCAAACGACTCCCGGGATGATATTTTTCGTCACATGGGCGCGTACTTTGATAGCGCCGCGGGGAGTTTCGATTATCATCCAGGCGTCGGGATGAATGCCGTAAAGCACAGCGGTCTCGGGATGGATGTCGGCAGCGGGTTCCGGAGACGATTTGCGCAAGCTCGGCAGCGCCCGCTGCTGGCTGTGAATAAAAGTTGTGACCTTCGCGTTCGTGAGTACGAGGGGATAATCGGCGGCAATATCTGGCCTGCTCAACGGGCTGATGGCAGGTTCAACATACTCTGGCAGTGCGGTAAATCCGTGGGCGGCGAAGCTGTGGCAATAGAGCTCGACTTTTTTTGACGGCGTGGCGAAGCCATGTTGTTTGCCGTTGCTATCCTTTCGCGCGTGCTTTTCATAGGTCGGTTCACGTGTCAGAGACATGCCTCCGGGACATTTCTTCAGTTGTTCGAGCGTAATTCCGGAGGGCGCCAATTCATAAGCGTATCCCGCCTCGATGTCGCCATTCCAGAAGTGCTCGGCTACACCGAGCCTTTTCGCCAATTCAAAAATGATCCAAGTATCAGAGCGGCGCTCGAATAGAGGCTTCACCACTGCCGGACGATACTGCAGGTGCGTCTTTCCCGTCGGCCGATGTTCGAAACCAGTCGCAAGGTTAGACATCTCCAGAAAACTTGTTGCCGGTAGCACATAATCGCAGAGTTCCGCGGTCGGAGTCATAAAAAGCTCGGTGGCAATGCCCAGTTCTAGAGCGCAGAAGGCCGCTCGCGCCCTGTTTGAATCTCCAGTGGACATTACAGTGTTGGATCCGAAGTTAAGAATTGCCTTTACAGAATAAGGACGTCCTGAGATTACGGCGGTAAAAACATCGTAGGCGGCGCAATTGCCGGGCTTGGCCGGCGGCCCAAGCGGCTTCTGGTCACGCCCAACTCGCATTTTGGCCATTTCCCGTGGCAAAAATTCTTTCCCTCCTACCTCGTTGGTGGGAATTCTCGGAAATACCACGTTCCCGCCGGAACGGTCGAAATCTCCGATCAAAGCGTAGAGCGATGCAATGGCGCGGCTCGTCTGAGTGGCATTGGTATGCTGGCCAACGCCGTTCCACATATATACGCTTGCCGGCCGGTTGTGCGCGAGCAGCAACGCCGCCTGCCAGACTTTTTGCGCCGAAACCCACGTTATAGCCTCGGAACGCTCGGGCGCGTAGCGTACGGCGAGATCGGCGAGACTGGCGAAGACCGGTTTACACGAAACCGGGTTTCCATCGTTTAGGCGGAGCGAATGCTCGCCAAACAAAGCAGGCCGCACGGTATCCCGCTCGTAAGCGCCAGAACAAGCGTCGTAAACCGCAGGTGTATTTTTTCCTTCGTCCCAAACGACGAAATGATCAGTGGCGCCGTTTGCGCTGAGATCTGCTTCTGTGAGAAGAGCGCCGCTGTCAACTTTCATCAAGAAAGGGCCATTGGTCCAGCGGCGCGCGAAATCGACGTCATACCATCCTTCCTCCATGAAGCAATGGATAAGTGCCAATCCGAGCGCTCCGTCTGTTCCGGGTCTGACCTGCAGCAACAAGTCCGCATTCGCGCCGACGCCGATGCGTCTCGGGTCCACAACCACCGTTTTCATTCCGCGTTTGCGCGCGCTAATGATATCATGGGCCAAAATTAAAGAAGTTGAGCTCGGGTTGTGTCCCCAAAGAAGAAAACTCTTGCTGTGTTCCAAATCGGGTGTCGGTAGATTCGATCCGAACGTGTAACTAAAGCCTGTGTCCCTGTGCCAATTACAGACGTGTGTTGTCGAGACCCAGTTGGGGCTACCGAAGACATGGAGAAAGCGCGCCAGCCAACGCATGCTGTCCTCGATGGACGTCCCGCTCCCCGTTCCTTTTGCCAATGCAATGGCCTCAGGACCGTGGCGCTTACGAAGTGCCAGCAGTTTTTCCGTAATACCGCTAAGCGCTTCATCCCAGCTGATTCTCATCCAGCCTGGGTGCAGATCGCCTTTTGGCCGCGTCCGCTTCAGAGGAAAGTTAAGGCGGTCCGGATGATAGAGGAGTTCCGGAGCGGCTTTGCCCTTGATGCATATCACTCCACCATTTGGATGGAGGGGATCTGGTTCGAGACGAGCCACCTCGCCATTCTCAACGGTTGCAATCGTCGCGCAGTGCGCAGTGCAGAGAGCACAGTAGCCGCGCACTTGGTAGTCATTTGCAGTGAGGCCAGCCATGTGTATCCTGAAAACCATACTCTAAATTGCGCGAACTTTCCACTTTAGTGTCCGACTGGCATTGTCCAACTGGCATCGCCATCCAACTGGCATCGCCTTGACAGCTCAGAGAGTTGTGGGCTAAGAGGTAAACATCGTTTCGAGGTTCGCCGGGTCTGGTTCGGGTTAAGCAGCATTGTCGATTCGACAACTCTTTCGGCCTGAACGAGGCCTTTCTTTTGCGACATTGCAAGCCGAGCTACTCGATCCACGACGGCAAAAACTTTCTGGAAAGGAGATAGGCTATGGCTGTAAGCACATTCAAAGTTCGCGACAGATTGATAAAGCACCAGCCCGGACGTCGGCGAATTCCCGGAAGTATAACGCCAGAGGAGTTCCTGGAAATAACAAGAATCTTAAGAAGGATTCTCGAAGACATGGACAGTGAACTGCGGGCATTACAAGCATCACGCGGCGAGGCTTACAACGATGATGATAGGCCAAAAGAATTGCATATCCGGCTCAACGAAACCGACAAACCCTTCCCACTGCCGGTTTTTGCTGGTTGGGTCGAGTCTGAGGATGTTCGAAAAACGAGAGAAGAGTGGAATAATCCTGATCCTGGGCTTCACCGTTGGGGGGACGATGTCTATTCTGAGATTTACGGCGAGGCCTTGAATTATGCTAATCACCTAAACCCCCAACTGCATTTCAGGTACAGGGATTGGGCAGCAGGAGAATTATTAGAGAAGAGGGCGGGCGAAAAGGCCACAGACCCTAAGGCTGGAAATCTGTTCCAGACGTGTCTCGCAATAATGGTCGATGACCGCGCGGCGGGAACACTCGTCGTAGGGTTTCGCCGTAAGCCAAACCAGGAGTTGCTAACAAAAGCTCAAGATCTATTGAGGGAGTGGGCAAGAGAAGACGCTAAGTCCGTGCAGCGTAGTGCGCTGGTCGATTTTCTAAAGAAGTACGAAGTCGGTGGGCCGCATCTTAGTGATTCTAATTGGTGGCGCTCGATTCCTTAACCCATGCTTCAGTCCAAACGCCAGGAAACGGACAGGGGGACATCTGTACGGCAAGAAGCCGACCGGAGGAGATCCGTCTCAGGGGGCGCTGAGGTCAAGAACTTATTGCTGGAGCGGACTCGGGAGCTTTCCGCCCTGCTCGCAATTTCGCAAACCGCAACGCAGTCACTGGAGACGGAAAAGATTCTAAACGATACCCTAGATAAGTCGTTGGAGATCCTTAACTTCGATGTGGGCTATATCCGAACCCTGGATCGCGAAAAGAAAAATTTGGTTGTCAGAGTTGCCAGAGGCTTATCTTCCCCCGAGTTCTTGAACACCCCCGTTCCCTTGGATGCTCCGCACGCCATCGTCGGGAAAATTGTCTTCGAAACACAAAAGCCTTACATCAGTACCGACATTCGGAAAAACCCGATGTTTAAGGCGCGGAGCATGGAACGAGAAGGGCTTATCTCCGTGGCCATGATTCCTATTCTCTCGAAGCGAAGCGCGTTGGGTTTCATGGCGGTCGGTAGCAAGTATTTTCATAAATTCACTAGAGCTGAGATTCGTCTTTTGCGCGCCTTCAGCGCCCAGCTTGGCGGCGCGCTGCAGAACGCCGAGCTGTACGATACTAGCCAGGCTCAAGCCGCTCAGCTTGCCGCATGGAACCGGATGCTGGAGGAGCGCGTAGAGGAGCAAGTGACGCAGCTTGAGCGTTTGAGCCGACTAAAACGTTTTTTCTCGCCTCAACTGGCTGAGCTGATTGTTTCTGGTGGCGCCGAGGACCCTCTTAAGAGTCATCGTAGGGATATCACAGTGATTTTCTTGGACCTACGAGGGTTTACTGCATTTGCGGAGACAACAGAACCCGAAGAAGTTATGGGTGTCCTCCGGGAGTACCACGCCCAGATGGGTAAACTGATTCTGGAGCATGAGGGGACTCTAGAGAGGTTCACCGGCGACGGAATGATGGTTTTTTTCAACGATCCCGTGCCGGTAACAAACCCGGCGGAACGGGCGATTCGCATGGCACTCGCGATGCGCGAGCGAGTGGAGGAACTTGTTCTCAAATGGCGTAAGCTGGGTTATGAACTCGACTTCGGCGTTGGAATCGCGCAGGGCTATGCTACCATCGGCGGCATCGGCTTTGAGGGGCGTTGGGACTATGGTGCAATCGGCACCGTAACCAACCTTGCCTCCCGTCTATGTGGTGAGGCTAAACCGGGCCAGATTCTGGTTCCACGACGATTAGCCGGAGCGGTGGAGAGCCTTGTGGAGACAGAACCCGTCGGAGACTTGGCTCTTAAGGGCTTCCAGCGTCCCGTTGCAGCATACAATATCCTTCGACTCAAAGAGTAGAAACGACATGTTCGATATTTTTCCGTTCTCAACTAACCGCGAATACGCGGCAACAGTTCGGAGACCGGTCTTCTGCAGCAGTTGGCTCTTTGAACGTCGAAAAAAATGGGCCAACATCAACCGCCACGCCGGGCGTCGTCTTCTTTTCTAGTTGCGCACACGCATTCTGAATCGAGGGCGAGATGAATCAACCTAGTGACGGTTCGGTTTGCCGACAAAGCCGGGACCAAAGCCGGCCTCATGAGCAGCCCACCCTCCTGCCACTCGCCCGCTGAAGATAGACGGACCCAGCATGGTGCCTTCGAGCCCAGCGCGCCCGTTTATGTGGCCGCCGGCCATTCCCGCGACTTCGCCTGCAGCATATAAGCCGGGGATCGGTTCAAAATGCTTGTTTAAGACACGGCAGCGAAGATCGGTCTTGACACCGCCAAAATTCTTTCGCGCGAGCGGAAAGATCTGAATCGCGTAATAGGGTGGTGTGTCGAATTTCTTCGATAGCTTAAGCGACTTGCCAAACTCCGGTTCCTTTTCGAGGCCGTCATCGAAAGCTTTGTTGTACCGCTCGATGGTCGCGAGAAATGAAGACACGTCGACTTCGATCTTGCGCGCCAGCTCCGCCAGAGATTCAGCCTTTCGTATGTACGGCGAATTGTCCAGCAGCTCCTGGACTTTACTGCGTAAAACCTTATCGCCGTCACGGTAGTACGGATCCGCTACTTCCATTTTCGCTGTCATGAGGGTATCGAGAACGGCCCAGGCATGAGGCGGATTTTGTCTCAACAATGCTGGAGTGGCGGAGGCGCCGCCCGTGAGAGATTCGTTGTGGAATCTTTTGCCCTGCTGATTGAACCACACGTAACCGGGTGTCAAGCGGAAAACAAGGCCGCGCCTGCCGGAAGGGTCCCGATAATCGGGGGTGGCGTAGACATAGAACCAGATATGGTCCATGTGCGTGAAATAACCACTCAGTTCGCGAATCATCTTGTGGCCCGTCCCCGTCGCGCCGAAGCCCGAACCTTCCATAACTTTGAACTCCCTGAACTCGGGTCGCTGCTCCAGAACCATATCAAGGTTGGAGTTAAAACCCCCTGTGGCAACGACGACGGTCTTGCTGCGGATTTCAATGGGTTCTTTGCGGGCGTTGCTCGCTGTGACCCCGCAGACGCGACCGTCTTGCGTGACGAGTTTTCCTGCTGTAGTGGTCGTCAGCACTTGCGTCTTGCCTCTGGCCTTCATGGAATTGATCAGTGCAGTCATCAAGCCCAGTCCATTGTTGGCGGGACGATGCCAACGAAACACTCGGTTGCCTTCTTGGAATTTCATGTCCACCCATTTGGCCCCATTGCGCTCGGCCCAATAGTAGAGGTCGTGAAGTGAATGCTCGATGTAGTATCTCGCCCATATCTCATCTGCCGCTCCCTGGCCCCACTTGACCCAATCCTCAAAGGCCAGATCTGGGGTGTCTTTGATTCCTTGAGCTTGTTGAAGCGGCGTTCCAACGATCAAACAACCGCCACCCGAAATAGCCGCCGTTCCCCCCAGTTCCTCGGTCTGTTCAAGTACGACCGTTGTGGCTCCGGCGTCCGCCGCTTCTATGGCCGCCGCTACACCGGCTCCACCACCTCCAATGATTACGATATCGACGTCGATACGAGTGTTATCCATGTGCCAGCTCCCGAGCGTGATTTGTTTATCGTTTACCACAGCCTAATGTCTAGGTTCAATGTTCAAAGTTCAGCGTTCAAACTTCGTACCCCCGAAGACCAGAAAGCACCCGTATTGACAGCACCCGTACTATCGTAATAGGCAAGATTAAGAGTAACCGACGCGAATGTCGACAAAGCGAGGAGGTCCTATGGGCAAGATGTTCTCCCTGGCGCTTCTCATCGTCGTTTCCCTTGAGTTTCATCCTGCCAATACGGCATTCGGAGACGATTTCTACCGCGGTAAGAGGATGCAGATGGTGGTGTCCTCGCCACCGGGCGGAGGATACGACCTCTACAGCAGGATCCTGGCGCGTCACTTGCCCAATCACATTCCGGGAAACCCCACGATCGTCGTGCAGAACATGCCGGGTGGGGGCCATTTGATCGCGACACGATACCTTTACAGCCTGGGCAAGCGCGATGGTCTCACGATCGCTTCGCTGTCCCGCAGCATCCCCAATCAGGAAATCTTTATGGGGGGGCCGAAAGAAGCAAAGTTTCGTTCGACCGATTTTACCTGGCTGGGTAGCATCACGGACGAAGTTCAGGCCTGTGTGGTGCGTCACGACGTTCCGGCGAAAACACTTGAAGATTTGAAGACTGCGGCCAAACCCGTGGCCATGGGCGGCCAGGCTCGGGGCATCGAGCCTTCGGATTACGGCAGGCTGCTGCGCGAGGTCTTCAAGGCCAACGTGCGGGTGATCGATGGATATACGGGCACGGGACCCCGGCGTGTGGCTTTGGATCAAGGCGAATTGGAGGGGGTTTGCGGTTGGTCATGGACATCAGTGAAAGGCACGAGCCAGGAATGGCTGGACAAGGGTTTCATCCGAATTATCGCGCAGCTCGGCATGAAGCCGCACCCGGAGTTGACGGAAAGAAAGGTGCCGTTCCTGTTGGACAAGGCGCCCGACGAGGCTTCCCGGCGGCTCATGGAAGTTCTCTTTAGCCGCCTCGCTATCGGCCGTCCCTTCCTGGCGCCTCCCGGGGTGCCGCGGGAGCGCGTGAAGCTTCTCCGCACGGCATTTGACAAGACGATGAAGGACCCGGCCTTTCTGGCTGAAACGAGCAGACTTGGGCTGGAGGTGGATCCGCTTAGCGGCGATGAGGTGGAAAAATTAATCACGAAGATCTTCGACTATCCTGCCGACATCCTCGCCAAAGCAACCAAGATTGTCATGGAGAGCCCGTAACGACGGGCAAAGCTCCGCCCTGTAGTTTCAACTCTCGCGGATTTTGCCTTGTGCGTCAGTGAAACTGCTGCGCAGAATCTTTCCCACTCGGCTTTTGGGTAGCGCGTCGGCGACTTTGATAGTGTGCGGCAATTTAAAAAGCGCAAGTCGCGCGCGCAAATGTTCTCGGATCGACTCAAGTACGACCGCGGCGGTCTGCCCCTGCTGCAAAACCACCGCAGCGCAGATCTTATTGCCAATCTCAGGATCAGCTTCGGGAAACACCAGAGCCTCGGTTACCGCTGGATGGCTTTGAAGCGCGTTTTCGATTTCAGCAGGGGAAATAAAAATGCCGCGGCTTTTGAAACAGTCGTCACGGCGGCCCGCAATGAAGTAATAGCCCTCCTCGTCGTGATAAGCGAGGTCGCCCGTGAAGTACCAGCCGCCACGAATTACCGACCGCGTCTGTTCAGCATCTTTGTAGTAGCCGAGAAACAGCCCGGGATCTTTTGTGGAGATGGCAAACTGGCCGAGTTCCCCAGCCGTCACCTTGTGATAATCATCGTCGAGAATGGCCACCCCAACGCCGGCGAGCGGTTTGCCGACGGAACCGGGTTTCACCGGGTGTGCTTCCCCCTGCCCGATGACGAGCTGATATTCCGAGACGCCGTAATGTTCGTAGATCTCGCAGCCGACCCGGCTCTTCCACTCCTGGTAGGTGGCTTCGTGCAAAGCCTCGCCCGTTGAATGGCCGCAGCGCAGGCTCTTGAGATTGTAAGATTTCTCGAATCCGGGCAGCGCGAGCAAGCGCCGGTAAACCGTGGCGACGGAATAAAGGACGGTAACTTGATACTGTTCGATTGCCGCCAAGACTTTTTGCGGCGTGGCACGACCGGCCAGGACCGCGCTGGCAACCCCGTTGCGCAGCGGAAACAACAGATTGTGTCCAAGGGCGCTGATAAAGCTCCATTCGCCCGTCGCCATCACAATATCATTTTCGCGTGGCGGGAGCCGACGGCGGTTGAGATCCCCCAGCGCCACGATCCAGCGATGCGCGTGAACGATGCCCTTGGGCTTTCCTGTTGTGCCGGAGGTGTAGACGATAAAGGCCGGCTCTTCCGCTACGGTGTCGGCTGTCTCTACGTGACCAATTCCGCCGCGCACCAGCGACTCGAAAGGAATCTCCGCTTGCGCCGCCGCGCCGGCGCAAATAACGTTCCTATTCGCAAACGTGTCGCGCAGTTCGCGGACAGCGCTCGCGCGCGAACCCTGAGTCACGACACACTTGGGCGCGGTCTGGTCCGCGACATTCTTTAATTCACCGGTCGACAAGAGCGAGTTGACAAGCACCGGAATAGCCCCAATCTTCACCGCGCCCAGAAAAGCTATGGCAAATTCCGGTGAGTTGCCCATCATGATCAGTATCAGATCGCCCTTGTCGACTCCGAGCCTGGCAAAGCCGCTCGCGGCAGCCTCGATTTGCCGGTCGAGCCGCTCATAGCTGAGACTTTCCCCTTCCCACAGGAGTGCCGTGCGACCGCCCAGGCCGCCGCTCAGTGCCGGTTCCATAACTTCCCGCGCGAGATTCAAGCGCGCGGGGAACGTTCTATAAGTTGACCAGGTTCTGGCGTCTAAGCCTCTCGGTGCCGTCATTTCACGTTTTCTTTTTCTTGGCTGCGCTCGAGGATGCCGGCTGCTGTCGGGTATTTTCTGAATAGGAGAAACGGGGCGGTCGTTTTTCCTTAAAGGCTCTCATCCCTTCGAGACAATCGTTGGTCCGGGTGATTTCCAGCACCGCTTCCAGCTCTTGCCGATACCCTTCGTCGGTACGGTTCCAGTTCCAGTACATCTTAACTAGCCGCTTGGCATGACGCACGGAAAGATAAGGACGACTTGCAATTTTCCCCGCCAGGGAGAACGCCGCCTCGCGCAATCTTCCATGGGGCACCACCTCGTCGACCAGACCGATGCGCAGTGCCTCCGCGGCGTCGACGATCTCGCCGGTAAGGATCAAGCGCATGGCGCGCCCGACGCCGACTAGTTTGGGTAGATTGCGCGCGCCGCCGCTCTCGGGCACGAACCCAGCGGGTACGGCCACTTCGCCCAGGCGCGCGCGATCGGAAGCAATGCGCATGTCACAGAGGGTTGCCATTTCGAGACCCACACCTACGGCCGGACCATTGATTGCCGCGATCGTGACCTGGGGCAGATCTTCCAGCTTGCGCATCGCGCTTTGCAGCACGCGATGGCGCAGATCGTTGAAAAAATAATGCGCCATTTCTTTATAAGGGCCGGTGATTCCCATCGAGCCCTCAAAAGCCCCCAGGACCTCTCCTTCGGACATCAGATCTCCGCCGGCACAAAAGCCCCGCCCCTCGCCGGTTAAAATAATGACTCGCACGGAGGAGTTGCCCGCGATTTCGTTGCAGAGAGCGTCGAGTTCCAGACGCATGAGCGGATCAACGGCATTGAGTCTCTCTGGTCGATTGAGCGTGATCAGACCTAAGGTCGGTTCGCCGGGATGGTGAGGGTTTTCATGAACCGACCACTTAATGGCTTGGTACTCCATCGATGAACGCTCCTTTAGAAATTTGGCTCAGTGAAATTCGGCTGGACGGTGGAAAGGCGTCACGGTTTCTTTCCAGTTCCCTCGCCCTCAGAAGGATTCGGGAGCCGGGATCGCTCGTGAACCTGACCATAGTAGGACGTGTTAGGCGGAATCTCGTCGGCGCGGCGTCGCTCGTGCGCCATCCTTGACCCAGTCTGCCAAAATTCGCCAGCCGTCGCGAGCCGGGCTTCCTCATCCAGCTCGGGGTGCCAATCGCCGAGCGAATATCCATACCAAGGAGACTCCGGCTCCAGTTTCGGCAAACCAAGCTTCTCCCAGAGCTTGCGAGCGCGTTCCATATATTCCTGTTTGGGCAACGAGATCGGTGGAAAGGTCTCTTTCAAAGTTGCATCCCAGAGCAGACAGGAATCCTCTGCCGAGCCACGCGCGTCGTGCCGCGGCGCATGGCCGACATCCATTCCACGCACGATCTGTACGTCGCGGTGAGGTTGCGAGCGGTATCCGAGTGCCCAAAACACGGCGTCGAGATTTTCCGGATCGATATCTTGATCAACGGCAATGACGATCTTTGACATGGACGGACGAAAGGCCACGGCTCCCATCAGCGCCCGCCAGATCTCTGCTTGAGTAGGCGCGCTCATTTGCACGATGGTGAGTTTTTGAGTTGCGGTGAGAGGCTCGTGAAGCACCACGCGGGTAACACTCTTTACGCCGAGCGCGTGCTTGAGATGGTCGAGATAAAGAGGCTCGTAGGCCATCTTTTTCATCACGCTGGATTCCGAAGGCGTAACCTGGCTGATGATGGAACATAGAATCGCATTCTTCCGACGTGTGATGCAGGTTACCTCCATAAACGGATTGTATTCTTTGGGATTCACGTGACCGTGAGACTCGCCAAACGGCGCCTCGGGCTCGAGCCACTCGGTCGAGATCCATCCCTCGATGATGATCTCGGAATCGGCGGGCACCATGAGCGGGACCGTTTTTGCCTTTACGACGCGAATGGGCGCTTTAACGAGACCGCCGGCGACGGCAAGCTCATCGACATCATAGTTGAGCTTTTGCGCCGCCACATAGGAGACGACCGGTGCTCCCCCGATGGACAGGGCCGCGGGCATTTTTTCCCCGCGCGCGCGGTACTTCTCCCAGTGAACGTAGATTCCCTGCCCGAGTTCGAGCGAAGGATTGCACCCCAGTCGATTCGGCGCCTTCACCATGGCTCGATAGGTGCCGATATTCTGGATGCCGCTCTCCGGGTCTTTGGTAATGTAATGGGCAGCGCTGATGTAGGGGGCATTGTCCCAGCCGGGCGTGGAAATCGGCACCGGGATGGCGTCGAGGCCCCTTCCGCGAATATGGAGATCTTTCTCCTCGATCACCAGCTCGTGGACAGGTGCGGCCTGGGAGGGGATTTCTACCGGTGGGATGGGATTGGTCTTCGCCTCGGCCCAGAGCTGATTTACTTTTGCAGCATCGCTGCATAGACCGATACCGTAAATTGCGCGGTTCGCCGCCAGCGCGCCAACGGCCACCGGAATGTCGTAGCGACTACCTTTCGCATCCACCGGCTTCTCAAATAGAAATGCTTTACGATCCTTTTCTTTGATGCCACCGCGAAATTGCCAGCGCACTAATGGATGCATTTCCTGATCTTTATCGATGGCTTCTTTGACGCGGATCAACAGTCCTTCGGATTCCAGACGCGCCAAATGTTCGTGCAGATCGGGATACGCGCGAGGTACGACAGCACCTGACTGTAAAGCTTGAGCCGATTGTTTCTCCGCGATCATGGTTCCTCCAGCGGGCTGTGCTGCTGCACAGGCACCGAACGATTGGTTGTTAATATTCCGGCTGTCTGTTAAAGACAAGCTCTTTGTTTTGCTATGCGTTTCGCGCCGACACCCTGGTTCATTGCCGCGCTCGCCTTTCTGATTCTTGGCTTCACCCGTGGTTTACACTCTTCCTTTGGCGTTTTCTATGTTGCGCTTCTCGATACCTTTGCCTGGAGCCGCGGGGCCACAGCGGGCGTTTTCTCGGTAGTCCTCGTCGTCGATGCGGTGCTGTCGCCTCTTGTCGGCCATTTTCTCGATCGTTTCGGCACCAAGAAAATCGCTGTTGCGGGTTGTCTGATTCTTGCCGGCGGACTCTTTCTCAGCAGTTATATCAACAGCCTGTGGCAGTTTTATGTCTTCTTCGGACTCATCGCGGCGATCGGCATCACATTTACCGGCATGGTACCGCACGTCTTTTTGATCTCGGAGTGGTTTGCTTCAAAACGCGCGTCAGCCATTGGTTTGGTGTTTGCGGGTTCGGGAGTCGGCATTCTGATCCTTGCTCCGCTTAGCGACCGGCTGCTGTCAAATTGGGGATGGGCGGCGGCTTTTCAAACGTTCGGAGCGGTCGTACTGCTGCTACTGCTGCCGTTGGTGTGGATCTTTTATCAGCCTGGCCCGCACAGCGAGAGACAGCGGGTGCGTAAAAATTCGCAAACCCTCCCAAACCAGTGGACGGCAAAGTTGGCTTTGCACAGCCTACAGTTTTGGTTGCTTTTTTTCGCGCGGGTGTGCGCGGCTTCCGGTACGACCGTCATTGTGACTCACCAGGTGGCACATGTGGTCGATGTCGGATTTTCCACATTCTTGGCGGCGTCGATTTTTGGTCTTGCGGGGATTACCAGTAGCTTTGGGCGGGTCATTTTCGGTTTTGTCGCAGACCTTCTGACGAAACAGGCGGCCTATACGCTGAATATCGCGATGACGATCGTGGGTGTGGGCGCTCTCATGATTCTGCGGGACCCAAGTCAAACCTGGCTTTTGTACGTTTACGTCATATTTTTTGGCATCGGTTTTGGCTCTCGCGCCGTTATTTTTTCGGCGCTCACCGCAGACATTTTTGCCGGCAGAGGTTTTGGATCGATCCTCGGCTACTCGACCGTAGCCGTGGGTATGGGAGGCGCCGCCGGCTCTTGGCTGGGAGGCGCCCTTCATGATTGGACGGGCAGCTATATCGTTTCGTTTGGTCTCTCCGCCCTGGTTCTCGCTGTCTCCGATCTCTGCATCTGGCTTGCTACCGTGCCTAGGGTGACGGCCTATGATCAAAGATTGTGGAGATAAACAAGGTAGCAACCGTTCCAATCGTTCCAACTGTTTCAGCGGTTCCAATCGTTTCAAGGAAGATTTGAACGGTGGGAGCGAAATTGGTAGTTTGTTTTTCGCACTTATGGACAACTTGCTGCGCGAAGGCGTTGATCTGTTTAACGAAGGCCGTTTTTTTGAGTCGCACGAAAAATGGGAGACCTTTTATCAGGAGACGGAGGAAGTCAACAAGCCTTTTCTCGAGGCCTTGATTCAGCTTGCTGTGGCGTTTCGTCTGTTCCACGATCTTGGCGAAGTGAGAGGGCCGGTGCGCATGATCTATCAAGCCTTGATCCGTCTCGAGAACTACCCCTCGGCGTTTCTTAAGATCCGCGTCGATAAGCTCTGCTCCAGGATGGAGACATGGGCGAAAGCGGCCGAAGGCGCAAGAGCGTCCGCCAGTATTCCCAAGATCCCCCTGCAACGATTCCGTTTATGAGTCAACCCGGATTACGCGATAAGCTCCAGCGCTTCATTGACGGGAAATGGCCGGGTCCCAAACGTATTCAGGGCGTTCAAGGCGGGGCACGAGCCTACGTCATGTCTCTTGTCGCCGAGCGCGCTCGGCGACCGATTCTTGCCATCACAGGAACTGCGCGGGAGGCGGAGAATCTTTACACTGATCTCTGTTTCTTTTTGGGCGAGGATGGCACGCTGCCGGCGGTGCGAAAGCGTGTTCACCTCTTGCCATCTTGGGAGGTGCTTCCATTCGAAAAACTCTCTCCCCATCCCGGTAACGTTGCCGCCCGGCTCGAAGCGCTCTACAAGATTATCGAGGAGTCCGCGCCCGTCCTCATCACCACTCCTGCCGCGCTCATGCAAAAAGTCATTCCGAAGCAGGCGATGAAACAGTCCTATCTCTATCTGGTTGCCGGCCAGGAGCTGCCGCGCGATGATCTCCTCGAGCATCTGGTGCAATGGGGATTTCAAAATGTTCCATTGGTGGAGGAGCGCGGCGATTTTAGCGCTCGCGGCGGCATCGTCGATCTATTTTCTCCCGGCTACGCGCGCCCGTTGCGACTGGAGTTCGACGGCGAGCATCTGGCTTCGATCCGGGAATTCAGCCCCGCCAATCAGCGCTCCGAGCGCTTGCAGGAAGACCTTTTGCTGCTGCCGATGAAGGAATTTTCTCTGAAGCATGCCGGCATGGACGGCGTCCTGCGCAAAATTGACCAGCGCGCCGCGGAGTTGGAGATCGATCGCCGCGAGAAGAACATTTTGCTGGATTCTTTGCGCGAGGGAATTCCGTTTCCAGGAATGGAGTTTTTGTCGCCCTACTTTTATCCCGAATTGGCGCCAATCTATTCTTATTTGCCCGTTGATACCTTGCTATGGGTGGATGCGGTGGATCACGTGGAGGCCGAAGTCGAACGATTCGCCCGGCTGGCATGGGAGCGCAGCGATCGCGCCAAGGAGGAGCGCCGATTGATTCCTCCCGTGGAGGAACTCTATTTGAGCGAGTATGACTGGCGTGAAGCAGTGGGGGCGTTTCCTCAGCTGCATGCTGAATCGCTGGTTCTGCTCGCCGCTTCAGAACGGGGTCAGGAGTCGACGCTTACGGTCGAGTCCTTTCTGACTCATGATGTCCGTCACGAGGCCGCCGCGCACAGTAAAGAGCTTTCGTTGGCGCCGCTTGTTGATCGTGTCAAGAGTTGGGAAGGCGAGCGCGTTTATTTTGCCGTGCCGACTCGCGGCGATGCGGGCAAGCTCAGGGACCTTTTGAGCTATCACGGTTTGGAAGTTTCGATCGTGACTGAGCCGGTTCCTTCTCTGCTTGCTCGCGCCGATCTTCCACGAGCTATCATCTGCGGCCAATTGAGCCAAGGCTTTCGGTTGCCGGATGCGGGTCTAATCCTGCTCACTTTCGATGAGATTTTCGGCACCAGAAAAAAACAGCCCATCTTATCCGGCAAGAGCCATCCCAGCCATTTCATTACCAGCCTGAGCGAGCTCAAACAGAATGATCATGTGGTTCATATCGATCACGGCATCGGTATTTATCGCGGGCTCAAGTTTCTCGATGTTGGCGGCGTGCGCGGCGAGTTTCTCCATCTGGAATACGAAGGGGGCGACCGCCTTTATCTGCCAGTGGATCGCATCAATGTCGTCCAGAAATACATCGGCGCCGAGGGTGGCACGCCGCAGCTGGATCGGTTGGGTGGAACTACTTGGGAAAAAGTCAAGGCGAGAACGAGAAAGTCGATTCTTGCTATGGCTGAAGAGTTGGTGCAGCTCTACGCCCTGCGGCAGGCCCGAGAAGGCACCGCGTTTGCGTCGCCGGACGCGCTCTACCGCGAGTTTGAAGCAGCGTTTGAATACGAAGAGACGCCGGACCAGCAGCGTGCGATCGACGAGACGCTTGCCGATATGCAAACACAAAAACCCATGGATCGTCTGATCTGCGGGGATGTGGGTTACGGCAAAACCGAGGTCGCGATGAGAGCCGCTTTTCTCGCCGTGGAGGGCGGCAAACAGGTCGCTGTACTCGCTCCGACGACGGTCCTGGCGCAGCAGCACCTTCAGACGTTTCGACAACGCTTCCGCAACCACGCGGTGCGCATTGAGATGCTGAGTCGTTTTCTGACGACGAAAGAAGCGCAGCAGGTGCTGGAAGGCGCCGCCAAGGGGATTGTGGATGTCGCCATTGGCACGCACCGCCTCTTACAAAAAGATGTCGAGTTCAAAGATTTGGGCCTGGTAATTGTCGATGAAGAGCATCGTTTTGGCGTTGTACACAAGGAGAGACTGAAAAGACTGCGCCAACTGGTGGACGTGGTCAGCCTTACGGCAACTCCCATTCCACGCACCCTGCACATGTCGCTCATTGGCATCCGTGATTTAAGCATCATTGAAACTCCGCCGTTGGATCGATTGGCGATTCAGACCTACGTCACGCGGTACGATGAACGGGTGATTCGCGACGCTATATTGCGCGAGCTCCAACGCGGAGGGCAGGTCTTTTTTCTCCACAATCGGGTCGAGACCATCGATCGCATGGCGCTGAAATTGGCCGACTTGGTGCCGCAGGCGAAAATGGCCGTGGCGCACGGTCAGATGCGGCCCAAGGACCTGGAAAAGGTGATGCTCGATTTTTTGGAAACCAAGACCCAGGTCCTGGTCTGCTCCGCGATCATCGAATCCGGCCTGGATTTTCCCAACGCGAACACGATCATCATCAATCGCGCTGACAAGTTTGGCCTGGCGCAACTCTATCAGCTGCGTGGCCGCGTGGGACGATCGAGCCGGCATGCGTACGCTTATTTGTTGATTCCGGGCGAAAGGGCAATTACTTCCGATGCTGAAAGAAGGCTGCGAGCACTGCAAGAGCTCGATGGTCTGGGCGGAGGATTCAAGCTCGCGCTGCACGATCTCGAGATCCGCGGCGCTGGCAATCTGTTGGGCGAGCAGCAGTCGGGCCAGATCGCCGCGGTGGGCTTCGAGCTCTACACCGAAATGATGGAAAAGGCCGTGCGCGAGCTGAGAGGGCAAGCGGTCCAACCGGAGGTCGAACCGGAGATTCGTTTAGGCATCCCGGCATACTTTCCCGATGACTACATTCCTGATGCGAACCAACGTCTTTACTTTTACAAGCGCTTGGCGAGCCTCAAAGAATCGCAGGAACTCAAGGATCTCAGGGAGGAGATCAGAGATCGTTTTGGCGCTTACGGCGCGGAGGTGGAGAACCTCTTTCTAGTCATGGAGCTTAGGCGCGTGCTAAAACAGTTTCTTGTGCGCCAGATCAGCGTCTCAGAAGGTCGAGTCTTTGTGCTGTTTCATCCCGAATCGCCGGTCAAGGTGGACAAGCTGTTGGAGCTGATCAGAAAGGAACCCATGCGATTCCGCTTGTCACCGGAGGGCCGCTTGTCTTTTGCGCCGCACCAGCAGGAATGGGAGGCGCTTGTCGGCGAAGTGATCCGATGGCTGCACACGCTCGTCGATCTCCCGGCACAACGCGGCGCTGTGGTAGACCCGCTCCCCGCATGAACAAGACGGGCTTGAACCAAGGTCAAGGTTCCAGGGTTCACGGTTCAAAGTTAGAACACAAACAGCGTCACTCGGGAAAACCCGTTGGCTTTCGTTGGCTGTTATGATACGCATGGCAAATAAGCCAGAAGTAAACATTTCGGGCAGTCACGGCTCAAGATCCTTTTTAAATAAACAATTGCAACCTCCAGCTCAGCCCACGAATTGACATGCAGAGGCCATAAGGAGTATTGCATGAGGCAAATCGTAGAAAGCAGTCTCGTCTTCGTTTTTCTCCTGATGTTCCTCACAACGGGAGTAAACGCGAACATTGTCGACCGGCTGATTGCCGTTATCGACGGCGAGCCCTATACGCTGCGCTATTTGGGATCCTACGCCAAAACCAAGATGAACCGCTCATTTCCTACGGGGGATCTGGCAGCCATCAACGATAACGATCGAGAGGTGCTAGAGCAGTTTCTCACGGACAAACTCCTGGAAGCAGAGGTGCGCGAAGCCGGGATTAGAATCGGCACGGCTCAGGTCGACCAGTACATCGAGCAGATCAAGAGCAGAAACCAATTGACCGATCAGGATCTCACCGAGCTGCTGAAGCATGAAGGGCACACGCTCGAGAGCTATCGGGCCTCCGTCAAAAGCGAGTTAGAAAAACATGAGCTCATCGATCGCCAGGTGAAGAGGCGGGTGAACATCACCGATGAAGATGTCGAGCGCTACTACCAGCTCAACGCCGACAAGTATCGCGTCGATGATCGCGCCCGTTTGCGGCACATCTTGTTGCCTCTGGAGCGGAGCACAACCGAGGAAGAGGCTCAAAGGGCGATGAGTAAAGGTCGGGAGTTATACAAACGGATCAGGGCGGGCGAAGACTTCGCGGAGCTCGCCCGGCAATTTTCTCAGGGTGCCGGATACGCTGATGGCGGCGATATCGGCTGGGTGCGTCGCGGAACTTTGTTGAGTTCGCTTGAAGATGTCGCATTTGACAAACTGGCTCTGGGTCAGGTGAGTGAACCGTTCCGCACCAGCATGGGTATTCATATCGTTAAGGTGGAGGCTCGCGACAAAGGTAGCTTGGTTCCGCTTGCCCGCGTGGCGCCAAAGATCAAGGAAGATCTCTACGGCAAAATTATGGAAGAGCGTTTTGCCAAATGGGTGAAAACGGACCTGCGGCGAAAACACCGGGTTGACGTAAAAATTCCGGGCGTGGAGTTCAAGGCCGAAGATTCGAAGGAAGGTACCGTCGACCAACTCCTGGCCAGATCGACGCGATTAAATCGCCGGCAGGAACGGAGTTTTCTCAGCTATTTGAACCCGTTTTCCTATATAACCAGTGAGACGCCTATCGAAGAAGCCGATCCCACCAGCCCGCTTTACGGTAAGAACGTGGTGAGCATCTTCGGTGTTCCCCTGTTCACACGGGATGTCATAGAGGAGGTTCCGGACGTCTTGTCCGAACCCGGCCCCGCGACTCGGTGACAAGGCTTCGCGTCCAGAGCGTCGGCGAGCTTTGATTTCCCTTCAGTCCAATCAGCTTTAACAGGCGACATTTCGCATAGGCGTGTTGTTGCTGCTCTTGCCTCCGTTTGTCGAAGCGGGGATAATCAGGGCGATGCGTATTCGGCAAATAGACAATTTCAATGGCAACTAAGCCGATTGTCGCCGTGACCATGGGCGATCCGGCCGGTATTGGTCCGGAAGTCGTGGTGAAGGCACTCGGGCATCCGGCCGTAAAGCGGGCGTGCTACCCGGTGGTTTTGGGTGACTGGCAGGTCCTTCAAAGAACGCAAGCACGAACAAATGGCGCGCCAAAACTCATCTGTTGGCGTCCCGGGCAGCCGCTCTTGCCTTTGCTTCGTCTTGAAGGAAGTCATGTAGTTTTCCCGCTTTCGTCTTTAACGTTAAAGGAATCGCGGCCCGCCACGCCGTCAAAGGCTGCGGGTCATGCCGTATACCGGTATATCGTCGTGGCGGTGAAACTGGTGCTCTCCGGCGTGGCCGGTGCTATTGCCACGGCTCCGATCAGCAAAAGCCTCCTCCGAAGCGCGGGTTACAATTATCCTGGACACACGGAGTTGCTGGCGGAACTGAGTCGGACGGTGGAGTGTCGCATGATGTTGCTAGGCAAGAAGCTGCGCGTTGTCCTGGTTACGGGACACGTCGGATTCCGCCAAGTTACCCGTTGCCTCACGCGAGGGAGTATAGGCGCGACGCTGGCATTGACGGATCGGAGCTTGCGGGAGTTGTTTGGCATTGCGCGTCCCAACATCGCCGTGGCGGCTTTGAACCCACACGGCGGGGAAGAAGGTATTTTCGGCAGCGAGGAAAAAGAAACTATCGTACCGGCGATTCAAGCCGCACAGCGAGCCGGCATGAGAGTTTACGGACCCTTTCCTGCTGACAGTCTCTTTTATCGGGCGGCGCGGGGAGACTATGATGCAGTCGTGTGCATGTACCACGATCAGGGACTGATTCCTTTGAAGCTGCACCATTTTTTTGGCGGTGTGGCGCTGACATTAGGACCGCCGTTCATTCGAACCTCGGTCGACCACGGCACGGCTTACGACATTGCGGGGAAAAACCGCGCGGATGACTCGAGTATGAGAGAGGCAATTCTGCTTGCGGCCGCGCTGGCGAGACAGCAGAACAGGCGGAGGAAACAATGAACCCGTCGATCTTTCGAGAGTACGACATCCGGGGTTTGGCGGAGACGGACTTCGACCAAGAATTCGCACTGTTACTTGGCAAAGTGCATGGCACAGTCATACGCGAGGGCGGAGGCACTCGAGTGGCAGTAGGGCGGGATTGTCGTGCCACCTCAAATTCGTATGCTGAGGCGGTGATTGCCGGGATGTCGGCTACGGGATTGCACGTTTACGATATTGGAGTTTGTCCTACGCCGTTACTTTACTTTTCTTTGTATCACCTCGGTCTCGACGGCGGCATTCAGGTCACTGCCAGTCACAATCCGTCGGAGTATAACGGGTTCAAGCTATGTACGGGCAAGGACACCCTTTACGGTAAAAGCATTCAGGAGATCCGCAGCAGAATGGAACGCCGGGAGTTTCACACACAGCCCGGAGGGAAAGTTGAAGCCTACGCGATCTTACCGCCGTATCAAGGATATCTGCTGCGCGACGTACCGAAGTTAGCCCGGCCTTTGAGGGTCGTCGTGGATGCCGGCAGCGGCACTGCCGGTCCCGTGGCGCCATCTATTTTCCGTCAATTGGGGTGCACGAT
Organism: uncultured Syntrophobacteraceae bacterium; assembly: GCA_964410485.1. GTDB lineage: Bacteria > Desulfobacterota > Binatia > UBA9968 > UBA9968 > CAYPHJ01. Next base: position 33,444 of record CAYPHJ010000009.1, read on the forward strand.
ATGGGAAATTGCGTGCGTGCCGGACGGGAATTTTCCCATCCACCATCCCGATCCGACGGTGCCCGAGAACCTTGAGCTACTGATTGAGAAAGTAAAGCAGGAAAAAGCCGATCTCGGCATCGCCTATGACGGCGATGCCGACCGCATCGGTGCCGTGGACGAAAAAGGGAAGATTTTGTGGGGGGACGAGCTATTGGTCCTGTTCTCACGCGATGTTCTCGAACGTAATCCCAACGCCATCATCATTTCCGAGGTGAAATGTTCTCAGCGCCTGTATGACGATATTGCAAAAAGCGGCGGCCGGCCCATTATGTGGAAGGCCGGTCATTCTCTACTGAAAGCCAAGATGAAGGAAACCGGTGCACTTTTGGCCGGTGAGATGAGCGGCCATATGTTTTTTGCGGAGCGTTATTTCGGCTACGACGATGCAATTTACGCCTCGCTTAGACTGTTGGAGATTATGGCGACAGCCGGACGACCGCTGTCCACCCTCCTATCCGACCTGCCGCCAGCGGTTTCAACGCCGGAATTACGCGTTGACTGCGCCGACGATAAAAAATTTATTATCGCGCAGCGAGCGCAGGAATATTTTCGCCGCCATTACCCGGTCATCGATATTGACGGTGTGCGTGTGAAGTTTCCGGAAGGCTGGGGGCTCATTCGCGCTTCCAATACGCAACCCGCGCTGGTCTTGCGCTTTGAAGCAGCGTCGTGGGAAAAATTAAACGAGTACCGCGCGATCGTCGAAGACAAGCTGAAGGATCTCGAGACCGAGTAGGGGCCAATGCCGGGTTCCGGGTCTCGCGTTTCGGGTGTCGAGTTTGGGAGGGAACCTGAAACCTGAAACAGTTGTCTGTGCCATCGTCCCTCCAGGACCCACCGTCCGATCCAAGATACCGCATTTGTCGCTGCATGCACGAGCAATCCGGGGTAGGAATGCCTGGCCATATTATTGTCAGAGGCGCTCGAGTTCATAACCTGAAGAACATCGATGTCGAAATTCCCCATGGCCGGCTTGTGGTTATCACCGGGGTTTCCGGTTCGGGCAAGTCGTCTTTGGCCTTCGATACTCTCTACGCCGAGGGTCAACGAAGATATCTCGAGTCTCTCGCTATCGACGCCAGGCAATTCTTACAGCAACTGGAAAAGCCCGACGTTGACTCCATCGAAGGACTTTCTCCCGCCATTGCGATCCAAGCGAAAGCAGGTATTTCGAACCCGCGCTCGACGGTCGGCACCATGACCGAGATCTACGACTATTTGCGCCTTCTATTTGCGCGCATTGGGCAGCCAACGTGTCTCGAGTGCGGGTGGGAAGTGGTGGCCGAGAGCGGCGAACAAATCGTAGATCGGTTGCGCGGTCTCCCTCCCGGTTCACGCCTTATTATTATGGCGCCGGTCGCGGTACATTCCAAAAAGGAAGCTGAAGAAAAGTTGAGAGAGCTGTCGCGGCAGGGATTTATCCGGGTCATGGTCGCAGGCGAGGCACACGAGCTACCCGGGGAAATCGATCTCAAAGCCGATCCGCCGTACGATATCCATCTGGTAGTGGACCGCCTTTCTGTCCGCGAGGGGATTGAAAGGCGGCTGGCCGACTCCGTCGAGCTCGGGTTACGTTTCGGCAATGGCTTCATCAAAGTCGCCGTCTCCGGCACTGATTCAAAAGCCGCGCGCGAATTGATCTTCAGCCAGAAACTTAGCTGCGTTCGCTGCGGCATTACTGTCCCCGAGATTACCCCGCGCCTCTTTTCTTTCAACACTCCCCAGGGAGCCTGCCGCGCGTGCGGCGGATTGGGGCTTGAGCCGCAACAGGGTGGCCGTGCGGCTGTCCAAGCGGGCGGTGCTGAGCGATCTGCATGTCCGAAGTGTAACGGGACACGTCTGAAGCCCGAAAGTCTCGCTGTGAAATTGGGGGGAAAGAGCATTGCAGAGTTGGCTGCCATGCCTGTGCGCGAGGCCGGCGATTTCCTCGCGGGGCTGAAGCTGGACGAAAGGAAGCGTGCCATCGCTGGGAAGATCCTGGACGAAACCGTGAGCCGGCTGGGGTTTTTGGTTCGCTTGGGACTTGACTATCTCACACTTGACAGGCGTTCGCCCACTCTTTCGGGTGGAGAAGCTCAGCGCGTGCGGCTGGCCACGCAAATCGGGTCCGGTTTGGCAGGGGTTCTTTATGTTCTCGATGAGCCGAGTATCGGACTGCATCAAAGAGACACTGCCCAACTGCTGGAGATACTCAAAAGTTTACGAGAGGGGGGCAACTCTGTTCTTGTGGTCGAGCACGATCCCGAAACCATTGTGGCGGCAGAGTGGATCATCGACATGGGCCCGGGGGCCGGTGTGAACGGTGGTCAAGTGATTGCTCAGGGCACGCCTGCTCAGCTCATGACAGACCAAAATTCGCTGACGGGGCAATATCTTTCTGGGCGATTGAATATTCGTGTGCCGTCCGATCGCAAACAGAAGGGTGGTTTTTTGATTATCGAGGGAGTGCGGGAAAATAATCTAAAGAATCTTACGGTGAAGTTTCCCGTTGGCGCGATCACCTGTGTAACTGGCGTTTCAGGTTCGGGGAAAAGCAGCCTGGTTATGAATAGCCTCTTTAACGCTGTGGCGCAGCGACTGCAGCGCTCAAGCGGGCGACGAGTCGGACAATTTGACATCCTCCGCGGCTGGGAGCACTTTGACCGCGTCGTTGGCGTTGATCAAGGACCGATTGGGCGTGCGCCACGTTCCAATCCGGCGACGTATACGGGCGCCTATGAGCAAATCCGCGATCTGTTTGCGCAATTACCGGACGCCAGAGTCCGTGGTTACAAAGCTGACCGGTTTTCGTTTAATCTAAGTGGCGGACGTTGCGAAAGTTGCGCCGGCGAGGGCTTGATTCGCGTCGACATGTACTTCCTGCCGGAGATTTATGTGGTATGTGATGTCTGTCAGGGCAAGCGTTACAACCGCGAGACGCTCGAAATCAAGTATAAGGGGCTGAGCATCGCGGATATCTTGGACCTGACGGTAAATCAGGCACTTGAGCTGTTGGGTGGGATCCCTCCGCTGGCCGAAAAATTACGCGCGTTGCGGGAGGTCGGATTAGGCTACCTTCGGCTCGGTCAGCCTGCCCCATCTTTATCCGGCGGCGAGGCCCAGAGAGTCAAGCTGGCCCGCGAGCTCGCGCGAAGAGCGGCCGGAAGATCTCTATACGTGCTGGATGAGCCGACCAGTGGGCTACATTTCCAGGATGTCAGGCAACTCTTGGACGTGCTACAGCGTCTAACCGCTTCGGGAAACACTGTGATCATCGTTGAGCATAATCTGGACATCATAAAATCTGCTGATTATATTGTTGATCTCGGACCCGAAGGGGGGCTGCAGGGTGGTTGGATTGTGGCCCAGGGCACACCGGAAGAGATAGCAGAAAGCAAGGGATCACACACGGGTCGTTATCTCAAGAAACTGCTATCTAACCGCTCCAGCAACCAAGCAGGAGACTGAGCTCCATAACACTAAAAATATCTAATTAATTCAAGTGCTTATATATATTGTTGACTCCTGGAGGGGATTTCGCTAGTTTAATATCAGACCAAAAAGGTATGGAATACACGAGAGACAACAAGTGAATACACCCATTTACATGGATAATCACGCCACAACTCCGGTGGATCCACGGGTGATGCAGGCGATGCTTCCCTATTTCTCAGAAAAGTTCGGCAACGCGGCAAGTCGCAACCACGCATTCGGCTGGGAAAGTGAAGCTGCGGTTGATACGGCGAGAGAGCAGGTCGCGAGGCTGATCGGAGCCGCTTCAGCGCGCGAGATTGTCTTTACCAGCGGCGCAACCGAATCTGATAATCTGGCCATCAAAGGAGTTACCGAAGCCTCGGCCCTGCCAGGCAGTCACATCATCACCTCCACCATCGAGCACAAGGCGGTTCTCGACAGCTGCAAGGTTTTGGAGAAGCGGGGGTTTGGCGTGACCTATGTTCCTGTCGATTCCCAGGGTGTGGTGGATGTGGATCGGGTGCGGGCTGCGATTACGCCGCAGACCGTCCTTATATCCATCATGGCGGCCAACAACGAAATCGGCACCATCGAACCGATCACGGAAATTGGGCGTCTGGCCAAGGAAAAGGGCATCCTGTTTCACACCGACGCCACCCAGGCGGTTGGTAAGATCTGCATTGACGCCGGCCAAATGGGAATTGATTTGCTGTCTTTGACGGCGCACAAAATGTATGGGCCGAAAGGAGTCGGAGCGCTATACGTGCGCGCAACGAAGCCACGCGTGAAGCTCAATCCGGCCATCGATGGCGGTGGTCATGAGTGGGGGATGCGGTCGGGTACCTTGAACGTGCCTGGAATTGTGGGGCTCGGCGAAGCTTGCAGAATTGCCCAGAGGGAGATGGCAGTCGAGGCCAAACGAATCACGGACTTACGTGAACGCTTGAAGAAGGGAATTTTCAGCGCGTTGGACGAAGTATATGTTAATGGTCATCCAACGCTCAGGCTCCCCGGGAATATGAACATAAGCTTCGCCTATGTTGAAGGAGAGTCGCTGTTGATGGCATTGAAAGACATCGCGGTCTCGACTGGTTCAGCCTGTACCTCGGCCAGCCTGGAGCCATCTTACGTGCTCCGAGCGATTGGCGTCGCGGAGCAGCTGGCTCATACTTCCATTCGGTTCGGTTTGGGTCGCTTCAATACAGAGGAGGAAGTCGATTACACAATCACCCGGATAGTTGAAGAAGTTGCTCGGTTGCGCAGCCTGTCACCGATGTACCGGGCGAAGGCAAGCAAGTTGGGAAACCGGCAGGCGGCAAAACTACAAGAGCAAATTTCCTGATTGCAGACGGAGATCTTAACTTATGGCTACGGCAATTGATGTGACGGAACGCGCGGCGGCAAAAATCAAACAGATTCTCGCAGCGGAAAACAAAGAAGGTCATGGATTGCGAGTCAAAATCGTAGGTGGAGGGTGCTCGGGGCTGCAATACAAGGTGGATTTCGACATACCCAAGGCCACCGACAAGATCTTTGAGAAGGATGGGGCAAAAGTTCTCGTCGATATGAAGAGCTTGCTCTATCTCAGCGGCACCGAACTGGACTACAAGGAAGAATTGATGCAGTCGGGTTTTGTGTTTCAGAATCCTAATGTGAAACGGGCCTGCGGTTGCGGCGCGTCTTTCGCCGTTTAAAAAGGAAAAGCGGACGGAAACATGAAAGCACAAACGCCTACAGTGGAAAATCTGGCAAACCGCGAATACAAATACGGTTTTGTCACCGATATTGAAGCGGATACAGTGCCACCAGGCCTCGATGAGGAGATTGTCCGCCTGATCTCGGCTAAGAAAAAAGAGCCCGCGTTCATGCTCCAGTGGCGCCTGAAAGCATACCGCTACTGGGCCAAGCTGGAGAAATCCCAAGCCGAGCCCAGATGGGCTAACATCCATTATCCGCCGATCGATTATCAAGCCCTGAGGTATTACTCGGCGCCCAAGGGGAAGAGTGACCGGCCCAAGAGTCTCGAGGAGGTTGATCCGGAGCTATTACGAACTTATGAGAAGCTCGGGATTCCGCTACGTGAGCAAGAGCGCCTTGCGGGTGTTGCCGTGGATGCGGTGTTTGACAGCGTATCCGTAGCCACGACGTTCAAAACGAAGCTGGCAGAAATGGGTATCATTTTCTGCTCCTTCTCGGAGGCGGTCGAGAACCATCCGGAGTTGGTGCAGAAGTATCTCGGCTCTGTGGTACCGTACACGGACAACTTTTTTGCGGCTCTCAATTCAGCGGTTTTTAGCGACGGGTCCTTCTGTTACATCCCAAAGGGTGTGCGTTGTCCGATGGAGCTGTCCACCTATTTTCGTATCAATGCAGCCGAAACCGGGCAATTCGAGCGTACGCTGATCATCGCCGATCAAGAAAGTTATGTAAGCTACCTCGAGGGATGCACCGCGCCCATGCGGGACACCAACCAGCTGCACGCGGCGGTTGTCGAACTGATCGCTCACGATAACGCGCAGATCAAATATTCTACGGTGCAGAATTGGTATCCGGGGGACGCCGAGGGAAGGGGCGGCATTTACAACTTTGTCACCAAGCGCGGCAAGTGCTTGGGCAAACGCTCCAAAATCTCCTGGACCCAAGTGGAAACCGGCTCCGCAATTACCTGGAAGTATCCCAGCTGCATCTTGCAGGGCGATGATTCGGTCGGCGAGTTTTATTCGGTGGCGCTGACAAACAATTATCAGCAAGCCGACACCGGCACAAAGATGATTCATATGGGAAAGAACACCAAGAGCACGATCATTTCAAAGGGAATCTCGGCCGGCCACGGGCAAAATACTTACCGCGGCCTGGTGAAGATCATGAAGGGAGCGACGGGAGCCCGCAACTACTCCCAATGCGATTCACTCCTCTTGGGCGACAAGTGTGGTGCGCACACGTTTCCGTACCTGGAGGTCTTGAACAATGAATCCCAAGTGGAACACGAAGCCTCCACGTCGAAAATCGGCGAAGATCAGCTTTTTTATTGCCGGCAGCGAGGAGTCTCCCCGGAAGATGCGGTCAACATGATCGTCAGCGGGTTCTGTAAACAGGTATTTCGCGAGCTGCCCATGGAGTTTGCAGTGGAGGCGCAAAAACTGCTCGGCGTGAGTCTCGAGGGAAGTGTCGGATAGTTCGGACGCACAAGGAAGCGGTGATACCGACCGCTCTTGCAGCAGCGAAGAGAGATAATCGCATTTGAGACTATGCGCTAAACCGCTGTTCCTGCCAGCTTGTCATTTGGTCAAAGGTTTTCAAAGTGTGAAAGACACCTATGAGCTCGGAAATATACTTCGATAATAACGCTACGACACGGGTTTTGCCCCAGGTGTTCGAGGCGATGCAACCGTTTTTAACGGAACTTTATGGTAATCCGTCGAGCATTCATCGCTTCGGTAGTCAGGTGGCGCGGCACATCTCTGGCGCCAGGCAGCAGGTGGCAGAGTTCGTGGGAGCTTCCGACCCGATAGAAATCATCTTTACAAGCTGCGGCACGGAAGGTAATAACGCCGCCATACGCAGCATGCTCGATTCCAGGCCAGAAAAGCGTCATATCGTTACCACGCAGGTGGAACATCCTGCCGTGCTGGGAGTCTTCCAGTATTTGGAAAAGAGAGGCTATCGAGTGACCTGGCTCGGAGTTAACGGGGATGGGATGCTCGATCTGGAAGAGCTGCGGCATGCTCTCGGCGATGACACTGCGCTGGTATCTATCATGTATGCCAACAACGAGACCGGCGTCATCTTTCCTGTGCAGGAGATTGGCGCGCTTGTCCAAGCCAGAGGTATTCCCTTCCACGTCGATGCGGTGCAGGCCGCAGGAAAGATCCCGTTCGAGGCGAAGAGACTTCCGGTCGACCTGCTCACCATTTCGGGTCATAAGTTTCACGCTCCCAAGGGAGTGGGCGCGCTTTATGTCCGTCGCGGAATTCAGTTTGTGCCATATATGATTGGCGGCCATCAGGAGCGCAACCGGCGGGCCGGAACCGAGAACGTCGCTGGCATCATCGCAATGGGTGTAGCGGCCGAGTTCTCACGCAAGTACCTTGGCTCTTATGCCAGTCAGGTGGGGCATCTAAGGGACCGGTTCGAGGAAGCGTTGCTGAAGTCCTGTCCGGAAAGCCGCATTAACGGCCGGGCCGTCGATCGGCTACCCAACACTTCCAACGTAAGCTTTAGATACGTCGAGGGCGAAGCCATTCTAGTGCTGTTGGACGAACACGGCGTCTGTGCTTCTACTGGCTCGGCCTGCACTGCGGGATCTGCCGAGCCGTCCCATGTCTTGCGCGCCATGAACGTGCCGCCAGACTGGCTGCAAGGCGCTGTTCGTCTGAGCTTCAGCCGATTCAACACCGAAGAGGAGATTGACAAAGTGATCCAAATGATGCCGCGGATCGTCCAAAGGCTGGAGGGTCTGTCTCGGGTAGGGCGATCCGCCAATCAGCCCTTTCCGGGAGCTACACAAAGCACGGCCAGGTCCGTTACGGGCAGGGGGTAATCCATGGGCCTGATGCAGATTCCTCGCAGGGTTGATTACGGTTTGCGCGCGGTCATCTATCTTTCGGGTCAGGATCCTAACAAATGCTGTTCGATTGCCGAGATCGCAAGGCAGCAGGGACTTCCGAGGAAATTCTTGGAGAAAATCATCCAGGACCTTATCCGTGCGGGACTTATCAAATCGAAGCGTGGCTCGTGCGGTGGATACGCGCTGGCCCGTTCGCCGGATGAGATTTCTTTCTACGATGTAATCGAAGCGCTAGAAGGGCCGATTGCGGTCAATGCCTGTATGGATCCGCAGACGGGTTGTGGACAGGCGCCTCGCTGTACGATGCTAGGCGTGTGGAATGATCTCCAGCGGATGGTGGTCGAGGTCTTCACAAAAACCACAATCGGCGCACTGAGACAGCGGTCGTGCAAAGAATCGCTGGGCTCCTCTTCTCTTTCGAGTGCGGCATGAAGGTGTCCGAATTGGTGAGGAACCTGAATTCAGGCCGCACTCTACAGGGAGGTGATATTATATGAGTTACGACACCGGACTCAGCATGGAGGAGAGAGTCACATCGCTGTTTCAGCCCGACACTCTCTTGCCGGAACAGTACATGGAGACTTTCCGGCGCAAGCTCCACCTGGAGCCCGAAAAAAAACTCATGCTGGCGATTTTGGAAGACGCTATCGCCTGCTATCAGAAGTACGTCTTGGCGCGCGACAGCAAAGGTAAAATGCTGTTCGCGGAAGCAGAAGAGTGGTTTGCGGAGCGAGGGGGAGATTGGCTCTTTTCGTTTTCCAGTGTTTGCGAGACATTGGGATTCAATCCCGACTACCTGCGGGAAGGGCTGTTTCAGTGGAAGGCGCGAAAGTTAAAAGCGCGCTCGAAGCCCAACGTGTACACGCTGAGGCAGCAAAAAGCCAACCAGGGCCGGCGACGTTTTGCCGTGCGCGCAAGCAACAGACAGCGCGCGCGTAAGGCGGTACACTGACCGACTGGTGCAAACCGTGAGTCTACAGGCGGCGAACGACCGAACCGTTTGCCGCCTTTTTTTGGCCTGTTAACTCGAAGCCTACAACAAAAAGACTGCTCGAAATGTTCAAGCCCGCCATGGTGCAGGCCCGATCAAACCGGTGCTCGCTAAAGCAGCTCGCGCACAGTTTACGTTACCGGATCGGGGAGTATGCCCTAAGAGGGGTTGTCAATACCATGCGCTGGATTCCCTGCCGGTACATTGTGCGCTCGGCGCCACTTTGGGCCTGGCTAACATACCGTTTGCTATGGAGATACCGCATGCGTATGGAGCAAAATCTTGCCCAGATCGCAGAAGGCGAAACGATGAGTCCGGCGGCTCGGAAGGTTTTGGCCTGGCGCGCGTGGTTTAACATGGTGAGAACCGCGCTCGATACCGGCGTGACGCTGCATTTCTCCAAAGATCAGACTCTTTCTGCGATCTCGTTGGAGGGTGAAGAATGCTTGAAACGTGCCCTAGATCGCGGCAAAGGAGTCATTGCTCTCAGCGCCCATCTTGGGGCTTTCAGTCTGATCGGCGCGCGCTTGCGGGCGGGCGGTTATCCGTTCAGCGCTGTCATTAAACTACCGCGGCACGGGCGATTCGCTCGCTTGGTCGAGGATTACTGCACGCGGCTGGGCATGGAAACAATTTCCGCACGGCCGCGCTCACGCGCCGTCAAGGGAGTCATCAAAGCCTTGCGGGCCAACCGTGTCGTGCTGGTGGTCGCAGACGAATTCAAGGCCAGCGGCGTAGCGGTGAATTTTTTGGGGCGGCGCGTAGGCGCGTCGCGAGGACCTGCCTCCCTAGCTCTAAGAACCGGCGCTGCGACGCTGACCATGTTCGCTTTACGACGCCCCGACGGCTCGATCTGTTTGTCCATAGGGCCCGAGATCTGCCCCGTGCAAACTGAAGATGTTGCGACCAGCGTTGTCGCAACTACTGCTCTTTTTACCCATCGCCTTGAAGAAGTCATCCGATCAAATCCGGATCAATGGAATTGGCTCGCCTTCCCACCCAAGGCGCCAGTTGGCAAGCCCGCGCAGACCGCCGGCGGCGTTACGAAACGTCTGCTGCAGTAGCGCCTCAGGGCGGCGCGAAGAGAGTTGAAGTGGTGCGGTCATGGACACCAATACTCCCACACTCCAGTGCTCCGGCACTCTTGCCGGATCCTCTTGACAGAGTAAAGTCACACTCTATAGTGATCGATGCGAAGGGCCGATGGAACTGAAAGTCAGTGCACAGCACGTGTGGGTCGCAACAGAAGACTATCACGTGAACCTGGGTCTCACCAATTACATTCAAGGCGAGATTGGCGCGGTAATTTCGGTTGAGCTTCCCGACGTGGGGGATATCATCGAAGAAGGCGAGGTTTTCGCCGAACTGGAGTCTGTCAGCACCGTCCATGAGTTCGTCTCGCCTGTCTCGGGCACTGTGTTGGCCGTCAACCCGCAGCTTGAAGATCATCCCTCTGTCATCAACGAGGACCCCTACCACGAGGGCTGGTTGATCGAGGTTCGTTTGAAGGATCCATCCGAACTCGAATTGCTCATGGATATGGATGAGTATTATCACTTCGTTCTCAAAGACAAGTAACAGAATATCGCTTTTTTCCTGCGCTCTCTGTTTGCTCGTTTCGGTGTTCTTGCCTGTCGGCGCCTTGCCGGAACTCTCGCGCGAAGAAAAACGCTGGTCCGAACAGCGACATCGAATGGTCGAGCGGGATTTGCGGGCCCGCGGTATCAAAGAGGCGCGGTTACTGAATGCCATGAAGAATATCCCGCGCCATCTCTTTGTGCCGGAAAAAAAACGCTCCTCAGCGTACGATGATCGGCCTTTGCCTATCGGTGAAAATCAGACGATCTCACAACCGTATGTTGTCGCCCTGATGACCGAGTTGCTGGAGCTCGAGCAGAACAACACTGTGCTGGAAATCGGCACCGGGTCCGGTTATCAGACAGCCGTGTTGGCGCAGCTCGCGAGCGAGGTCTACTCAATTGAGATTGTTCCCCGGCTCAGTGAGAGGTCTCAAAAAATACTTGCGCAGCTTGGCTATGGCAATGTCCGCCTCAAGGTCGGCGACGGATACTTTGGTTGGGAGGAAAAAGCTCCTTTTGACGCGATACTGGTAACCGCCGCAGCGCGCAAAATTCCGAAACCACTCTGGCTACAATTGCGCGAGGGCGGGCGTTTGGTTATGCCGCTCGGCGAGCCGGGGCGAACACAGCGCCTCGTTCGGGTCAGAAAAGTGAACGGAAAACCCCGGGCGGAGGATGTTACCGGCGTGGCGTTCGTGCCTCTGACGGGCGTGGTTGGTCAGGAGGAGCGCTGACGACCCCTCCACGGCTCTTTCTCGATTCGGTGGAACTGAACCGATAAATGACTTCACCGGGACGCACGAGGTTGAGTTCTTCCCGGGCGATTTTCTCCAAATAGAAGTCATCGTGCCGCAGCCGATCAATGCGTTGTCTCAACACCTGATTTTCTTGCTGCAACCGGTGGTTTTGTTCATCCAATTTTCCTTTTTCTGCACGCAGTCGCCACAGATGAAGCGCTCCCCGTTCGCCGAAGATCGTTGAGACGGAAAGCAAGAGAATCAGTAGCAGCAGTAGACAGGAAAACCAGTGTTGCAACAATCTAAAGCGGATAATCATGGGTTAAACAAAAACCGATGGCAATATAACACATTTTATGCTTTTGTGCTGTGTAGCCGCGTGGGGGAGGTTCAGGATGAAAATTCAACGGGTACATGCCCGCGAGGTTCTGGATTCGCGGGGACAGCCGACCGTCGAGGTCGATGTTGCTCTCAGGAACGGTATCATCGGTCGAGCCACCGTGCCGTCCGGTGCGTCGACCGGCGAACACGAAGCCGTGGAACTGCGTGACGGGGACAAGCGATTTCTCGGCAAGGGCGTCGCGCGCGCAGTCGAGAACGTCAATCGAAAGCTCGGGCCGCGGCTACGTGGCAGAGAAGCGCGCGATCAGGCGAGGCTCGACCGGATGATGATCGAGATGGACGGGAGCGCCGACAAAGGAAGACTCGGCGCCAATGCAATTCTCGGGGTTTCGTTGGCCATTGCCCATGCTCAGGCGCGCGCCTTGGGCATTTCATTATATCGTTATCTTGGGGGGACGGCAGCCAAAACGTTGCCCGTTCCTATGCTCAATGTCCTCAACGGTGGCGCGCACGCGGACAATAACGTGGATGTGCAGGAGTTTATGATTGTTCCTCATGGGTTGAAGAGCTTTGCTCAAGCCTTGCGGGCTGCAGCGGAGATTTTTCAGACCCTCAAGGAAGTTTTGCACGATCGTTCCTACTCGACCGCGGTGGGTGACGAAGGGGGATTTGCGCCGCGGGTCAAAAGCACGACCGAAGCGATCGAGCTGTTGCTCGAAGCGATCGCCAAAGCGGGGTATAAGTCGCCATCACAAGTTGCGCTAGCTTTGGACGTAGCTTCGAGCGAGTTTTATGAGAACGGACTGTACCGCTTTAAGAAGTCCGATGGCCGAACACGCGGCACGGACGAGATGGTCCGGCTTTATGAAGAATGGGTGAGGCAATATCCAATCATCTCCATTGAAGATCCGTTTGCCGAGGACGACTGGGGTGGCTGGCGGATGATGACTCAGGCACTGGGTAAAAAAATTCAGCTGGTCGGCGACGACATTTTCGTTACAAACCAGAACCGATTGCAACGCGGCATTGAATCGGGGGTCGCGAATTCTATTCTGATCAAAGTGAATCAGATCGGGACGCTTACGGAAACTCTCGAAACCATGGCTCTGGCGAAGCGATCGGGGTACACGACCGTCATGTCTCATCGTTCCGGCGAGACCGAAGATGTCACCATTGCCGATCTCGCCGTTGCGACCAATGCGGGTCAGATCAAGACCGGCGCTCCCTGCAGGGGAGAGCGGACGGCAAAATACAATCAGCTGCTCAGGATCGAGGAGGAATTAGGGCGGCGCGCTGATTATGCAGGAAAGAAGGCTTTTCGCGTCCGCACGAGCTAAAGCGGCTCCAGCGCGAGATCCAGGCGAGTTTAATTCTAGTTTTAGGACCAAGCCGTTTTTGGCCGGAGAGAAGTTTCGAGAGACGATCGCCAGGACCAAAGCGATTGCCGGCCGGCTCAAACGCGCCTACCCGCGTCTCAAGGTCCCGCTCAACCAGCGAAATACTTTCGAGCTTCTGGTCGCGACCATTCTATCGGCTCAATGTACGGATGAAGCCGTAAACAGGGTCACGCCGGAGCTTTTTGCCCGCTACCCGAACGCCGAAACACTTGCCCGCGCTCTTACCGTTGACCTCGAACGCATCATCCGGCCGCTCGGGTTGTATCGCGCAAAGGCCAAAGTGCTGAAAAACTGTTCGCGTGTCCTGAGTGAACAGTTTGGCGGGAAGGTCCCGTCAACGATGGCGGAATTGACCCGGCTCGCCGGCGTAGGGAGAAAGACTGCAAACGTGATCCGCGGGCATGCGTTCCACGCGCCCGCGGTCATTGTCGATACTCACTGCCGGCGGGTGTCACGGCGCCTGGGGCTCACGCGCCACAACGATCCCGACAAGATCGAACGCGATCTGAGCCGGCTTTTACCGCAAGGAGAATGGACGGGTTTTTCGCACCGGCTCATTTTTCATGGACGGCAGGTTTGCTTCGCACGAAATCCACGGTGCGCGAGTTGTGTATTGCTGGATCTCTGCCCTACCGGCATGGCGAGTGTGAGTTGAACTGGCGTGCGCGGATACTACGGAGCGTTGGAGTACTGAAGTGCTGGCTTCAAGAGCATCACTCCATTACTCCACCACTCCAGTACTCCGGCCAACCAATAAATTTGCTCTGCTCCGGGTGCGAGATGTCGCAGGGGTTTTCCTCATCACTGCAGGAGTGAAAATCGTGTCACCGCGGCGGGAGGGGGTCGGCCCCCGCCAACCGATTAAATGTCGCAATGATTTCGGACTCCCGCGGAATCTCCTTGATAATTTTTCCCTGCGCCTCGGGTAGAATCGGTGAGGCATCATCGCCGGTAAGTTTCTTGAACTCCGTTAGAAATGCCGGATCTTTAAACGTTTTGCGCATGGCATCGCGCAGGATAGCCACCGGTTCTGCGGGCGTGCCGGGCGGGAGCACATAGGGCGAGCCCACCATTCGGAAAGTTCGAAACAGCGTGAGGATTTTTCTTTCTTTTTCGGTTCTCGCGAATACCTCGATCTCGGGAAGCTTTGAGAAAACCTGATGGTGATGGCGGTTCTCTTTTGGGATCTGAATAATTGCGTGATAGTGGATTAACCTCTTTTCAAGAAATTCCGGGTTTCTCTGCAAAATGGTATCGGGGATATTAGCGCGCGCATCCAACTCGCCGCGCATCATTGCGATGTCGAGTTCTGGGCCCGAGAAGCCGGTAATGAACTTTGGCTCATTGAGGCTCAGCAACCAGGCGAATAGGCGGCCGTTAATATAGATATCATGCCCTACGGTTTGTCCGCCTACTCTCAGGCCGGCATGCCTGCGCAGCTTTTCCAGGTTGTCGAGACCGAGTTTCGCCACGGATCCAAATACGTAATACGAGCTGCTATTGGGGGTGCCGAGGTGAATAAACTTGTCGACGTCATATTGGACCCCGGTTGTGCCGAGAATAAAGTTGGCAATCAACCCTGAACCGACGTTGCCGATGGTCAAGCCATCTGGCTTGGCGTTTCGGTAGACGAAGTTAGCGGCCGTTCTCCCGCCGCCGCCCGGCATGAACTGCGTCACAATCGTGGGCTCACCAGGAATGTATTTGCGGAGAAAGGGTATGGCCGCTTGCGCGCGCATTGCGCCCGTGCCGCCCGGTTCGCGGCCCTGAATAAGGATAATGGTCCTGCCCTGATAATAGGGAACGGACTGGGAGAAACCTGTGGCGGGTGTCCCGGCGAGAAGCAAAACTACAGCCGCCAAAAACAGCACCAGACGTCTGTTCTTCATGCGCCACCTCCGGTGACATTGGTAGACCAATCGCTTTATCGGTTGCTCCTCTGTGAGTCAACTCCAGGTGGTATGACGGCTTAACGGTAACCCGATACTTCGACACCCCTTACTCCAGTACTCGGGCGTCGAAGGAAGCCTACCAGCTACGTTTGGTACGGGCACATATCGCAGGGTTTACAACCGCTTACGGTAGGGTATACCCTTGTAGAGTATAAAGGAGAATTGTCGAGCTATGCCAAGCGCGGAAATTGTTGCAATTGGGTCCGAGTTACTCTTGGGTCAGATTGTCGACACCAATTCGGCCTGGATGGCCCAGCGGCTGACGGCATTGGGCGTGGATCTATTTTTCAAGTCGGTTGTGGGAGACAACCCCGGGCGCATGCGAGAGGTGATCGGGCGGGCGCTGGAGCGCTCCGATATCGTGATCACAAGTGGAGGGCTGGGTCCAACGCAGGACGATTTGACGCGCGAAATCGTTGCTGAGGTGACGGGTCGAAAACTCGTGTTTGATGAAAATCTACTGGAACAGGTAGAGGAGCATTTCCGTCGGCGGAGCCGCACCATGACGCCGAACAACCGGCGGCAGGCCTATATTCCCGAAGGAGCCATTCCGGTGAAGAATCCGAACGGGACGGCGCCTTGTTTTATCGTGGAAGATCCTCGCGGAGTCATCGTTTCACTGCCCGGTGTTCCGGTGGAGCTCAAATGGCTTTTCGAATACGAAGTGGAGCCCTATCTCAGGCGGAAATTCTCCCTTGCCGAGGTCATTCACTACAGGGTGTTGAAGATCGTCGGCGTGGGCGAGAGCGCAGTGGATGACAAAATCGGTCATTTGATTGCGACTTCCAGTAACCCCACAGTGGGGGTACTCGCGTTGCCCGGACAGGTGGATGTGCGGATTGCAGCGAAAGCTAGCAGCAGAGATGAGGCGATGCGGCTCATCGCCCCGCTCGAAGTCGAAGTCCGAAGCTTGCTAGGCAAAGCGATTTTTGCCGCGGACGGAGAAACGATGGAAGATGTGGTGGGCAGATTGCTCCGCGACAAGAATAAGTCGGTGGCCGTATATGAGGATCTGACTTGTGGTCTTCTGGCGGAAAGAGTTCAATCCGCGAGCGCGGATAGCTTCGTGGCCGGGTTTATCGCTACCGGCCGACCATCAATCCGGGCGCTATTAAATCAGGCACGCGAGCCGGCGCGATTGGATGCGATTACTGAAGATCCTCTTGCCTTGACGGATCAGTTAGCCTGGTCGGTACGCCGTCAGGCCGGAAGCGACTTCGGCCTGGCTCTCCATGCAGTGGCCGACCCGAACAGTAAGCTCGAAAACATGGCGCAGGGGCACACCTATGTTTCTCTAACCGATGGCGAGAAATTCATGCAACGCACGAGTTCTATGGCTGGCCGCGGCCAGTACGATCGAAGCCGAATGACGCTCAACGCGCTCGATCTCCTGCGCGTCGCGCTGTTGGAAGATGTCGGGTAAATCTCGATTCAACAGAGCAGGCTAACCTCACGGAAGCCAGGAAAGGCCGGACCGACATAAGACATTTCAACCGCAGAGAACGCAGCGATTACAGAAAACGGGCAGATCACCAATGATCGGTTATCTATGGCCGTAGAACTGTGGGAAGAAGATTCTCCAGGCGGTTCAGGGGTTCTTCCAGGCTTTGAATTCCCTCGATCCAAAACTCCGGCTGCTCTAGATCGCGACCGAGCGTGCGCTTAACCACATTCTCGGCCGTATCGCTGCCAGCGAGGCGGAGGAACTCTTCATATTTGGGCAAGAAGCCTGGCCCCTCCTTTTTAAACATCGCGAAAAGGCCACGGCTCAAGAGAAAACCGAAGGTATAGGGGAAATTATAGAAAGTTAGACCGGTGATGTAGAAATGCAATTTGGAAGCCCAGAAGTAAGGATCTTCGCCGCCGCGCGCCAGCACATCGCCAAAAATGCGACGTTGCGTCTCGACCATTAAGTCTTTGAACCGGCTAACGGTCAACTCACCTTTGTGCCGCTCCTCGTAAAAAAGCTTCTCGAACTCAAACCGGACCGGAATATCCAGGAGGTAAATCGCACCGTGACCGACTTCGACATCGAGCATCAGGGCGCGCTGGGCATCGCTGGTGGAAGGATCTGCGGAGAGTCCGTTCATCAGGACCTGTTCGCCGAAGGTCGAGGCAGTTTCGGCCAGCGTCATCGGATAAATGCGCCCATAAGGCCGCACCTCCCGCATGAGATAGCCATGAAAGGCGTGACCCGTTTCGTGGGCGAGGGTAAGAACATCGCCCAATGCTTCGTTATATGTCATGAATATTCGGGATTCCTTGCTGAGCATCGAGCCTGTGCAAAACCCTCCCGGCCGTTTGCCGGAGCGCGGCTCCCAGTCAATCCAGTTTTGATCGACAACCGTTTGAAAGAAGTTGCCGAGAGCCGGGTAACAACGATCGAAGGCATTTTTGACGAGAGTCCTGCCTTGTTCCCATGAGAGGGAAGCTTGATCCGCCGGGTTCAGCGGCGCACCGAGATCGTACCAATGGACGGAACTGTCGCCGATGAGCTTCGCTTTCAGCTGCAGAATGCGCCGCGGTATGGCCAGATTTGCAAACAGCGCCTCGAACATGGCATCCAGAGTTTTGCGCGAAATGGCCGCTTGAAATAGGGCGATATCGAGGAAGTGCTCTATGCCGCGGTGGTGGTTCAGCGTCAAACGCGTGCCGGCAATGGCATTGAGCGCCGCGGCGGCGACATTTTCGAGCTGTTGCCACGCGCCATTACCGCCGTCGAAAGCAGCCTTTCTCACGCGCCGGTCTGGCTGCTCCATCAGCGAGCGACGCTGAGAGATGGGCAGACGCTCGCAGTGTCCGTCCGGAAAGACCATGTTAAACTCGAGCTTGGCGGAAAGGGTGTCGTAGAGGCGGCCCCACGCCTGAACCCCGTCCACCCCAAGGTCGGCCGCCAGGATTTCTTTGTCCGCAGGCATGGCTCGCCGTGCCTCCTCACGCAGCCGTTTAAGATAGTTACCGGCGCCTGAAAGGGCGGGCCTGGCGAGAAGAGAAGAGAAGGCTTCATCACGCGCAACCTTGATCGCGCGCAGCAGTTCAATTCTTACTTTGGCGAGCTCGGCGCGCAGCTGAGCCAGCGCAGCCTCCTCTTTCAGGTAGTCTTCATTACACGCGTTCGCGGCGGCAAGACATCCGACGTAAGAGCTAAGGTGTGACATACGTCGCACGAGATCTTCATTGCGTGCGAGCACTTCTTCCCAGGCGGCGAGCGTGCCGGTATCGAGCGGGCCAAGAGCGGCTGATGTTTCTCGTAGCGAGGAGATATCGCTGCGGAGCTTTTCCTTGAACCGGAGCATCTCCGGTCCATTGAAGCCAGGAAAATAACTGGTCAGATCCCAGGTCATGACTCTGCTGACCGCGCCAAGAGCGCCAAGCCCCCAACGTGACGGGTCAAAGCCGTTTATCCCGAGCGAATGCGCGGAATCTGGAAAAGATTTCTCCCTTCGGTCGAAATGACAAGCCGTGCTATCCCGAACGGAGTGAGGGATCTTGAATCCTTGGCATGCTCTGCGCTCTTTGCGCGAAATACCCTACGGTCTTAATGCGGTTTCCTTCATTCCAATTTCTTCTAAATGTCAACTTTTGTGCCGGTGCCTTGCTCGAGTGCCTTGCGGTAAACGAGGTCGGCAGCGGCCACATCCTGGATCGCGATACCGACCGACTTGTACAGCGTGATTTCGCTGGCGCCGGTGCGCCCGGCTTTCGCGCCAGCCAGGATCTCGCCGATCTCGCCATAGATATCAGCTTCGCTGATCATCTTTTCCGTGATTGCAAGTAGGATGTCGCCACATTCGGCCATGATCGCTGCGCGCGAATCAACGACAATCATGGCGCGCTGGAGCGTCGCGCCGTCGAGTTCCCTCATATCCGGCCGATGCGAACCAACGGCGTTGATGTGGGCGCCGCGCTTCAACCAATCCGCCCGCAGGACGGGCTCCCTGGAGGTGGTTACGGTCACCACTATGTCTGCGTCGCGAACCGCCATTTCCGCACTCGCGGCCACGTCGATCGGAGCTCTCACTCTGGGCTCCATGTCTCTTTTGATGTTTGCCGCGCTCGTGCCGGAGGGGCTATAGATTTGGATCCTGTGAATATTGCGTATCCGGCACAATGCCTCGACATGCGCCCTTGCCTGAACACCCGCGCCGAGAATTGCCAGAACGCCGGCGTCCGAATTGGCCAGTCGTTGCGTCGCCATGGCGGAGGCGCAAGCAGTTCGAATGGCAGTGATGTAGCTGCCTTCCATGACGGCAATGATCCTGCCGGTGTCGGCGCTGAACAACATGATCGACGCGAGAATGGCCGGCAGATTTTGTTTTGGATTGTTCTGGAAAAACGTGACGACCTTCATGCCGAGGGCATTATTTTGCTCTAAGTAACCAGGCATGCTCGTGATGCGCCCTTGAATTCGCGGCAGTGGCACGACCTGCCGTACCGGCATCACTGCTTTTCCAGTGGAGTATTGAATGTGAGCCTTTTCTAGCGCGGCGACAAGCTCGGAAATCTCGATGTGCTCACGGACATCGGTTTCGGATAGAACCAGCATATTCGAAGCATTATCACAAAGTGTAACACAATGAACACCTTAAAAAGTCTCCCTCTTGCTAAAGAGGGGTATCGAGCTAAATTCAGTGGCAAGGCGTCCGATTTACGGTTGGTCATCCGGAACTGCAAAGTAGAGAAACACAGGGAGACAAGAAATGGTTGAAAATAGTATTGCGGATGTTGGTTTGGTGGGTTTGGCTGTCATGGGTCAAAACCTTGCTTTGAACATGGCAGATCATCGATTCAAGGTGGCTGTCTTTAACCGGACGATACCCGTGATGAAAGAGTTTGTCGCTACGCATCCTGACACGCCTGGTGGTCTCATTGGCTGCCAGACGTTGCGTGAGCTCCTCGCTGCAGTGAAAAAACCACGCAGGATTGTTATCCTTGTTCAAGCCGGCGCTGCCGTCGATGCGGTGACCAAGCAACTCATCGAAGCTGGGCTGGACAAAGATGATCTGGTCGTGGATTGCGGCAACAGCCAGTGGACCGATACGATTCGCCGCGAAGGAGAGTATTCCACTCGATGCCGCTTTTTCGGCTCGGGCGTTTCCGGTGGTGAGTTGGGCGCCCGTTTCGGTCCATCGCTCATGGCAGGTGGAGACGCGCGTGCCTGGCAATACCTGGAGCCGATCTGGAACGCCATCGCCGCCAAAGTCGACGAGAAGACGGGCAAACCAATCGAAAACGCCACCCCGGCAAAGCCGGTCGAAGGGGGAGTGCCTTGTGCGGCCTATATCGGTGAGAACGGAGCGGGCCATTATGTGAAGATGATCCATAACGGCATCGAATATATTGACATGCAGCTTATCGGTGAAGCTTATTTTTTGCTGCGTGATCTGTTGCATCTTGGACCCGGCGAGCTGTCGGGGATTTTCGATGGGTGGAACGAAGGCGATCTGGACTCTTATCTGATTCAGATCACGGCAGACATTTTGAAGCAACGCGATCCGCGCAACTCGGAGGAGTTCCTCGTCGATCATATTCTCGACAGCGCTCAGCAAAAAGGAACGGGCAAGTGGACGAGCATCAATGCTCTCGATTTGGGAATACCCGCGAACTCGATTGCGGAGGCGGTTTTCGCGCGCTGCCTTAGCGCTCTCAAATCAGAGCGGGTGGCGGCCTCGAAACAGCTTACCGGGCCTGAGTATCAATACGGCGGCGATCATAATGAACTCATCAGAGCTGTTCATGATGCGTTGTACTGCTCGAAAATCTGTGCCTACGCGCAAGGATTTCAGCTGATGCTGGCTGCCGAAACAGAGTATGGCTGGGAACTCGATTTCGGCACGATTGCCGGTATCTGGCGCGGCGGCTGCATCATCCGGGCGCGCTTTCTCCAAAAAATCATGGATGCCTACGCAAGCGATGCTAATCTTGCCAATCTACTACTAGACCCGTATTTCAAGGAGCAAATTCATAAAAACCAGGCGCATTGGCGTCAGGTGGCCGCGCTCGCGGCGCAAGCCGGTATTGCGGCTCCGGCCTTCATGTCGGCGCTGGCATATTACGATGGCTACCGCGCCGTTCGGCTGCCAGCGAACCTGTTGCAGGCGCAGCGCGATTATTTTGGCGCGCACACTTACGAGCGCACCGATGAAGACCGCGGCGTTGCTTTCCATCTGGAATGGGCGAAACCGGATCGATCCGAACGACGGGTCGCGAAAGCTGCTGTCAAGTGAGGAGATGGGCTCTATGGCGGAGCGAAATGAGTTTTGGGACAACGTTAGAAACCTGAAAAAATCCGCAACAGACAAGAAAATAGCGGGCGTTTGCGGAGGCTTGGGAGAACATACTCCAGTGCCCGCCTGGCTGTGGCGGGCACTCTTTTTGATCTTGATCTTTGCTGGAGGGACGGGGATTATCGCGTACGTCGTCCTTTGGATCTGTATGCCGGCGCCAGAGACTCAGCAAAGACCCGAAGCCGCAGACCGGGATGTTTAGCGGGTCGCCGGGCTCGCAAGTGGACTCCCGCAATAAGAGATTTACTTTAGCTATGGAGTACGATCCGATCAAAGGAAAAGTTCGAGACGAAAGCTCGACTGTGCCGTGTCCCTGTAAACACCCCAGTCACGGGCCGGACGGTTGCGGCAAACTGATGGATGCGGACGCGCAACAATGCCCGGCTTGCGAAGATCACGTCCCCTACACGGATATCGCTTAGAGCCGTGTTCAAGCGTTTGAACGAACGGACTCAATCCCGCTTATTTTTAGCAGCGATCTAATGGTGTTATATTGAAGCCTTGCGGCTTTTCGAAGCGAGATGGTGACCTGACTTATTTCTCGCCGGCCAGATGGTAAATCCGTGCCCGTCTCTAATAGACGGGGGCAGATTTTTCCGATCAATCGCTGCTTAGCAATAGTGTCTTTCAGCGTCTCTCCCCACGCGGGTGAACGCAAAAGTTCTGGTATATTAATTTGAGCAGCCCTGCTGACTCTCGAAGCGTTGCGAATGGATAGAACAGAAGATCTGGCCCCAATCAATGGGCCTAAGCGCCACTTACGCTCGCGCTGGTTATTCGTGCTTGTGCTCGTCGCCCTTGTGGTGGTTGTACTCCTTGTGCTGGCGCGCTGGGAGCGCGGCGCGCCCGAACCCGCCCGCCAGGGGCCCCAGCCGGTCGCCGTGCAAACTACGACAGTGCGCGGTGAGACGCTCGCGGAGAGGGTGCGGGGCATAGGTACGTTGCGGGCCTCCAATATGGTGGTCGTCAGACCGGAGATTGCCGGAGTCGTTCGGACGATTGGCTTTGTCGAGGGGACCGCGGTTAAACAGGGTCAGGTGTTGTTCGAGCTGGATGAAGAAACATTGGTAAGACAACTGGCGTCGCGACGGGCCGCTCTGCGAGCGGCCGAAGCGAGCCTGGAGGACACAAAACGTACGCTAGATCGCCAGCAGCAGCTTTGGGATCGAGAACTCATCGCCCGGGCTGAGCTCGACCAGGCCCGCACTGACTTGGAGTTGAGACATGCGGAGGTCGATCGGCTCCGCGCGGAATTGGCAGTGGTGGAGTCGCAGCGGCGCGAGACGCGGGTCAGAGCACCGTTCGCAGGTGTCATCTCGGAACGCCGGGTCGATATAGGCGCTTACGTTACATCGGGCCAGGAACTCGCTACTGTATATCAAATGGAGCCCTTGGAACTGGAGTTCTATTTATCGGAGCGCCATCTCGGACAGCTCCGCCAGGGCCAGGAGGTTGTGGTCACGATCGCAGCGTATCCCGACCGGCCGTTTCGGGGTCGAGTCGATTTCGTTGCCCCCGCGGTGCGTGAAGCGACGCGTGACTTCCTGGTGAAGGCCACCATTCCAAATTCCGATGGTCTGCTCAAGCCGGGCGCGTTTGCAACTGCGCTGGTGACGGTGGATGTCCGAGAAGCGCGGCCGGTCGTCCCCGAGGAAGCGCTGGTTGCCACGCGGCTTGGTTATCTTGTTTTTATCGTTGAGGAGGGCAGTGCGCGCGCGCGCGAAGTGCGCGTCGGATTGCGCCAGGACGGCATGGTGGAAATCGTTGAAGGGCTTCAGATCGGCGATCGTGTGGTACGCTCCGGCCATCTACGTCTAAGCGGTGGAGAAGCGGTTCGAGAGATGGAGGGCGGTCAGCCATGATCTGGAACTTTTGCATCCGCCGTCCGGTACTCACGATCGTGATGTTCGTGGTGCTCGGCATTTTCGGCATTTATGGGTTCTTACAGATGCCTGTTCAGGAAAACCCGGACGTCGACTTCCCCATCGTCAGCGTGAACGTGGTACTTCCAGGGGCCGCTCCTGCCGTGGTGGAGTTGGAGATCATTGAGCCGCTCGAAGCAGAAATCAACACCATCGAGGGGCTGCGCCGGCTGACGTCATCCGCGCGCCAGGAGGTCGCTACCATCGTCGCTGAGTTTGAGTTGTGGCGTAATATCGATCTGGCGACCCAAGACGTGCGCGACGCCGTCGAGCGCGCCCGGCGGCTTCTGCCCCAGGATGCTGAATCTCCAATTGTTCGGAAGCTGGAGCCGGACGCGCAGCCGATCATGTGGATTGCACTGACGGGTGACGAGCGCTGGGACGACGTGCGTCTCACGGACTACGCGGAAAATGTACTCCGGCAGCAACTCGAAACGGTGCGCGGGGTGGGGCAGATCCGGATTGGCGGGCGGCGCCTGTATGCGGTCCGCGTGCGCCTCGATATGGAACGGCTGGCCGCCTATCAGCTCACGGTCCACGACGTCGTGCGGACCATCCAGCAGAGTAATGTGGATATTCCCGCCGGCCGCGTGGAAGGAGCGCGACGCGAGTTCACTATCCAGACGCGCGGACGATTCGCCAACGCCGCGCCGTTCAACGATCTCATCGTCGCGCACCGTGACGGCGGGCCGGTAAGGTTGGCGGACGTGGGAAAAGCGGTCGATGACGTCCGCGACGATCGCCAGGTCGCCAGATTTCACGGCGAGACGGCGGTCGGGCTGGGTGTCGTGAGGCAGGCCGACGCCAATGTAGTGGACCTAACGCGCACTCTGCGCAACCGGCTGGCGGCGATCGCAGGCGCTTTTCCGCCGGGGCTCACCTACCACATCAGCACGGACGCGTCGGAATATGTTCAGGAGAATATCGACGATCTGCTGCTTACCCTGGTTCTGGCCACGCTCCTGGTACTGCTGGTGGTTCTGGCGTTCCTGCGTAGCGCGCGCGGTACGCTCGTGACAATGACGGCCATCCCGACGTCGCTCCTGATCGGCTTGGCCTTGATGCATGTGCTCGGGTTTAGCATCAATGTGCTGACGATGCTGGCTTTGATTCTGGTCATTGGCATCGTCATTGACGATGCGATCGTTGTTCTCGAGCGCTCCTATCTCCACTTGGAACAAGGGGCGGAGCGAGAGCCGGCCGCCAGGGTCGGCGCCACCGAGATGGCCTTCCCGGCCATTGCCAATACCCTCGCTCTAGCCGCCGTGTTCATCCCGGTCGCTTTTGCCGGTGGCATGGTGGGGCGATTTTTCCTCGAGTTCGGCATTACCGTAGCGGCCACCGTCTTCGCCTCTACTCTGGTGGCCCTGACGCTTACACCCATGCTCTGCTCCCGTGTACTTCGCCTGCCGGAGCGCCGCGGCCGGCTTTTCCAGTCATCTGAGCGTGCGTGGCAACAGATTGAAAGCGCTTATGCCAGCGTTCTCGACGCAGCGTTTCGCCATCGCGGGCTCACCGTGCTTATCGGCGCGATCGCCTTCGGCTTCGGCCTGCTTGCGCTCGCCAACATTCCCGGTGAGTTCGCGGGCCAGGAGGACCGCTCGAGTTTTATGTTGATCTTCGAAACTCCGCAGGGCGCTACGTTCAGAGAGACCGATCGCCTGGCGCGGCAGATCGAGACCGTGTTAGCCAATACACCCGAGGTTCGCCACCAGTTCCTTGCGATTGGCTTGGCCCAGGCTGGGCCGGGAGAGCCTAACCGGGGTTTGGCATTTGTTCGATTAACGCCGTGGCAGGAGCGCGACCGCCACCAGATCGACATCATGCAAGCGCTGCGTCAACGTTTTGATGAGATTCCCGATGGGCGGGTGTTTGTCACTGCGCTGACTCCCGGTGGGTTCGGCGGCGCGCCGGTCGAGGTCGTGCTGAAGCACCCCAGCATCGACGAGCTGGCCCGGCAGCAGGAGGCGGTGATGGCGTGGATGCGAGCGCAGCCGCAATGGTATGTGGGTGTCCGGACCAACCTGGAATTAAATGCGCCCCAGGTGGAGTTGACTCTCCATCGCGATAAGGCGGCCGAAATGGGCATTTCTCTCGCCGAGATTTCCACTGGCTTGCAGTTTTTATTCGGTACACCGGCAATCTCCAAGGTGGAGCAAGCCGCTAATCGCTACGATGTCATTACCGATGTGGTGGGTCGCGGACGGCTCACACCGGCCGCGCTGCGCGACTTTTATCTGCGCACCGCCACAGGAGAGCTGGTGGCGCTGGAAACACTGGCTTCGGTCGAAGAGACGATTGGTCCGAGCGCGATCCACCGCTTCAACCGCATACGTTCCGCCACAATTTCCGCCAACACCCCGCCCGGCATCGTGCTTGGCGATGCCGTGGCACGGCTCGAAGATCATCTCCGGCAAACGCTGCCGCCCGGTATGGACTACGAGCTGGCGGGACAGGCACAACTGTTTGAGGAAGCCTTTTATAACCTGACCATCGTGCTCGTGTTCTCGGTTGTGTTCATCTATCTTGTGCTCGCCGCGCAATTTGAATCTATCCTGTACCCGTTCACCATCATGACGGCGCTGCCGTTGGCGACCGTCGGTGCCTTCGGCTCAATGTGGGCACTGGGCTTGCCTTTAAACGTGTTCGCCTTTATCGGCATTATCATGCTGCTTGGTTTGGTGACCAAGAACGCGATTCTGTTGATCGACTATGCCAACGTTTTGGTCGCTCGCGGACGCACGCCGATGGAAGCAGCCCAGGAAGCCGGCCGTACGCGCTTTCGCCCCGTGTTAATGACGGCGATCTCAACGGTCTTGGGCATCACGCCGATTGCTTTGGGATTGGGTGCCGGCGGTGAGGCGCGCATGCCTCTCGGTGTAGCCGTAGCGAGCGGGCTGTTGAGCTCGACCGCCCTCACGCTCGTGGTGATTCCTGTCGTGTACACTCTGGTCGACGGCTTGCAAACGAACCTGGTGCGTCGCTGGCGCAAAATGCCCCGCGAGGTCGTTCGGTCATGAAACTCCTTCATATCAGCTTTCGGTTCGAATACCTCGAGATGATCGAGCGCATTCTCGATCGGCACGAGCTCACGGATTTTGTCCGCTACCCTATGATCCATGGGCGGGACTCTGACGGAAAGCACTACGGCAGCCAGGTATTCCCGGGAAACATGATCGTCGTGCAGGCGCAAGTGCCGCCGGAAAGAATCGATGCTCTGCTCGGCGATTTACAGATCTTTCGAGAAGAAAAACCGGCGCACCGCCATCTGCAGGCCCTGGTCCTACCGGTTGAACAGCGGTTATAAGGGCTAGCGGTTATCACAGGCTGGGCAAATTTTCTGCCTTACTCCCACCTGCCAGACGGCCATCACTCAGCACGACTTATTATCGTGTGTCATTCTGAGCTGCGCACGGCGGCGAAGAATCTGCTTTCGCTTTTCTGCTCGAACGAATGGAAAAAGGGCAAAGCAGATGCTTCACTTCGTTCAGCATGACACAACCGCAGCCTCCAAGGCCCTGAAGAAATTTATTTTTTTTGCGCTCTTTGCGGCTTCGCGCGAGATCTTCTTTATCGCGGCGGCAGCGGGTCTCCGCCGGCGATCTTTTGATACAGCTGGACCACCTCCGGATCTCGTGGCAGTTCTTTGATCGCCTGTTCCAATTCTTCGCCGCCGAGTGGGTTAGGATCGTCGCCCATTAGTTTTCTGTAGTACGCCGGAAATTCCGGATCGGCGAACGATTTGCGCATGGCTTCTCGGATGATCTGGACGGCCTCCTTGGGCGTGCCCGGAGAGAATATGTATGGCCAGCGGGGATATTGGAAGCTCCGGAACATGTCAAGCAGTTTTCGCTCAGTCTCTGATTTGGCGAAGCTTCCAAGCTCGGGCACCTTGGCAAACAATGGGTGGTGGCGCCCCCTAGGCACCGTAAGAGTCGCATGAAAATGGACCTGTTTCTTTGCAATCCACTCGGGCTGCTCTATGACAAACCGGGCTGCCCCCGTGAAATGAGCATCCAACTCGCCGCCCATGAGAGCTACGTAAATTTCCGGACCCGTGAAACCGGTCACGAATCGCGGTGCTTTGAGACCAAGCAAATAGGCTCCCATTCGCGCCGTCACATAAACCGGATGGCCGACCGCATGGGCACCCAACCTGATGCCGTTTGCAGCGCGTAATTTTTCGACTGTATCCAAGCCCAGTTCACCCCTAGTATAAAAAATGTACGGGTCCCCGGTATCTGTGGATCCAAGGTAAATAAACTTATCCAGGTCATAGGCTGTGCCGGGGAGGCCTAAGATCGGCCCTACGACCAGTCCCGCACCGATTGATCCTATGGTCAATCCATCCGGCCGCGTACCCTTATAAATGACGTTTGCGGCTTTCCTTCCCGCGGCACCCGGTATGAACTCAACGATCAAAGTCGGATTTCCCGGAATGTACTTTTCTAAAAACCGCACCAGTGCTCTGGTCTGGAACTCGCCGGAGCCGCCGGGACCGCCACCGCGAACTATTCTGATTGTCTTCCCTTTGTAGAAATCCGCCTGGGAGAATGCGTCACCCGCTGGCCAAAA
This sequence comes from uncultured Syntrophobacteraceae bacterium, assembly GCA_964410485.1. GTDB lineage: Bacteria > Desulfobacterota > Binatia > UBA9968 > UBA9968 > CAYPHJ01. The sequence continues at coordinate 61,289 of CAYPHJ010000009.1, forward strand.
AACCAGCAGCCCAAGCACAGCCGCATAGATGAACCCGTCAAAGGCCAACCTGCTAAGTGTTTTCATGGGTACCTCCCGGACAGAGTGATAGCCGCCTCTCTTTTATCATGTGCGCTGCGCCAGGCAAGTCACGGCTCTTTAAGTCACGGCTCTTTAAGCTTCGCGGTGCCCGCCCGTGCGCTAACATAATCCTGCCGCAACCGTTGGATGATCAACCTGACCAAATGTAGGCTGAACGCGGGGTTTTGGTAGTAGAGTCGTATGACCTTGTCATCATCCATTACACCAAGCTCGACATCGGTTTCGCATACCGCCGTATCCATTCGATCGCCAGTGGGCGAGAAAATGCCGATTTCGCCAATCAAGGCGCCAGGACCAACTGTTTTCTCGAGTTCGACGAGACGGATTGATCCTGCCAGCACCAGATACATTTGCCTGGCGGGATCGCCCTTACGAAAGAGCACAGCACCGGTTTTGAACTTCTGTCGAATCAGGAACGGCATCAACCACTCCATCGAGAGATCGTTGCGAGCCGTTTGGCGGACTTGTTCGATGAGCCTTCTAATCTGCAGTAGCCGAATGTAATTCAATGGCAGTAAAATAGAGTGCAGGATAAAGATCGGATACAACTGCGCTCCGAGGGCGTAAGTCATGAATGCGACGTTGCTCGACATGGCCACAATTCTGAGCGGGACCATCGTCTTCATGTAAAAGGTGATAAACACCAGGAGTGCCGCGGTGTATCCAGCCAGTTCCACCCAGGTCAAGCTACTGAGCAGCGTCATGAGTCACGCTCCAGACGGACCGCACACTACTCAATTAGAAAGCGCTATGTCAAATTTCGTTTTTCTCTCGCATTAATGATCGTTCGCCGTTTGCGGGTCAGCGATTGCTCGTTGCCGTTCCAGGGTGGGCCATGATAAGGACTTTTTATTTACCGCGATATCGAAGCGGTAAGATCGCGGGGCTTCCCCTTCTCCTGTTTGGAGGTTTCATGGGATCTCATCGCCAAAAGAAAGTAGTCATCACGAACGGGACGTTAATAGATGGCAACGGAAAAACTCCGGTTCGTAACGATGCCATTGTCATTGAGGGCAATCGCATCAAAAGCACCGGGCGGTTGCCGGCGGATATAAGGCTCAATGACAAAGACAGCATGGAAATTATCGATGCCGTGGGACAGTGGATCTTGCCCGGGCTCATCGATGCGCACACGCACCTCTCATACGGCAATCCTAAAGTCCCCGGTGAAGCCCGCGGCAAGGGAACAACGAGGCCGGAATTCAACACGTTACGGGCAGCAGGGAACGCGCAGAACGTGCTGCGCTCGGGCGTGACCAGCATCTCAGTGCCGGGCGGGACTTGGTTCACGGACGTCGCCGTTCGAGATGCCATAAAGTTAGGGTTGATTGAAGGCCCGCGCGTCTACTGCGCCAGTCGCATGATTATTACTTACGGCTCGATTGAGGATGAGGAACCCTCCTGGGTTGGCACCCCGGACCACTCGATTGGCATTCTCGCCAATGGCGTCGCCGAGATGGTCACTGAAGTGAGACGCCAATGCAAACATGGCGTTGATTTCATCAAGATGGCCGATAGTCGCTCCGGTGACATCCAGACGATTGCCAAAGAAGAGATCGCGGCAGTAGTCGCTGAAGCGCACCGGCGCAACGCGCACGTTGCGATTCACTCGCGCGGCGCTGCCTCGACGCGCGCCGCGGCCGAAGCGGGTGTTGACTGGATTATGCACACCGACTTGGCGACCGAGGCTGACCTGGAAGTTGTCGCGCGGGCGGGGACGCGGATTGTCCCCACGGTGACTTTCGTCGAGAGGGTATTGCAGTTCGGTCGGGAGGTTGGTCAGGAGCAGATTCAGATCAGTCTTGAGCGAATGAAAAGAAATATGGAAGGTCTTGTGAATGTTCTCGAGCGATCGCGCGCATTCGGGATCAAAGTCATGTGTGGCACCGACACCGGCAACTACTCCTGGATGCCCTACGGCGAGATGCACGCCAAAGAAGCGGAAATCTTAGTTCGCTACGGCGGCTATTCGCCTCTTGAGGCGATTTCGGCTTGCACTCGGGATAACGCCTTTGCAGTGGGATTGGAAAACCAAGTCGGAGTGCTTGAAGCCGGCAAGCTCGCGGACATTACGATTTGGAAAAAGGACCCGGTGGCGGATATACGTGTGCTGCAGAACCCATCTAACCTTGCGATGGTCATCAAAGACGGCAGGAAAGTGAATCTGGACGAAAACGGCTCAGAAGCGGCCTTGCTCAAGTTCCAGGCCGCAGTTGCGTAGGGACGCACCGCGCGCCGTCGGTGCATGACGACCACCATAGAAGCACTTCCTTCTGCTACGCTTGACATGATCAGTAAAAAGGGGATAACCCGGGAGGTGGCTAGCGAAAGGGATGATGTGACAGGGGTCATTATACCAAGGGGAACCCTATGAAGGTCTCTAGTCGAGAGTTCATGTCGTATTGCTGCCTTGCCTTGTTGTCGCTGATGCTGGCCGGGACCGCTTCAGCGCAGACTTATCCGGGCCAGAGGATCACGATGGTGGTCGGCTTCGCGGCCGGCGGCTTCGCCGACACCGTGGCGCGGCTTATCGGCAACAATCTCAGCGAACGCCTGGGTCAACCGGTGACCGTTGAGAACCGGCCGGGAGCCGCAGCGAACGTCGCCGCCAGAGCCGTCGCCAATGCCGATCCCGACGGGTACACGATCCTGGTCACCACCACGGCGATCGCGATCAACGCGACCCTTTACAAGAAGCTTGAGTACTCGATCGAGCAACTCGTTGCGGTTGCCGTTCCGGTTTGGGCGCCGGAGGCGCTCGGAATACATCCAAGCAACCCGTCGCGGAGCCTCAAGGAATTCCTCAATTGGGCAAAGGGCAGGAAAATTAACTTTGCGACAGCCGGAGTCGGCACCGGTTCGCACCTGGCCATCGAGTTCTTTTTCAAGAAGCACGCCAATCTCAATGCCGTGCATGTTCCCTTCCGTGGCGGCGCGCCGGCGATTCAGGCGGCGCTAGGAAATCAGGTCAATTCAATTGCCGCCACCCTGCCGGCGGTCTCCGCGCATATGAAGGAGGGAGCTCTGGTGTGCCTGGGGGTTGCGAGTGCCGAGCGGGCAGCTGCACTGCCCGATTGTCCCACCTTCGCCCAGGGGGGCTTCGCCCGCTTTGAGGCTGCGTCCTGGGTCGGGTTCTTCGTGCCTGCGAAAACGGATCGAGCTATCGTCGACAAGCTAAATGGCGCCGTCAATGCTGCTTTGGATGACCGGGAGGTACTGGAGAGACTGCTTAAATTGGGCAACACGCCAGCCAAGCGCTCCGCCTCCGAGACTGCCCGTTTCGTGAAATCGGAAACGGCTAAATGGAGCGAGATGGTGACCACGCTCGGCATCTCGGTCGATTGACAGATACACGAGATCTAAATCGCCGTACCTGACCCATCCCTCCGGTGAAGACGGCCTCCGGGAGTTCCAATCCGCTTGCGCGCATATCTATTTGACCTGACGGCCGCTTCGGTAGTTCAGAGGGTCTTGCCTTTGCGTCTGCCTTCGCAATGACGCTGTCACGCGAGTCGTTATGAGATACCCGCGCTCGAGCCTGCTGGAGATTGCCGGCGCCATCTGTGTCATGGCCATTGGCGGCTTGGCAATCTGGGAAGCCAGCAACTATCCGGTTGGCGAACTCACGCATATGGGTCCAGGATACTTCCCGATCATTCTCGGGGTGGTGATGATCGGCATCGGACTCCTCTTGCTTGTCCAGGCACGAGCCGAGACGAGTAGCGCTGTGATTCTGCGGGTCCGCGGCGCGGCGACGATCTTCGGCAGCATCGCCACCTTCGCGTTTCTGGTTAACCGGGTTGGTGTTGTGCCTGCGACAATCGCGCTCGTAGTGATCTCGTCTCTGGCCAGCAAGCCGTTTCGACCGCTGGTTACCATCCTCCTGGCCGTAGGTCTGGCCGGTCTTGCTGTGGCCCTGTTCATTCACGGCCTCGCTTTACCGTTGCGAGCGTTTCTTTGGAGATGAGATGAATCTTGTCTCGAACCTGCTAGTCGGTTTTGAGATCGCGCTGTCATTCGAGAACCTCCTATTCTGTTTCATCGGGGTCACGTACGGGACGTTAGTTGGGATTCTACCCGGCATCGGGGCACTGGCGGCGATCTCTATGCTGATGCCCATGACCTTTTATGTGACACCGACAGCCGCGCTGGTGATGTTGGCGGGCATCTACTACGGCGTACTGTACGGCGGCTCCACAGCCTCGATCCTGCTCAATCTTCCGGGTACTTCCGCATCCGCCGTAACCTGTTTGGACGGTTATCCCATGAGCCAGCAGGGCCGCGGCGGGGTTGCTTTGTTCATCACAACGGTCGCTTCATTTTTCGGCGGCTGCTTCTCTATCGTCCTTATGATCGGCTTCGCCCCAATGCTGGCCAGTATTGCCCTGAGGTTCGGACCGGCCGAATATTTTTCCATGGTGGTGCTGGGCCTCATCGCCGCATCGACCATCTCCGTCGGATCACCCGCCAAGGGCATCGCCATGGTTGTTTTGGGCCTTCTGTTAGGCGTGGTCGGTTCCGATATCGAGACCGGGCGCTTGCGATTCACTTTCGGCCGGCTCGAGCTCGCCGACGGCGTCAGCTTCGTTGCCATCGCCATGGGTCTTTTCGGCGTCGCCGAAATCCTGAACAATCTCAACGGTAGCCAGCGAAGCAAATTCAATGCAGGGAGCTTCAAATGGCGCGCGCTGATGCCGACCCGGACCGACTGGCGGCAGTCCTGGATGCCGATGGTTCGGGGCTCCGGGATCGGCGCGGCCTTGGGGATTCTACCTGGCACGGGCGCCTCGATCGCATCATTCGTTGCCTATGCCGTCGAGAAAAAGGTGGCCCGCGATCCTTCCCGCTTTGGCCGTGGTGCGATCGAAGGAGTGACCGGGCCGGAAGCAGCTAACAACTCTGCGGCCCAGGCGGCGTTCATCCCAACCTTGAGCCTAGGCATTCCTGGTGATGCGGTCATGGCGTTGGTCCTGGGCGCGATGATGATTCACGGGATCGTGCCCGGGCCCCAGGTCGTCACCAGACATCCCGATCTTTTTTGGGGGCTGGTCGCGAGCTTCTGGATCGCCAACGTTCTTCTCGTGATATTGAATCTTCCGCTGATCGGCCTGTGGATAAGAATTTTACGAATTCCTTCTTATATACTCTATCCGTCGATGCTTTTTTTCATCTGTATCGGCGTCTATAGCATCAACAACAGCGCTTTCGACATTTATCTAGTCTTGATATTCGGTATGCTCGGATACGGCATGGCGCTGCTGGGCTTTCCGCCAGCGCCACTTCTGCTCGGGATGGTGCTGAGCCCCATACTGGAAGAGAATCTCCGGCGAGCGCTGCTAATCTCTCGCGGCAACCTGCTGACATTTGTCGAGCGGCCGATCAGCGCTGCTTTCCTGGGGGCGGCCTTGCTGGTGTTGCTCTTCAGTCTGCGCCCGATGTTCCGCCGGCGGCCGAATGCAGTGGCCGTTCCGGACAAAGAGTAACGTTGCGTCCCCCCAAAACTTCAAGCCCAATAAGTCCTCTGTTGAAATCAGGGTTGATCCTCTCCCCGCAGTTCAAAAAACTGCATAGCACGCGCGGCTATCCCCGCGGCCAATTCGACGTGTTGTCGCGCCATGCATGCCCGCTCAACTCTTAACTCTCTTCGAACTTCGAACCTCGAACACCGGTCGGCGGTCGGTGGTCATTCTTGCCGGTTTGCGTCAGACCCTGAAGCGCTGATACCAGAGAAAGATTATGACAGAGACGAGCCGCACTGAGCGAAGGAGCTTGCCGGCAGTGGTCCGTGGCGGCTTATGGATGTCCGGGGCGGCGGGTGCCTTTACGCTTATGACCGCGCTTATCCGCGAGACCGCGCCAGGGGTCCATCCGTTTGAGATCGCTTTTTTTCGTGCCCTGGTGAATCTCCTCTTGATGCTACCGTTTGCCTTTCGGGTGGGCGCCAGTGGACTCAAAACCAGCAATCACAGGGTGTTTGCGCTGCGGGGCGTGTGCGGCCTTGTTTTTTTGATGACTTACTTCTCCGGCGCGGCCCTGATCCCGGTAGCCGAGTCGCAGGCATTGGTCTTTACGGCGCCGCTCTGGGGAGCCCTGTTGGCCGTGCTCTTGCTCGGTGAGCGGGTGTATCTGGCTCGCTCATTGGCTCTGATAGCAGGCTTTGCGGGGGTTCTCATCATACTGCGCCCCGGTATCGTGCAGGTTAGCCTTGGTGCTCTTCTCGTGCTGGCCGGTGCGGCGGCAGCGGCCGCAAGTAATACGATTGTCAAGTTCACTGCGCGCACGGATCACCCCGACGCCATCGTTTTTTATCAGATGGTGTACGTTACTCCGATGATATTGGTTCCGGCGCTATTTGTTTGGACGTGGCCAACGTTTGAGCAGGTCCTGCTGATGTTCGGTGTGGGTTTTTTCGCCACGCTGAACCAACGATTTCTGTCACGCGCCTTTGCGGCGGCGGATGCGACTGCAGTTTTACCATTCGAGTTCTCGCGCCTTCCGTTCGGAGCAATTATCGGGTTTTTTGCTTTTGGCGAGTTGCCCGACATCTGGGCCTGGGTCGGCGGCGCGGTGATCTTCAGTGCTTCTATATTCATGGTGCGCCGTGAAGCCCGCGGCGCACCATGAGAAGAAGTTTGCCGTACGATCGTAAGTGAGAGTTTTCGTAGGATTGCGCAAAAATTTCGAGGTTGTAAGACCTTGGCTCAAACGTAGTATGATTACACCACGACGAAGCACACGAAGGTCACGAAGGATTGAAAAATATTTCTCTTCTTCTTCGTCGTGCTCTCCTATGAAAATTGGGGTGGAGAGGGAGTGAGGGACAGCGCCCCCAGAGCGGTCACCCGCGCATGCTCCGCAGGGCCGTACCCCCTCGATACGCGATCTCGGAAGATCACTACTCGGGGACAC
>CAYPHJ010000010.1:0-67979 GCA_964410485.1 uncultured Syntrophobacteraceae bacterium
GGTCATAGCGTTGCTTGATGTGGTCTATGTTAACCGTCGCAGCAACCCCGGGCATGTGATAGAGCGCGTGCAGACAGCGGGAGAGATTGGGGTACTCGGCGAATCCGCCTGAGATTACGAAAGACGCTTTCGTGACGCACGAAGCGGCCGCGTGTTTTCTTTGTGTCATACCACGTGTCGTGCCATAAACCATTCATTAGCCGTCCCGTAGCCGTCCCATACGTTCTCCCACGGTTTTCAGTATCTCCATAAGCCTATCAGTCAGGAGCATCAGATCAATGTAATGCTCATCCAGCGCAAAGGCCGAGCTACGAGATTACCATCATTGTCTTTGCGCTTCTTGTGCCGGACAGTGAAATAAGGTTAAACAAAGGGGCAAGATGGCTTGCCGAGCTGAGTGCTGTTAGCTTGGCACGAAGGGAGGGAAATAGATGAAAAAAGAAAACCGAGGCAAAGCTCTGAGTCTTAGCTGGGCGTTCGTATTGTTATTCCTCTCGGCCGGTGTGCAGCCTGGACTAGCGGGCGAGGCAAATAAAAGCTTTTATGAAGGTCGCCAGCTCCGAGTTATCGCGGGGTTCCCCCCTGGGGGAGGCTATGATCTATATGCCCGAGCGATTGCGCGGCACCTGCCAAAGCACATCCCGGGGCAACCCGCGGTATTGGTCCAGAATATGCCGGGGGCGGGAAGTATGGTCACAGCGAATTACCTTTACAATGTTGCCAAGCCGGATGGCCTGACCGTGGGGGTTTTCTCTCGCGCGCTGCCATTTGCCCAGCTGGTGGGTACCAAAGGGGTGGAATTCGACGCCCGCAAGTTCAATTGGATCGGCAGCCCTAATCAGGAAGTAAGTTTTTGCGCTATTCGAGCCGATAGCGGGATTAGCTCTTTGGATCAAGCTGTAAAGAAACCTGAGGCAGTGATCTTCGGAGCAAGCGGCCCTGGCGCTGATACTGCGCAATTTCCATTGGCCCTTAACGAGGCGTTGCAGACCGAATTCAAACGTATCATGGGTTACGGAGGTATCCCTCCCATTTTGGCAGCGGTGGAGCGCGGGGAAGTTAATGCTTTTTGCGCCTCCTGGGGTTCGGTCAAGTTGCTAAAACCAGACTGGTTCAAAGAGAAATTCGTGCATGTGATTGTCCAATTCGGCATGGAAGGGCATTCCGAGTTGAGCGGAGTCCCCCTGCTCTTGCAGTATGCCAAGAGCGACAGGGATCGGCGTTTCTTAGAAGTTCTCCTGTCGCGGCAGGTCACGGCATACCCATTTGCGGCTCCTCCCGGAACTCCGGCTGAACGATTAAAGATTCTTCGCAACGCCTTTAACAAGACGATGCAGGACCCCGTCTTTCTCCGTGAGAGCGAGAAGATGGGTCTGGAGGTCAACCCCGTATCGGCTGAAAGGATTCAGAAGCTGGTCAACGAGATTTTTACCATAGATCCGGAAGTGCGTAAGCGACTGGAGATCTTCAAATGAGGGGAGCCCAGCGAGAATTCAAACGCAGGGAACGCAGAGGTTAAGGTCCACGCGGCCATTCCGTTTTCTGGACGGTGAACTGCCGTTGCTTCTACAAATTTCGCATCTGCTGGCTTTTCTCGATCGGCAGTCTTTATAGGCGCGTGCTTAGCGTATTCCAGTGCGCTGGCGGTCCGAACAGTGCTCATTTAATCCAACCAGTCTTGCTCTTTGAGCTTGCGCGGAAGATAGTTCTTGGTCAAGTACTGGAAGTCCTTGTTGGCGAGCGCGTCCAGCTCGTACTTGAGGCCGCTCGAGAGCATTCCTTTGATTTCTTCCTGCCACTGCTTTTTTTGAAACCAACGATACTTGAGCAGCTCGCGGGCGCGATTGATGTCTTTGTCATTGAGCTTGATGCCGACGTTGCGCGGAAGACCATAGCGATCGGGGTCGGCACTCGAAAAGCCGATGAACTTGGCCTTGGGGATGGCCATGCGCTGGCTCTCAAAAGCTAAATTGATCGATCCCTGCTTGACGACCGAGTAGATGTAGTAGCCCCAAGGATCGTTGTCCACCAGGACATAAACGGGAAGGTTGTGCTCCTGGTGCAGCCGCCGCGCCAAGCGCCTGACACCGCGAGGCGGCTGGCCATTCCCCGTGAGCAGGATGCAGTTGTAGCGGCGCCAGAACTTGTCCTCGGAAAGGCGGTTCCATTGGGTACCTTTCTCGACGAGGAGAACGAAATCGGCCGTGCATCTGGAGATCTGAATATATTCCGGCTCCACAATCGAGGGGACCGAATACCCGCCTTTGCCCAAGCGTGTGCAATCGACTCGGTCGCCATCGTCAACCAACACCAGGGGGCCCACGACGGTACCGGAATTCTCGGCGCGCACGTGCAGTTCCTCGCGCAGGGCCTCCAGCGTGACTTCAAGATCTTCGATCAGCGGGTCGGATTCGTTCTGGCTGTCGAAGGTATTTTCGTGCGAGTTCTTGATCGTGTGCTTGGTGCGGTAGTAGATCTCCCGAAGAGACGTCGTGAGATTCGCCCGCTGCAACTCGGCGAGGGCGTCGGCTACCAGGACAGTCTGCATGAACTTCTTGGCCATCCCGACGTTAAAGAACGACCGCGCCTGCTTTCTGCGGCCCAGCTCGATCAAGCCCCGTTTCTCGTCGAACGTGACGTTTGCCAGGCTTCGTACGGGGATCGAAAGAGTGGGATCCTTGCTCTTGTCGGCGGCCGTAATGACGAGATCGGCCACTCCGACGAGCTTCTTTTCGACGGCTCCGTTCTTATTTATTTTTGTTTGTTTTCGCGCCATGTTTTTTCCCGCTCTTGTGACTGGGTTTTGCATGCTTGGCGGCGTTGCTGTTGCTGACAAACGGAAGAACGGTTTGTTCCTGACCGCGTGCTCCTACCCGGCTCTTTGCCTTGACTTTGACCGCTTTGCCCTTTGTCGTAGAGCCGACTGTTGCCTGCGCCAGTGCCGGCAACGTGGGTTCCTCTTCTTCTCTGGCGGCCCGTTCCGCCGGGGTGTCATCGTTTCGCCCATGAGGCAAGACCGGCGCTTCGCCTTCGGTGCCATCGGCAGTGACGATGATCGAATGGGGAAGACCTTCCGGACCCGCGCCATGATTGTCCAACACCTCGTTGATCTTCTCACCGCCAGTCCGTTTGACGGCAATTCGTTGTAGCTGGCCCTTGAGTTTTTCCGCTTCGAGTTTGCCGCCCTTCAGGCGCTTGCACGCTTCGACGACCTCCTCGATGTAGAGCTCGAAAATATTGCGCCGGCGGAACTCGCTCTTAGCGCGCTCCCGCCGCCTGAGAAAAACACCAAGCCGCCGCCCACACTCCTGCAGGGCCAGCTTGATCTCTTTGCGAATTTCATCGTAGTCGGCGATCGCTTCTTTGGATTCGCTGGTAAAAGGAACCCAGACCGACGCCATGTGAACGAAGATCACCATGGGACCCGCTGGAAGCGCACCCTTTGATTGGGGAACACCATAGTTACGCCAGGTGGTATCGAGCACCGCCTTGAAAGTCGCGCAGGCTGATTGTTGATAGAGAAGCGGCACGCGATTGGCGTAGCGAATGACGCGGGCCAACTCATTATCATCGTTTCTCTCTTCCCCTTCGGCGAGCGGCTCGGAAAGTGCAGTGTTATTGACAGGCTGTTCCGGCCCTTTCCCGTAGGCCAAACCCGCCTCAATAATGAAAGGATTGCCACGGTAGACCGCCGGCGGCCGGGTCACTGCAGTGTAAAAATCGCCTTTGATTTGTTTGTACAAGCCGTGCAGAATCGCTTTTTCGCCGATGGGGGATATACAGTTGCTCGGCGGTGCCATAATCTTGGTCGCCTGAATCACGCTATACAGCGTTTCAGCGGCTTCGCCGTGGATGTTTCGCGGCAGTGCGGCGGGGGAAATCTTTGCTGCCTTGCAGATTTCCTGGGCGAGATTGGCGGAGATTCGGCTGAAGTCACTTGCCAGAAAACCCGCAACCGAGTGGCTCTTGGTGTCGTGCAACATCTTGAGCAACATGCCAAACTCAATGCCGTAGGGATGCGGCTTGATCTCGCGTGGCTGAGGAGGCAATTCGTGAAGGGTGCGCGGGTATTCCTTAGTTTCATCCTCGGGCGTGTGATAGACGAGCTTGACGTGGGGATTGGCAATGGCCGTTTGTTCGAGATACTCCTCCACGGAGGCTCTCCCCTTCTGGTAGCGGCCCTCGATCTCGAGAGTGACTTGAGTGCCACGATGATTCTCCCAGTCGATGCGCTTGTTTTCGAAGATGCGCGGCTCGTTTTTCTTTGTGTCGATCTGGACTTCGAAATAGTGTGCAGGCGTCCGCGCACCGGTGCGCGAGATAATCTGCACCGGCTTGCCGGTCGTGAGTTGTGCGTACATCCCGGCGGCGGAAATGCCAATCCCTTGCTGGCCGCGGCTCATCCGTAGCCGATGGAATTTGGATCCGTAGAGAAGCTTCGCGAAAATCCGCGGAATCTGTTGGCGCACAATGCCGGGACCATAGTCGATGACGGTGATGCGGAAGCGGTTCGCCTGACTCGGGGCAGGTGGGCTCTTGCCGTTCGAGGCTACCTCAAGCTTGACCACGACATCCGGCAGAATTCCCGCTTCCTCACAGGCGTCGAGAGCATTATCGACGGCCTCCTTGACACAGGTAAGTAGCGCTTTTCGCGGATTATCGAAGCCCAGCAAATGCCGGTTCTTGGTAAAGAATTCTGAAACGGAGATCTCACGCTGGCGCGCTCCCATCTCCGCCGCCGATACGGTGAGTTTCTGCTCGGCGGGTTGAGTATCGGCTATCGCTGTGTTCGTCTTCATCATGAGTTTAGGCATCTTTGTTGTTGTTCTCCGGGTTATGAGATTTTGCCGTTCGATCCGGAAAGGACTGACTGCTCAATGGCCGGCCGCAGGACAATTACCACGAGACTCGACCATTGCTATCCTGCGCGAGTACAGTTGTAAGTTGATGCTCACGGAATGTTTGGGTCTGCGGCTGCAAAGTCACGGTATGGTCGCGGCGCAGCTGAACGGATTATATCAGAAAGTGTAAATTTTTGTACCCTCGACACGAATTTTTGTTGAGTGGTGGAGAGATCGCTCACGGAGCGCAGGTCTGATAGGATGCCGTTCTCATGAAATCCATTGCCAAAGCGTTGACCATTGCGGGATCGGATTCAGGCGCCGGCGCGGGGATTCAGGCCGACCTCAAGACGTTTGCCGCGCTCGGCGTCTATGGAACATCCGCGATCACGGCCATTACGGCGCAGAATACAGTCGCAGTGACAAAGATTTTCGAGCTGAGTCCGCGCATCGTCGCGGCGCAGATCGATACCATTGTTGATGACATCGGAGTCGGTGCCACAAAGACCGGTATGTTAGCCAATTCGCGCATCATCGAAACAGTGGCGAGGAAAATACGCGAACATGATCTGAAAAACCTAGTGGTGGATCCAGTCATGGTAGCCAAAAGTGGGGACATGCTTCTACGCAAGGATGCCGTGGCGGCGTTGCGCTCGCGCTTGATTCCCTTGGCGGCCGTGGTCACGCCGAACATTCCCGAAGCGGAAGCTCTGACCGGCATGCGCATTTCGTCCGCGCGTGAAGTAGAGGCGGCCGCGGCTCGACTCATCGACATGGGAGCGAGAACCGTCGTCATTAAAGGCGGTCACCGCAAAGGCGCTGCCGTCGACTTATTTTTTGATGGCAGCCATTTTCACGAGTTCCACTCTCCCCGTATTCGCACGCGGCATACTCACGGGACCGGCTGCACGTTTTCAGCCGCCATTGCAGCTTACCTGGCGCGCGGTGAAAACGTCCGCACGGCCGTTGGCCGCGCGAAACGGTTCATCATTGGGGCCATTCGGCATGCATTTGCGATCGGCGCGGGGCACGGCCCAACCCACCACTTCTATCGCTACTGGCGTGCTAATTAGAACTCCGGGAGGAGGTTTCTAGCCCGGAGCCGGTGCACTCGCTGGCGCAGAGCAGGATCATAATAGCATCCGCGGATCATTCGTGTAGAACACTGCTGTCCAAAATAGATAAAAGCTCCTGGCTGGACATTGATTTGCCTATGATATTTTGGAGTTTTTATAGTTTTTATCATTTTTAAATCGAGGCCTTCGTGGAATTTTGTTCGCTGACCGCTAAGAAAATCCCCCTTAATCCCCCTTTTCAAAGGGGGAAATCTCTAAGAGGACCGTTTCCCCTCTTTGGAAAAGGGGGCCGGCCCGCAGGACCGGGGGGATTTGCGTGTAGTCACATTTTCATAAGAGGCGCGAAGCCCGCTAGGAATTCAAGATTCCGCGACAAAAAAAGGCACTCCGAGGGAGTGCCTTTTTTTGTCGCACGATCCAATTCAGTTATTTTCCGGCCATTTCGAAACTTACTTTGGCGTCCTCTTTGGCTTTCACGGTCACTTTTTGGGTCTGCGTCCCCAGCCTTTCGTGCCAAACCTGCACGGTATAGGTCCCCGGCGGAACGTCTGTCAGCTTGAAGCTCCCGGACTTGTCCGTGACACTAAAGTAGGGATTCGCAGTGACAACCAGCCATCCATCCATCCAGCTGTGCACGTCGCACCTGAGCTGAATGTTCTCCGGCTTCTCGATTTTGGGGAGGGTCATGCTCTTTCTAAACTTCGGTTGCGCCATATTGAAAGGCTTGTTGGCCTTGGCGCTGCCATTGACGTTGTGAAGAATCCCGTCCGGGTTTAGGACTTCGACCGGAGTTCCAACCATAAAAGCCAAAACGTGCGGACTGTACTCACATCCCTTCTGATCGATGGTGACCTTTTTTTGATCAGCCTTCTTGCCTTTTTGAATGTCCGTAATCGTCACCACCGCGTTTATTAGATTGCCGTCCGTTACAAGCAATGATCGGTCCAATTTGGGTGTCTTGCCGCATACTTCCGCATCCCTGTTAACGTCGAGCTTGCGCGGCTGCGGGGCAGTGCCCTTGAATTTCACGGTTCCTGATATGGCTCCCCCATCCTTCACACCGACTGCCTGATAACTCCAGGCGCTGGGCGCCAGCACCAGCGACGCTGCAATCATCAGCGTTCCTAAGCCCAATCTATTCATACGGTCCTCCTTAGAGATTTTGCTCGTGCTAATATACCTACCGTATTTATATAGACGTGCAAGATGGCCCTGACTTCAACGGCTGCCGGCGCCCGCTTTCCCTTTGGCCTGCGGCGGCCCGCCGGCATTACCGGAAGCTCTGCCCAGAGTCATGAGATAGTCTCGCAGCGCCTGGATCTGCCGGTCGTCCTTGCCGTCGAGAATGTTGTCAGGGCCACCTGGATAGAATGAAGGCATTCTTGTCCCCGGCTGAATCTGCTGCGGATCCTCCAGCCATTTGATGATCCACTGCGGGTTCAGCCGCTGGCGCGCCAGATTGAGATCTGGCGCCCAGCCCTCCATGGGGCCTTCCGGCTTTCGCTCTCCCTGTTGATGGCAGCTCAAACAATCGAAATATTCCTTTGAAATCAGCTGGCGCGCCGCTTCTAGATTTTCGCGCGGCACTTTTTGGTCCTCAAAATGGGTGAATGGAATGTCCACTTTGGCAAGACCGTTGAAATATGCCACGAGGAGATTCGTCTCGCGGTCAGACAGTTGAAACGTCGGCATTCGGATGTCGAGCCATGGACGGATCGGCGAAGGCGCCTTGAGAAAGCTGAAGAACCACGGAGATTGCACCTTTTCGCCTTGCCCGTTGAGAGGCGGAGGCGCTAGAGCGGGGTTCTCCTGATAGTACTTTGCGACAAAGCCGCCGCGGTTTTCGATTTCGTGACAGCCGACGCAGTTGTACTGGTGCATCAAGCGGCGTCCTTCCACAATCTCGACAATCTGCCGGCCTTGATCGGCCAAATAGCGAGGCCCGACCTTGGATTCGCGAAAGCCGGCGAGCACGATTCGCAAGGCGTGGATATCGTCATCGGAGAGATTGAACTGCGGCATCACCTGTTCAACACGCTCCGTTGCGTAGATGCGCGGCGTTTTAATCTTATGGAACGTCCAGTCATCCCACGTGTGGGGAATGTCCGTTCGATTGCCAAAGAACAGTTCCTCGATGGTTTTGGAGCCGAACGTTGTCAGCTCAGCGCCGATGCGCGACTCCTTCTCCATTCCTTTAATGTCGTGACAACCGAAGCAGCCGTATTTGCGCACCAGCGCCTCGCCCTCTTTGATCTTGTTGGGATCGGCGAGCTGCTCCGCAATGCCAGTCACCGGCTCGGCTTTGTTTCCAAGGGTCACGAGATAACTCGTGAGAGAAATCGCCTCGTCGTCTGTGAGCCGCAGGCTCGGCATGTTGGTATCCGGCGCAAAGGCGCGCGGATTCTTAAGCCAGTGATAGATCCACTGCGCTCCGGTTTTCGATCCGATGTCTTTCAGATTCGGCACCAAGTCCTTGTCTTTGCCCAGCGGAGTGGAGAAGTCCCCCTCGGCAAAGCCGTGGCAGCCTTTGCACCCGACACTCTCGGCGAGTTTCTTGCCTCGGGCTACGGCATTGGCATCGCCTTCCCGGAAGCCGGCCGGCAGCGGGTGCTCCGTGAGCCACTTATCCCCTTCTTCTTTCGAAACCGACCAGAGAAAGGCGGCGACCGCCAGGGCTTCGTCCGGTTTCAGCTCGAAATTGGGCATGCGTGTACGCGGGCGAAACTTGTGCGGGTTTTCGATCCAGCGCACCATCCAACCGGGGTCCAGCTTTGCGCTGATCTTGCGCAAGCTGGGACCGACTTTCGATATGTTTGCGTATCCGTCGACGAGGTGACAACCCGTGCAGCCGACTTGCTCGAACAGTCTTTGCCCTTCGGCGAGCAGTGGTGCCTGCTCGAAGCGCTGAACATCCAGATGGCAGGAGGTGCAGCTCGACTGGACCTTGTCGCCGCGCAGGAGCGGGTGGTCCCAAAAAATGACCTCGCCATGGGCTTGTTTGACGCTGTTAACGGCTACGCCCTGGCCCTCATGGCACGACGTACAACCGAACCTCTCCGGCGGATGGGCGTTGTCGGCCAGCAGTTTTTCGCGATGCGGGTGTGTTTTGAACGGATTTTGCTCGTCTTCAAAACCGGCCCGGTTAATCGCGATGTGACAGCTCTGGCAGCGATCGACGCGCGCGACCAACTGGTCGAAACGGTTTCGTTCAAAGTCGTCCAGGGACACCTGCTGAATTTTCGGAATCCTGTACAAAGAAAACGGACCAAGGTTGACGGTCACGTTATCCATGACGCGTTGCCAGCGATCGCGCTCGGCCGTGAGTTTTAAGAGCTCATTTTCCAGCTCTCTCACCCCCGAGTGAATCTTCCTGATCTCTTCTCTGATCTCTTCGCGGTTAGCGCGCGCCGCTTCCAGGCGGGGGAGGAGTTTCGCTTCCTGATCGTTGAGTCGTTGGATACGTTGGAGATAGCGTTTGGGATCTCGGTTCTGTTGGATCGCGTGGTCGTGTTCATACCACGCTTCTTCCAGCTCACTCTTGACAAACTTGACTTCGAGATCGACTTCTCGGAAGCGAGTGGTCGCTCGATCATCCTGCCTTTCAAGGTCCGCCAGCCTGCGGCCTAAATCACCTTCCCGAAGACTCGCTTGGGCAGCGGTCAGTTTCTTGTAGAGCTCCTGGTAATTGGCATCCGCCTCCAGCTTTGCCTGTTCTTCATCATAGGCCGCCTTGGCCTTGTTGTAGTCGAGGCGCAAGAACTGCTCCTGATACCCTTTCCACAGCCGGCGCGTGATGTTGTCATCCCAAAAAGCCCAAAGCGCCGATACGAGCAATAACGTGACGCCGATCAGAAAAACGGCGCCGTAGGACTTTTTCTCTTCGTTTTGGTCGATTCCTCTTTCCGCCATGCCGGGTCCTCACGCGACTTTGCGCTCGAGAGCGCGGCCCAAAGAAAAAATCATTAGTCCGATCAGCATCAAGACGATCTCCTCCGCCATGGAGAAATTTTTCATGACGCCGACATAAAGGGCATAGCCCACGTCGGCGAGCCCGAGCGCTTGCAGAATTTTGGCAACGTAGAACATCAATGCTTCACCTTCATGGTCTTCAAACGATAACCGTAAGGAGCCAAGCGTGTCCTCGTGCCTGACTCCTGCCAAAGTTTCTGTGTGTTCCCGGGCCCGTCGCCCTGGACAGTTTTCGCAATGTCATTCTGAGAAGCGCAGCGACGAAGAATCTGCTTTCTGGTTCGAACGATCAAACACGTAAAGCATATCCTTCACTTCGTTCAGGATGACACTGTTGATAAGCGCTCTCGTTTTCATCTTCTGCCGGCGAGCGTAGGCTCATAGCACACTTCATGGGCTTCGTTTTCAACGCACCAACGCGCAACTGTGCTGTCAAATATTGAAGTACGGGGTAACCAGGATGTACTTGACATTGAACGCAAGCCTGAGAAACATTTTTGCCGGAAGCGCCAGCATCATCAGCACAAGCGTAGCCGTGATCGTGAAGCGCACCATCCCCCAGCGCTCCATAAACTCTCGCCCCTTGACGCGCAGAACCCACCAGTAAAAAAGCGCGAAGCCGAGCGCGAAGTAGAGCACGATGACAAATCCGCCGAAAGCCGCCGAAGTCCAATAACCCCTGAAGCCGAAGAGATAAGGGAGGTCGACATTGGTCAGCGCGACCACTTTGTGCGGATCCCAGCGCTGCCATGGCCAAAAGAGGTTCCAGCCGGGGCCACGGAAAAAAGTTCCGATGATGATCATGGATACCCAGAGAACGTGGAACCCTAGAAAGAATGTCAGAATCTCGTATTTGCGGTCTTTGAAACAGTAATAGCCGTTTCCCCTGGGGTTGATGTCGATAAAAGGAATCACCATCAGACCAACGATGATGAGGGTCGGGAGCACCACGCCGGCATGCCAGGGATCAAAATAGACGAGCATCTCCTGCAGTCCCAGGAAGTACCAAGGCGCCTTTGACGGGTTGGGAGTACGCGTCGGGTTTGCGGGCTCTTCGAGCGGCGCGTCGATCAGCAGCGCCCAGAATGTCAAGACGATTGTGACAAAGAGTGCGACCAGGAACTCTGCGCGCACAAGGTGGGGCCAGGTGTGGATCTTGTCGTCAACCGGCAATCTCTTTTCTCGCGTTGGCTCTGCCATTGCCTGTTGTCCTTTGCTTACCGTTTTGTTTTTCGATGGTGGTGCTGTTTTTGATTTCCCAAATAAAAAAACGGAATCAGAGTGACGGACCGGAGAACCCATCGCGCCGGATGCGCCAGAAATGGACGACCATCAGCGTGGCCGCCACCAGCGGAATGAAAATGCAATGCAGAATATAAAAGCGCAGCAAGGTGTGCGGGCCGATCTCGCCGCCACCGAACAAGAAGGCTCGCGCATCATAAATCGGGTTGGCCCCGACGAACTCAGCGAAGGGGCCCTCGTGGCCCAGGAGTGGACTGGCGGCCGCCATATTTGCGCCAACGGTAACCGCCCAAATCGCGAGCTGATCCCATGGGAGCAGGTAGCCGGTAAAGCTCAACAGTAGCGTCAGCACGAGAAGCAACACGCCGACAATCCAGTTGAACTCCCGTGGTGGTTTGTACGAACCAGTAAGAAAAACTCGAAACATATGGAGCCAGACAAAAACAACCATGGCATGGGCGGCCCAGCGATGCATGTTGCGCATGAGCATGCCGAAAGGCATGTCGAACTCGAGGTACTTCATATCGGCATAGGCATACTCTGCGACGGGGCGGTAGTAGAACATCAAGTAAATGCCCGTGACCGCGGTCACCAGGAACATGAGGAACGTAAGTCCTCCCATGCACCAAGTGAAACGCATTCTGACGGCGTGCCGGCGCACCTTGGCGGGATGGAGGTGCAGAAAAACGTTCGCAGTCACCATCATGACGCGGTTGCGCGGCGTATCTTCATATCCGTGGCGAAAAATTGACCTCCAGACTTGACTCTCGACAATGTCGTTCTTGATTTTTTCCAACACGCTCATGATTTTTTTCCGTTAAACCTTGAGAATACTATCTGGATGCTGCTCCTCCGGCTCCGCGTTCGGCGCCATTCTGAAAACTTGTCCCTTGTTGACCAGGAGCTGCCCGTCCTCGCCCACCGTCACTCGAAATCGATCCAACGGGCGCGGCGCCGGCCCTTCGAAATTCAGCCCCGTCTTAAAAAAGCCGCTGCCGTGGCATGGGCACTTGAACTTGCTTTCGGCGGCGAGCCACCGGGGCGTGCATCCGAGGTGCGTGCAGCGGGCAAAGATCGCATAGATACCGGTTTCCTCGCGAACAATCCACACTCGCTCTTCTTGTTTAAACCTTTCGCTGACTTCGCCTATGGGATAGTCGGTAGGAAAACCGGCTTTGAATGTCAAGGGCGGGGTAAAGAGAACCCGTGGGAAAGCCGAACGAAGGAAGCCGAGCAAGCTCAAGCCACCAAAGATGCCGAAACCCGTCCATCCCAGTCTGGTAAAGAAGTCGCGCCGTGACCAAATCCCTCTTTTTTTCTTTTCCGCTTCTGCCATTTTTTTCTAGCCTTTGATCCAGCTAATGAGCGCTCCCCAAACAATGAAGATCAGACCGCCCAGCATTAAAAGCAAACCGACCGGCCCGAAGACAAACGATAAGCCCGCACCCACACAGAAGATCAACACTCCCGTTCCCAGAGGATTCAAAGGCGCTGGAACGGCTGCTGAGGGGTCTTGCACCTCAGATTTGTGGATCAACTCCTCGCGGATCAGGGCGAACGCTAGCTCTTTGAGATCGTCTTGTCTGTGTGGCTCAGCACCCTGAATCAGACGGCCAATCTCTTGAGCTAGATTCTCGATCTCTTGTTCACGCGCTTGTGAAGCGTCGGGAGGATGTAATGCCACTTAAAGTGAGGTTTGCTTATTATAGAAAAACACCTTTGTCAACACGGTCCGGCACAAATTACCCTATTATTTCCGCAACAAAGCCACTGCCATGGCTGCCATTCCTTTGCCTTGGCCGACCCAGCCGAGGTTTTCGGTCGTTGCCGCTTTAACGTTAATACGGTCTTCGGGTACTTTGAAGTATCCAGCGAGACTTTGTTTCATGGCCGCGTAATGCGGCGCCATCTTGGGCCGCTGCGCAATGATGGTCAAGTCGATGTTCACCAGCTGGAATTTCCTCTGCCGCATCAGCGCGAGGACTTTCTGCAGCAGCACTGCACTGGAGATGCCCTTGTAGCGCGCGTCGCTAGCGGGAAAATGCATTCCTATGTCTCCCTCTCCCAAAGCGCCCAGCACCGCGTTTATGACAGCGTGTAACACGACATCGGCATCTGAATGGCCCACCAATCCTTTGCTGTACGGAATCGTCACGCCGGCCAGGACGAGCTTTCGCCCGGAGCGAAAGCGGTGCACGTCAAAACCATGTCCGACACGAAGTTGTTGCGCCATAACTGCGGAAGAAGCGACTCATCTGAGCGTAACGAAAGTAACAGGTGTATTGCAACAGGCAGGTTCAAGTCGTTCAAGCCGTTTCGATCGTTCCAACGGTTCCAACCGTTTCAATCGTTCCAATCGTCAAGATTATCCGGAGCTTCTTGCATCCTTTCGTTCACGACTGGAACGGTTGGAACTGCTGGAACGATTTGAACCTAGGCGAGTTCCCGTTCGCGTTAAGCGAAACTCTGGCCTATAATCGGCACAACGAAGATGGTGCTGCGCATCCTCTCATTGTCGTTCTTGGTATTCGTCGGGCTGCCGCTTTATGCCGTGTTTTCCGGGCAGGCGCTGCTGGGGAGAGATTATCGCACCGCCGATCGGTCGAGTGCCGGCATTGCTCCCCGGGTCGACACTACTCCTGAAGCTGTGGTTCACGTGTATGCGGCCCGCGCGGTCAACTGGCGCGGAATTTTCGGCGTGCACACCTGGATTGCAACCAAATCTGAGAATGCCACTTATTATACGGTTCATCATGTCGTCGGCTGGCGTTTGTACCGTAACTTGTCCGTTGTGCACTCCGCGCCAGGTATTCCGGATGGCCGCTGGTTCGGTAACGAGCCGGAGCTTTTGACTGAGCTAAGAGGCGAAGCTGCGGCGCGCGCTATTCCCAAGATTATCGAAGCGGTCGAAAACTATCCCTATGCCAACGACTATGCTGTCTGGCCGGGTCCCAACAGCAATACATTCACCGCCTACGTTGCGCGGCAAGTCCCGGGCTTGAGCGTCAACTTGCCCGCCACAGCCATCGGCAAGGACTATCCCATTAACGGATCGATTATCGATCGCACCCCAAGCGGCACCGGCTATCAAGTCTCGCTCCTGGGGCTTGCCGGTCTTTCTGTGGCACGCGACGAGGGCTTCGAGGTTAATATGCTGGGTTTAAGCTTTGGCCTCGATTTTTTCAATCCAGCTCTCAAGCTTCCCTTCATCGGTCGCGTGGGCTTTGGCAGCCGCCAAAGCGCAGGGGGCAGAGCGCAAAGCGCAGAGGGCTAAGCGCAAGCGCTTCGCTAAGCCGTTCCAATTGTTCCAGTCGTTCCAACGTTCCAAAGGATATGCTTTTGACGGACGGCTGGAGACGGTAGAGCGAAGAAAAGCGGATCCTTCGTCCCTGCGGTTCTCAGAAAGACATAGTGTGGTTCGATCGCTGTTCCAGTCGTGAGTGAAAAACGCCCAAAACGGTTGGAACGGCTGCAACGACTGGAACTACTGGAACGGTTGGAACTATTTTCTATCCGTTTTCGGCAACGCCACCAACACGGCGCCGACAAAACAAAGTACGGCCGCTGCCCCATAAGCCAGGCGAAAACCTTGCATGAACGCTGTCAACACGGTCGCATCCGTGCCGGTAGAGCCGCTCAGTTCTCGGAGTGAAGTCTGTCCGGTCAAGGCCAGCAAGCGCGCGCTTACGATGGCGGTTGCCAGTGCTGTGCCGCCGGAATGGCCCAGGCTGCGCACGATCGACAGAAAAGATGATCCAATGCTCAGTCGATTTTTTGGCAGCGAGCTCATGAGCGAATTGTTGTTCGGCGTTTGAAACAGCCCCAAGCCTACCCCCAAGAGGCCCAGCCTTAGAACAATATCGAACGAGGTCGTCTCGAGCGCGATCAAGGCCAGTAAAACGCACGCGGTGCTTTTGATTAGCAGACCCGCCGCGCAAAGAATCCGCGCCGACATGCGCTCCGAAAGCCAGCCGGTAACCGGCGCGAGTAAAGCGAGCGCCAATGGCGTGGGGGCAATCAACAAGCCTGAATGCAACGGATCCAATTTGAGCGCCAGTTGGAGAAACAAGGGCATTAAAAGGCTGCTCAAGCTGATGGCGATAAAACTGGTCAGCCGTGCCACGTTGCCAAAAGCAAATGTCGGGATGCGGAAGAGATCGAGGTCCAACAGCGGCGATTGGGTGCGTTTTTCCCACCATACGAAAAAGCCCAACGCGAACAGGCCAATGAGGCATTGACCCCAGACGCTCGTGCCATGCCATGTTCCCTGGCTTGCGGTTAGCGCGAGGAGGATAGCCGAAATTCCCAGCGCAAAGGTCACGGCACCGATAAAGTCAAACGAGTCTTGCCGCGCCGGTCGCGGGTCGGTCTCCGTATCGTCGCGCAGCAGAATGCAGGCCGCAGTAAACCCGCCAAAGGCGAGAAAGGCAGTCAGGCTGAAGTTGGCGCGCCAACCGAAAGTGTACGTCAACAGTCCGCCTATGACCGGCCCGAGCGTGTAGCCAAGCGCCGAAACCGTGCCGCCCGCGATGCCCATCGCCCGACCGCGCTCTTGTGGCGTGAAAAGACTTGTGACGAGGGCAAAACTGTTGGCCATGATCAAGGCACTGCCGATCGCCTGGCAGGCACGAAAGAAAATGAGCTGGCCGCCGCTATGCGCTAGAGCCGCGGCCAGCGAACTGGCGGCGTAGAGAAGAAATCCGATGCGAAAGACTTTAGCGCGGCCGAATAGATCGGACAGTCTGCCGCAAGGCAGGTATAGAGAAGCTGTTACAAGAGCGTAAATCAACGCGATCCAGCCGGCGAGGGCGACGTCGGCGCTGAGCTCCGTAATAATCACGGGCAGAGCGATGCTGAGGAGTCCAATGTCCGTGGTGACCATGAAAATGGCCAGCGAGACCACGGATAGAGACCACCAGCGGTTGCGCTGTTGGCGAACCTTTGAACGTCCTTTCAATTTGCAATCGGCCAATAGCGCGACCGCCGTTTCACGAGGCTCAGCGGAGTTTCGTATACTTGTTCCAGGATGTCCGGTTTCAGTACCGTGTGAGCCGCGCCGCACCTCAGCACCCGGCCGTTTCGAAGAACGAGGACGCGCCTGAATAACGGCAAGATCTCTTCTATATGGTGCGTTACATAAATAAAAGCCGGGACTCTGCTCTGCCTCTCGAGCCGGCTTAAACCGCGCAAAAAATTTTCCCGTGCGCCCGGATCCATTCCGGCGCAAGGCTCGTCCAAAATCATAAGGTAAGGCCGGGTCATGCGAGCTCTGGCGATCATCACTTTTTGTTGCTCGCCTTGGGACAGGTGGCCAAACGGCTGGTCACGAAGCCCGGCGCAACCCATCTGAGCCAGATAATCTTCCGCCAACCGGTAGTCGGCCGGGCTAGCTCTAGCTCCGAATCCTTCAACATATCCAATCTGCGCGAATTTTCCCGAAACGACGGTTCGAATAGCCGGTTCGAAAGGCGGGATCTCCGCTACCAGAGTCGAGGTGACCCAGCCAATGCTTTTCCGCAGTTCGCGAAGATTGGCCAGGGCTTGGCCGTTGCGATAGATTTCACCGCCGGCATTGGGCCAAATGTAACCGCACGCCAGCTTCAGCAGCGTTGTCTTGCCGGCGCCATTCGGACCCAAGATCGCCCAATGCTGCCCCTGCTCAACAGTCCAGTTAATCGACTGAAGAATGTACCTGCCCGCAGCGATATAGGAAACGTCGCGGAGCTCGAGCGCGGGGATTTTCTTCACGTTTGCTTATCCAACAACAGCTGTTTTGTCCCGGGTGTGACCGGAGGCAATGGACGGCCGCCGATATTTGCTGACGCTGCAACATTCAGTGCCATGCTCGTCACAGTTTCGCAAACTGGCTTATGGCGCATGGTTAGACCATTCCGCTTGCCGTTATCTTCCATTCTCCTCTCTCGATTCTCCATCCTGCCAACCTCGAACTTCGAACCTCGAACCTCGAACCCTCCTCTGCCGCGGTCACCAGTGCTCGGTCCCCGGTCACCATAAGCCATACGCCATATGCTAGCCGCGCTCTGGCAGCGCGCGGCTGTTTACTGTAGCGTTAACCAGACTCCCTGAGAAAGGATTCTTGCGATGAAAGCTTTGCTCGCGAGCTTGGGCATTGTTTTATTGCTCTCTTCATTGAGTTATGCCCAACAGGAACGGAACAGGGTGAGACCGCTCTCAGTGACGGCCAATGGTGAAGCGATTATTACGGTGGAGCCTGATCAGGCTGAAATCGACATTGGTACTGTCACGCAAGCGCGCAGCGCGCCCGATGCATCCAGAGAAAACGCCGAGAAACTGTCAAAAGTAGTGGCGGAGCTAAAAAAACTGCTTGCGCAAGAAGATGAAATCAAGACCGTTAGTTATTCCCTCACGCCCAACTACCATTATCCGCAGGGCCGCAAGGCGGAGATCACCGGTTACACGGCCGCAAATATAGTCCGCATCACAACCGGCGATCTGGGTCTTGTAGCGAAACTGATCGATGCCGCGATGCAGTCGGGGGCCAACACGATTCATCGCCTGCATTTCAAGCTGAAAGATGAGCAAGCCGCGCAGCTCCAGGCGCTGCGACAAGCTTCGACCAGAGCCCAGGCAAAGGCGGAGGCCATGGCCGCGGCGCTGGGCCTGAAAATTGTACGAATACTGTCGCTGGCGGAGATAGACAGAGGAGTCCGGCCGCTCGTTATGGCGCAAGCTCGCACAGCGCAGTTAGAGGTGAGCGCGCCGCAGACTCCCATAGAGGCCGGCACGATTGAAGTGCGCTCCTCGGTTACACTGGTCGCGGAAGTCGGCTCGCGATAAAGATACGGGTTGAGGTGATTGGGGCATGGAGTAATGGAGTGCTGCAGAAACCCAGCACTCCATTACTCCACTACTGCAACACTCCAGTTATTACTTACCCTTCGTACTTCCCCGGATCCTCGTAGTAGCGCTCATAATACCAGGCCGCAATCTCGCCGCCCGTGGTTTTCCACACTCCGTCATGCGCGCAAATGTAGTCGAGTGCCTTGGCAAGGTATTTGATGCGAAAAGGCAGACCGACAATGAACGGATGGAGCGGCAGACCCATGACCTTACCTCCGTTCGCGCTTTCTTCATAGAGCGTGTCGAATTGATCACACACCATTCGGTAGTATTGCTCCGGTGTAAAGTCGCCGCGCACGAAAACCCGCATATCGTTAATTCCCTGTTCATAGGGAACGGTGATCATGCGGCCGGACTTGACCCGTATCGGGGTGGGCTGATCGTCGCATGCCCAGTCGCAGACGTATTCGAAGCCTTCGGCGGCGAGATGATCGGGAGTATCGAAGGTCTCGATGAGCCCCGGGCCCAGCCAGCCCCTGGGCTGTGTTCCCGTGGCGCTGCTGATGGTCTCTTTGATGGTCCGAATGACCCGGCGTTCTTCAGCCTGCGGGTAGTCGCTCATATCTCGACTATTGGTCTCACCGTGTCCCAGCCATTCCCATCCCCGCCGGTTCCCTTCCTCGATGATAGCCGGGTGATACTTACAGACATCCGCATTGAGCAGCACGCTCGCACGCATGCCGTACCTATCAAACACATCCATCAAACGGTAAATCCCGACCCGCGATCCGTAGTCGCGCAGAGAGTAACCTGGAACGTCCGGCACGTGAGAACTGCCTGAACCGCGGATAGGTTTGTCAATATGAAAAAATTCGATATTGGGACAGATCCAGAAAGCAAGCCGTTTATTGTCAGGCCAGGCGATGCGCTTGCGTCTGAGCGACGGCCAATATTCATAGCGCCGGTTTTCCATTTCGTGCATCCCTTTCGTTCGTTGAAGGTTGCGCCAAACTAACCGGTGAGGCAAACCGCCGTCAAGCGGAGTTTAAGTCGCTCCGAAGTCGCTCCAGCTGTTCCACCGTCCAGCGGTTTCAGCAGTTTCAACTGTTCCAATCGTTCCGGCCATTCAAAACGCCAGCAGCGCTTGTCAGAAGTTCCTGAACAGCCTTTCGACTGCGGGCTTCTTTTTGATCAGCTTGATGGCGGCGAGTTGATCAATCAAAGTGACCCAGCGCTCGCGACTCATCATGCCCAGTGTTTCAGCCGCCGCGCCATCCGGGACGATGTGGGCTTTTTGAACTTCCGCGGATTCTTGCATCGTAGGGACGTCCATCGATGGATTGAGCTTTACCATCAAGAGGTTCGCCTGGTCGGGTGACTCGAGATACTGAATCCAACCGAGACGGACAGCATTGATGAAGTCACGAACCAGCCTCTCATTTTCATCCACGTACCGGCGGCGCGCGATCACCACCGTGGCGTACGGATTGAAGCCGGTGTCGGCAATAAGAAAACTCTGGGCCAGCCTCGATTTTCTCTTGACCTGCAAAGGTTCGGCTGTGACAAAGCATTGCTGCGAGTGATTCGGATCATTGAGAAACGGACCTATTCCCCCCGTGTATGGAACGAGCTTCACTCGCGCATTCCTGAACCTGGACTGGAGAAAGAGCGTGAACGGCGCGCCAAGTTGCATGGCAAGGGTGCCGCGCGACGCAAACACGTCGGCGATGGATTTGAAGCCGCGCTCGGGGTGAACCATTACTCCCTGGGGATTGATCTGGTAAACGGCAAAAAGCGCGATTACATCTGTTCCCCGCGACTGCGAAATCACCACCTCATCGGCGGCGGCAATACCGAAAATGACTTTCCCGCTGGCGATCATTTGAACCACCGGCGTTCCGGCGCCGCCTTCGATGATTGCGACTTCGAGACCGCGTTTGTCGAACTCGCCGGATAGCTGCGCGTTATAGAAGCCACCGAACTGGGGTTCGGCTTTCCAGTTGAGCGCCAGCTGAAGCGGCACGGGTTGGCTTGCGCCCGCCGGGTGTGCCTGAAGCGTCAAACAGACAACCAAAAACAAGAGCCACGGTACTTTGTTCATCAAGCTTTCCTTTCCGAAGCATGCCATGAGCCGAGTGAGAGCGATGCGAGAGCGTTCACCGCGCCGACCAGAATGGCTCCAAGGAGCGATGATATGAGCACTCCGGCGAAGACCCGGTCGATGCGCTGTTGGGTGCGCGCCGAATCGATAACGCTGCCGAGCCCGCCGCCACCGATAAACTCGCCCACGATGGCGCCAACAATGGCCAGGCCGGAGGCGATCCGCAGGCCGGAAAAAATGTTCGGCAATGCGAATGGAATTCTCAGTATCCATAACGTTTGGCGGGCCGACGCGGAATATAGTCTGAAGAGATCCCGCAGCCCCGGCTCGGTGGAGTTTAATCCCAGGAGTGTGCTGGCGATCACCGGAAAAACGGACACGATGGTGGCCGAAGCGATTACGGTGGGCTTGCCAAAGCCGAACCAGATCACGAGCAGCGGCGCAATCGCAATGATCGGCACGGTTTGAAAGAAAACCGCATAAGGGTAAAACGCGCGGCGCGTGAGATCGGAAGAGGAGAGCGCGGTGGCGGCCAACGTTCCGAAAATAAAACTAATAAGCAGTCCTGTCACGGCCGAGGTGAGAGTCGACCATGCGCCCAAGGCGAGCTCAACTCGATCGTCGATCAAGCAGCGAAAAACCTCGCTCGGAGCGGGAATCAAGTAGGACGGAATTGATCCCGAACGTACTGCGGCTTCCAGTGCTGCGATGGAAAACACCAGCGGGAGGAGCGGTGGCAGGAGTGATGGGACGCGCGCTCGCAGCATCATGTGTCTTTTTCCGCGACGGTGACTGCCTGGCTGATTTGCCTGACCTGCTCGACGTATTGGACGGACGTTCGCAGCTCGGGCGTGCGTGCCGAGCCAAGCGGAATGGGCCGATCCAGCAGGACGCGCGCCGGGCGCTGCGACAAAACGATTATTCGATCGGAGATGAAAACAGCTTCAGTCACTGAGTGGGTAACGAACAGTATGGTCATTTGCAGATTTGTCCAAATCTGCCGCAAACGGATCTGCAGGCCGTGACGCGCCGGTTCGTGCAGCGCCGCGAAGGGCTCGTCCAGTAGCAGCAAATTCGGCGCCGTAATCAAGGCCCGTGCTACGGAAGCACGCATTTTCATGCCTCCGGAAAGCTCGTGTGGATAGCGCGGCGCAAATGCGTCAAGTTCAACGCGGCGCAACTCTTCGTGAGCGCGCGGCTGGGCGTCTGCGAGCTTCCAACCCTGCAGTTCCAACGGCAGGGTGGTGTTGCGGAGGACGCTGCGCCAGGGTAGCAGCGTCGGTTCTTGAAACACAAAACTACGTGAAAGCGGGCGAGCGTTTGTCTCGACGATCAGGTTGCCGGCATCAGGAGAGTCGAGCCCTGCAGTGAGCCGGAGAAGGGAGGATTTACCGCAACCGGAGGGGCCCAGCAATGCGACGAACTCCCCAGGTTCAACGCGGAAGCTGACGCCGTCGATAACAATGCCGGTGCCGTGGAACCAACGAGAAATGTTGTCGTAGCGAACCGTCGCGCCGGAACTGGATTGAGTTGGAATCACGTCTGAAATGGTCACAAAAACTAACGGCCGGTTTTCATTCCCGCCAATTTACCTATCTACAGATACGACTGCAAAGCCACACTTGATTAAGGCGCTTGAAACAATCACTGTTCCACGTCTCAGGTCTGCGGTTCCGAGTCCCCTTCGCAACGCGAGACTCGGGACCCGAGACCTTAGACAACTCGCCAAGAAAGCAAAGTCGCGGGGAAATTAACCTTTAGGAAGAAAATCTTCGAGCCGAACCGTTTGCCATCCCATGGGCTTTAACCGCTCAAAGGATTTGCGCGTCTGTTCGCCGGCGCAGAGCGGTGGTTTGGTCGCATCGATGATCATTTTGCCGCCTACCCGATGCCAGAAGGGTCCCCCGGGGGGGAAGGCCTCGAACCCTGTTGGGTCCATCGGGTGGATGCGCGTGCCGGGGATGACGACAATATCTTCTTGCGGATTGCAGCGCGTGTTGATGGCCCAGAGGATCTCCCAGGAATTGAAGATGTTGACATCTTCGTCGACCGCGATCGCCACCTTGGGATGCAGGATCGGACTCGAGAGCACGCCCATGAGCACCTGCTTGGCCTCCCCATAAAACCGCGGCGTCATCTGCACCACGATGCCGAAAAGTCCGGGGAGGACCAGCAGATTGTGCAGGTTCACGTAGCCGCCGATATTCTTGATGTGATTGTACACCGCCACTCCGAACGGCACTTTGTGAAAGATGCAGCCCTCGACTTCAGAACCGTTCTGGATCGCTTTGAAAATGGCGTCATGCCGCATTGTAATGCAATCAATTTCTATCACCGGATTTTTTCCCATGCCCGCGACATAGTAGTCATGGAACTCCGAGAACGGCCCCTCATCTTCGCGCACGTTCGGCAGAATGCGCCCCTCCAGAACGATCTCTGCGTCGCTCGGCACCTCGAGGTCGTTGGTTTCGCATCTCACAACTTTCACCGGCTCGCCAATAAGCCCCCCTGCCAATTCCAGCTCATCCAGCTCGAAAGGCCCCGTGGTGGCTGCAGCCATGTAGTAAAGCGGATGATGCCCGGCAAAGATCGCAACCGGCATCGCTTCGTTACGAGCCTCATACTTGTTGAGTATGTCGCGAGTGTGGCGCGGCACGATGAGCGCGCCGGTTTTTCGCGGTCCTTTGACCTGAAGACGATGAAAGGCGACGTTGCGGATACCGTTATCGGGATCGCGCGCGATCATCAAGCCCGAGGCGATATAAGGCGTCTCTTCCGTGCCGGCAACGTGGGCCGGGAGTTTGGTAAGGTCGGCCTTGTTACCTTTCAAGATTATGTCCTTGACCGGGCCGGTGGAGGTCATCTCCACTGGTTGCCTCAGCGTCGCACGCTGTGCCGCGGTGGGAATGAGTTTCTCTATCGTCGTGCCGTAGGCGAGAGCCGCGTGGCGCAAGTTGGCGGGCGCCATGCCGAGGCTTTTCCAACCTGGAAAACCGTCCACATTTTCGAACAGCAACGCTTTTTCCCTCGATTGATACAAAAGCGCGCCCATTTGTGTGTGCGGATGAACGCTTTTGGTAATCCGAATAAGCTCCCCTGCCTCTTCCAGCTCACCGATCCAGGTCCGCATGTCTTTCGACATTGTTTTTACCTCCGCGCGGCCTTGCAGTCACTCAGTTCGGTCGATCACGGTCACGCGAGAATATCCTAATCCCGAACGCACCGGCTCTGTCAACCTGAGCAAAGCGGCAACCACCGGGAACCGACGGAGAAGAATGACCGGCGACCGAGGGACCGGGATTTAACAAGATTGACTCGAGACCGATACTGAACGGCTTGAACGAAGAATCGATTGAACGAAGCGGTTGAACCTCTTGAACTTGAGAGAAATGCACGGCGGGGGCAGGTTTGATTGCTCCCCTACCCCCGTTGGTGACATGCCACCTCAGCCGCGTGGAGGGTGAGATTCGGAGTTCTTGATGATTGTCTTCAATCTTTCCTCAATGGAGTCCAATTCAGCCGAGGCCACCTTCAGATGCCCGCGATATGCGTTAAAGTTGCCCTGGGCCAGCGAAATCGTGGCGGCATTGTGATGGACATAATAAACGTCGTAATGCTCCTTGAGCTTTTCGGCGTCTTCGGTTCTGATGTCCATCATAAACGGCAGCTGTTGCATCGCCATTGTTAACATCCTACCCCTTTCTTCTACCTGAACGATCGGCTGCAGGTTCTCCACAACCTCTTGTCGAGATGCCGGTTCTTGCGATGAAGAGTCAGTCTGCGCAGCACAGCCAAAGGCAAGCAGAGGAAACAGGATCACCGGCAGGATACGCTTCATAACGCTCATTGTTTTCTCCTCTCGTCGCATGACTGCAAGGGTGATTCGCAAGCGATGTGCCAAGGATCTGTGGTGCACACGTGAGCGCCAGCTTTCAGCAATAAATTCGAATTAGACGGGAACCAAGGAAGAGCAACGTGTAGGGTCGGCCAAACCCTTTTGGTACCGGCGTGCACAATAACTTTGTTGTGCGATATTAGTACGGTGTGCTGCAGACGACCGTCGGGCATTTGTCTCACTCTGGTGAAATTCAGCCCCGCCCATTCTCAGTTTCGGGTCATACGCCGGGCTCTTCGGCTTACACGGTGCAGGCGTGAATCCGGAGATTCACCATGGATTTCGATGGGTCCGAGGCTTACCCGCGCCGACACGTTGTATCGACCGAGCTTTGCGCCTGGAGTGATCTTCGTTCGGCGTAACTCCGATGCCCGTTCCAGTTAGTGCGCTTCTCCCAATTTGCGCCGCAACCACAACAGGCCCAATATGCTGATAACGACGAGGGCCCCCAGCAGCACGAAGCTACCAACACCGGGATCACGAATGGCGCTCGCCGCCTGATGGGCAAATATGTTGATCGCTAGAATTCCAGGCGCGAATCCGAGTAATGATCCGATGAAATAGTCACGGATAGGCACCTGAAAGGCGCCAGACACTACATTGACGATCGTGAAAGGCGCGACAGGAATCAAGCGTAAAGTTGCAACACCCAGGATGCCGGCTTGGCCGATTTTCCGTTCGACGCGCTCCCACTTGGTCCCGGTAATATGCCGCACCAAATCCCGGCCCAAGAAATAGCCGATGGCATAGGTTAAGGCCGCGCCCAAAAGACACCCCGCCAGAGAGTAGATCGCGCCCATTAACGGACCAAACACGAGGCCTGTGGCGACGATCAGAACCGTAACCGGAACCAACAGCAAGCTGCCGATCAGATATGCGGCAAGTATAATGATTTCGCGGTTGGGATTCGCGCGCAGACCAAACGCCCACGCAGTCACCCTGCGTATGTCGATTTCATCGGCGAGAGGGCTCCACTCCCAGGCCGCAGCCATACCGAAAAGCAGTCCCAAGACGGCCAGCGCGAGCCAGATTCGCCGGCGCTTGCCTTTGGTGGTCGATTTTTTCTGGCCCGCCAAAATTGCGCTCATGCCATTCATCATACCGCATGTTCTTTGTACGGCAATTAGCTTTAGAAGAAGTTCGACGTCGCTTCGCTCGGGTTCCAACCGTTTCCATCGTTCCAGCCGGTCCGCTTCGGCGCTGGATAAGCGTGCCACGGGCAGCGCTTCGATGTTCGAGGTGCGAAGGTGGTTTGAAAGTGGAGTGTCGAGGGGGCAATTGTGAGGTCTGAGATCTGCTACCTGAAATTCCTCGCGCAGCGAGGACTGGGGTTGAGGCGAGATTGAAGTCGGTGTACAAGTGCAGTTTGTTGAGTTGTTTTCGTAACCACTTCAAACGGAGGAAAAGCGAGAATGAATGCTCATGCCGACTACGCGGCTGTTCCGATAACCGTCACCGTAAACGGCGTTAAGCATCAAGCGAATGTCGAGCCGCGTACGTTGCTGGTCTATTTCTTGCGCGAAAGCTTGGGGCTGACGGGCACTCATGTTGGCTGCGACACAAGCCAATGCGGTGCCTGTACGATCCATATGGACGGGCGGGCGGTAAAATCGTGCACGATTTTGGCAGCGCAGGCGAACGGCGCCGCCATCACGACAATAGAAGGTCTTGCTCGGGGTGAAAAGCTGCACCCTGTCCAGGAGGGCTTTCGCGAAAAGCACGGGCTACAATGCGGCTATTGCACGCCGGGCATGATTATGACCACGGCGTATCTGCTCCAAACAACCCCGAGTCCGACAGAGGAAGAGATCAGACATGCGCTCGAAGGAAACCTGTGCCGCTGTACCGGGTACGTCAACATCATCGAGGCGGTGAAGTGGGCCTCGGAACGGATGAGGGGGAGCCATGTTTCCAGCTAGCTTTGGATACTTGCCGGCGCGTTCTGTCGAAGACGCGCTCAACCTGTTACAGCAGCACGGCGAAGACGCCAAGTTGCTGGCGGGCGGTCACAGCCTCATCCCGGCGATGAAACTCAGGTTGGCAGCGCCGCGCTATCTCATCGATCTTAACCCGATCGCGGAACTGCGAGGCATTCGTCGTGACGGCGATCACTTGACCATCGGTGCGCTCACGATTCATGCGGATGTCGCATCCTCGGATCTGGTGCGCCGACATCTGCCGGGTTTGGCAGAGGCAGCCTCGTTCATCGGTGATCTGCAGGTGCGTAATCGCGGCACGATAGGGGGCAGCGTCGCCCACGCGGATCCTGCGGCCGATTTCCCGATCATCCTGACGGCGCTGGACGCTTCTTTTTCGTTGGTTTCGTTTGCCGGTAAACGAACAGTTGGGGTGGAACAATTTTTTCTCGACTTTTACACGACGGCACTGGCGTCTGATGAGATTTTGACGGAAATTCGTGTGCCGCTGCCGCCACCGCGAACGGGTACAGCCTATGCCAAGCTCGGACATCCGGCATCAGGATATGTAATCGTCAGCGCGGGTGTACTGCTCAAAGGCGGCTCTGCGGGAGAGTGTGCTTCGGCTCGAGTAGCCATCGGTGGCTTGGCCGCTGTGCCGCTCCGCGCTGCCGCGACCGAGCAAGCGCTTCAAGGGCAACAGCTCACGGTTGAAGTCATCAGGGCAGCGTCAGTCAAAGCGTCCGAAGGATCCGATCCGACCGACGACACGTATGCCAGCGCCGACTACAAGCGTCAGATCGCGACAGTTTACGCGCGCCGTGCGATCGAGACAGCAGTAGAGCGAGCGAGGGGGTAAGAGCCGTGCTCGTGACTCGTTGTTCGTGCTCGTCGCGGGGGCGTAATGGGAAGGATGAATGATGAAGGATGAAAGCGGAAACAAAGGGATACATCGGGCAGGATTGAAACCATGACAACGGAGCACAAGCCGAACGGCCTGATCGGCGCATCGATTCGCCGGGTTGAAGATCCCATTCTAATGACCGGTAAAGCCTGCTACGTAGACGATATTCAGTTGCCGGGCTTGCTGCATATGGCAGTCCTGCGCAGTCCCTATCCCCACGCGAAAATTCTCTCCATTGACACGCGCCCTGCGCAGGCGCTCCCCGGTGTCATTGTGGTCGTGACCGGCGACGATATCGATGAGCGGTTGCACATCCCGGCGGCCCCGATGGTCGCGGACCAAAAGATACCACCACATCCGATATTGGCGCGCGGCGCCGTACATGCGGCGGGTGTTCCAGTAGCCGGCGTCGTAGCCGACAGCCGCGCCGTGGCGCAGGATGCGGCCAGCGCGATCGAGGTTGAATATGAATCGTTACCGGCAGTGGTGAACGCCGAGAAAGCGCTCGAGCCCGGCGCGCCGCTGGCGCGTGAAGAACTGGATAGCAATGTCTGTTATATCGCCACAAAGAAGGGCGGCGACGTCGACAAAGCCTTTGCTCAGGCGGAACATATTTGCCGTATGCACATAGCCAGCCCGCGTCAAGTTGCACTCGCCATCGAACCGCGCGGGATCGTGGCCAACCCGGAACCGATGGGGCAGGGGCTAACCGTCTGGCTGTCGACGCAAGCGCCACACCGCGTGCGCGGCGATCTCGCCACCGGTCTTGGTTTTCCGGAGCACAAGATCCGCGTCATCGCCCCCGATGTGGGCGGCGGATTCGGCAGCAAGGGTCCGCTCTATCGTGAATACGTGCTGGCCTGTCATCTCGCGTTGAAGCTGGGTCGGCCCGTTAAGTGGGTCGCCAGTCGCAGCGAAGATTTCGTCACGACTATTCAAGGCAGGGACCAAGCCATGACCTCCGAGCTGGCCCTCAAGCGCGACGGCACCATGCTGGGATTGAAGGTACGGGTGGTGGCGAATCTGGGCGGTTATCTTTATTCGAGCACGGCGGGACCGCCGCAGCGCATGATGGCCATGGCCCCGGGCTGCTACCGCATTCCGAACGTGCACGTCGAAATCGTGGCCGTCTTTACCAACACGGTTCCTACCGGTCCTTATCGCGGCGCCGGTAGGCCGGAATCGGTTCTCAACATAGAGCGTCTGGTGGATAAGGCGGCGCGGGATTTGAACCTCGATCGCCTAGAAATCAGGCGCAAGAATTTCATACGACCGGAGGAATTCCCATACCGCACGGGCACGGGTGTTGAGTACGATTCCGGTGATTACGAGAAATCTCTCAATGAAGCGCTGCGGCTTTCAGAATATGAAAAGCTCATCCGCTATCGCGATGACGCGCGCGCGCGCGGCGATTTGGTGGGCATCGGCGTTTCAACTTTCGTTGAGCCGAGCGGCGGCGCCGGGTTCGAGAGCGGCACTGTACGGGTGGAGCGCACCGGGGAGATCACCGTTCTCACCGGATCGAGCTCGCATGGGCAGGGGCATGAGACTGTGTTTGCCCAGATTGCCGCCGAGAAGATGCGTGTATCTATGGACCACATCGCGATCCGGCATGGTGATACAGTCGCGGTGCAACAGAGTGTGGGCACGTTCGGTAGTCGTAGCGCCGTCATGGGAGGCGGATCGCTGGCAATTGCGCTCGAGCGCGTTATTCAGAAAGCACGCCGCATTGCCGCTCATCTCTTGGAAGCGGCGCCCGAAGATATTGTTCAAGCGGACGGCGGCTTTGCCGTGGCCGGCGTGCCGGAAAAAAAGATTACCTGGCGGCAGATTGCAGGAGCGGCATATGGTGGAAGAGTTCCTGTCGGGATGGAACCGGGCCTGCAAGAGACTGCTTTCTTCGATCCGAGACGTGAGGCGTGGGGCTTTGGCTGCCACGTGGCCGTGGTAAGAATCGATCGTGAAACCGGCAAGCCGACATTGGAGAAGCTGGTTCTCGTTGATGACTGCGGAGTTATCATCAATCCGATGATTGTCGAGGGGCAGGTCCACGGCGGCGTGGCGCAAGGGCTCGGCGAAGCGTTTCGCGAACAGATGATATTCGGTGATGAAGGCGAAGTGCTGACAGGCACGCTGATGAACTACGCCGTCATGCGGGCAAGCGACATGCCGCCGCTTCTTCTGGGCGAGACCGTGACGCCGAACCCTTTCAATCCGTTGGGAGTAAAAGGGGTAGGCGAAGCCGGGACGAACGGCGCGCCGCCGGCAGTGGCCAATGCCGTCATGGACGCACTGGCACCATTAGGGATTGAGCATATCGACATGCCGTATACAGCGCCTAAGCTTTGGGCCGCCATCCGCCAGGCCGCCGCGGCAAAGAAATAACGTGAGGGCAGGCTTGCACGCCTGTCTCCGACGGCCTCGGGGCGCGCGCCGCGTAAGTTCAAAAGGTTCATCCGCTTACGATTTCTTCACCGCTCCCTTAATTCAAGCTCAACTCCAGTCTCGGGTCCCCCGTCTGGCGCTCTGTGTCCCGAGGGTTCGTCATTTTAAAAGCAGTCCTTCGGCTTTGCTCAGGATGACAGTTCCAAGTTGGATAGGTGTCATTCTGAGAAGCACAGCGACGAAGAATCTGCTTTTTGCCCGCCGGCCTGGAGGCACTGTCAACCAATTCTGGTCCCGGCTCGTCAAAGGTGTGACGAGCAAATACACAAGCCGTCAGGGCATCAAAGACACACAGGAGGTTTTATGGAATTCAACAAGAAAGCTTTGCGCGCGGCCGGAGCCGCTTTAGTGGTGGTCGGTCTCTGGACGCTTCCGCTTTCCGCCCAGGAGCGGCCGCGACATCACGCAATGAGAGGCATGGCGGGCGAGAGGAGCGCGATATTTCCCGCCTTAAGGGCTGCGGAACTTACCGAGGAACAAAGGACGCAGGTGCGCCAAATCTTGAGCAATCATCGCGAGAGCTCCCGCGATCTTTTTGGACAGTTACGAAATGCCCGGCAGCAAATTGCCAGCACGTTGTTGTCGCCCGGGCCGGTCAGCGAAGCGGAACTAGCGCCGTACACGCAACAAATAACTCAGATCCGCGACCAACTCGCTCAAGAGCGCCTCAAAGTCACTTTGGCAATTCGTGATATTCTTACGCCCGAACAACTGGCGAAGGTTGCCGACCATATCAGCCAGATGAAAGAGCAGCGCAGTCAGATGAGAGGGCAACGAAAATCCGGCCGAACTCAGCAGCAGTAAGCATCCTAAGCGAGCGAGTCTCGTCCTCTAGCAGGTTGCTGAAAAAAGATTCGGAATGCTTCGACAGGCTCAGCATGGACGGAAACTCCCTACTCATTTCAAGTTCCTCTCCGTTCGCCCTGAGGTTCTCGAAGGGTGAACGGAGAGTTTTTCAGCAGCCTGCTAGGGGCAGGCCCAAAACCTGCCCCTTAACTTTGGATATATGCTCCTTCCACACTCACTTCTCGATGACCGCTGTCGTAAGTTCTCATCGAGCATGACCACCCCGCCTTAATCGACCAAATCAAAGGCCGGTTCCAGTTGCCGCTTCGGCTTTTTTGCCGAGGTGCCTGGCGAAGAACTCGAACGTTCTGGGCCAAGAGGCGTCGGCCGCATGAGCGCGGTACTTCGGCGAA
Source organism: uncultured Syntrophobacteraceae bacterium (assembly GCA_964410485.1). Classification (GTDB taxonomy): domain Bacteria; phylum Desulfobacterota; class Binatia; order UBA9968; family UBA9968; genus CAYPHJ01. Next base: position 30,411 of record CAYPHJ010000010.1, read on the forward strand.
CCCAGATTGGCAAATGCATGGCCGGCGTTCGGATACGAATAGAACTCGTGAACTATTCCAAAGCGCGTTAGCTCGGCATCGAGCTTGCGCATATCTGCCGGCGATGGATTTTCGTCGTCCGCGCCAAAATGACCCATGATCGGACAGTGGATCTCGGCCGTGCGCTCGTACGGCGACAAGCCATTCCCCCACGGGCTCATCGTGTCGCCACCGTAATACATCACACCTGCTTTCAAGTCGGGATTTGCCGCAGCCATCAGGTAAACCACCCGCCCGCCCATACAAAAACCGACGATGCCGAGGAAGGGAGCATCGACCCGCGGGTGAGCTTTCAAAAACTCCACTGCCGCGTTCACGTCCCTGATGACGGTTTCATCGCGCAGCCGCAACCGCCGGGTCGGCGCATCATCCTTACAATCGGCAGGATCCCTGTGATAGAGGTCCGGCGCCGCAGCGACGTAACCCGCGCGCGCGATCATGCGACTGACGTCAAGAAAATCATCCACCCCGGTTTGCCCCTGAATGACGATGATGGCTGGCGCGCGAGTCTGGCTCTCCGGCAAGCTCAAAAACACTCTCATGCTTGAGCCGTCGACGCTGACATTTTCCCACGATTCCATGTCACACCTCCGATCGAATGAACAACATGTCAGACTCTGATTGTTGTCAATTTGTTTTAAATCTGAGATCTGAGACTGGCCATGCCTCGCGACGCGAGGCATGGCCTAGCCTTTACCTTCAAAGACCGCGCCGCGTCGGATCGTCCAGCGGACTGCAAGGCGCTGCTCGGCGCTCAACTCCCCGTGGACGGTGTCACGCAACTCTACGTGCTCATTAAGGACTTGCAAGACAGCGATATCTGCTTCGCGGCCCACCGCGATGGACCCGATGCGATCCTGCCACCCGATGGCGCGGGCCGGATGAATGGTGCATGCCGCCAGGACTTCATCAAGCTTGAGTCCCAAAGCAAGAAATTTCGTCATGGTGGTCGGCAAGTCCACAACGGGATTTGACGGTCCCATGCGGCCATGAAGATCGGAGCTGATGCTATCCGGCAGGAAGCCGTCTCTGATGGCTCTGCGCACCAGTGTAAAGTCGAAGTGACCGTTGGCGTGACCGACATCGAACAACACACCGCGCTCGCGCGCTTTGCGTACCGCTTCGCGCAACCTGCCGCGCTCGTCGATGATGGCCGGCTGCTGCGGGGTGTAGCAATGGGTCACGACATCACCGGGCCGCAGAGTCTCAACGATCTCTTCCAGAGAAATGCCTGTGTTGCCAATGTGGACCATCACAGGAGCGCGACATGCCTCGCCTGCTGTTAGCGCCAGGCGCAATGCCTCGCGGCCATGATCGCCAACGGACTTCTTATGCAATCGTACTTTGATGCCCACAGCCACATCCGCAGATTGTTTCACCCTTGCCGCTGCGCCGTCCGGATCGGCGAAACGGAGATCTTCCAATTCACCAGGCTCGGTGAGCACGCCATGCTGAGCGAGCGCCACGAAGGCGAGCATGCGCGCGCGCGATTGCTCGTGAATGAATTTGACGAAGCCCGGAAAGTTTACCGGCCCGGAGGAACCCGCGTCCACCGCTGTAGTGACGCCGGTTGCAAGGCAGAGCGGATCGGCATTGAAGCCATACGGGTTTACGCCCCAATAGCAGTGGATATGAAAATCGATCAATCCGGGGGTGACATAGCAAGTACGCGCGTCCAGAATGTTTTTCGCATCGGCGCGCGGGAGCCTGGCTTGCATTGCGACAATGCGGTCCCCCTTGATGCCAACATCCAGCTCCGCATCGACGCCGGTTGCCGGATCCAAGACTCTGCCCCCGGTCAACAAAACATCAAACCCTTCGTCCACAAAGATCCCTCAACTGAAGGCAAGCGTGAAGACATTACAGTTTTTGGCCATGGGTTTTGCGTCACTCCAGTACTCCAACACTCCATCACTCCGACATTTACTCATTAATCCAATCCGTAAAATCGCGCCGGGTTGGCGCAGAGAATTTTGTCGATCACCTTTGGATCGATTTCACCCTTGTCTTTCAGCCTCTTCAGAGCGAGCAGCTCGCTGGCATTATCCGCGTGTCCATAATCGGAGCCGATCATCAGACTATCCTCGCCAGCGTACTTGAGGATATAGGGCAAATCGTCATCGGTCTGGCAGGCGACGAACAGTTGGCCCCCGCGCAGGAGATCCGGCTTCGCGTCTTGGCCGAGAAACTTGGGAAAGCGCAGATTCAAATCGTGCATGACGTAGGGCACCCACTGGGCGGCGACTTCGATGGCGCCGATCCGCAGGCCGGGAAAACGCTCGGGTATGCCTTTGAGCGCCATGGCATGAAACGCGCCGATGACGACCAGCTTGGCCACTCGAAACGGTTCCTCGTTGAACGCTTCGTTGACGGCGAAGTTGCCGATGCCGGAATGGATTCCGATCGGCATGTTGAGCCGGCTCGCTTCCTCATAGAGCGGGAAAAAGTAGGGATCATGCAGAGTATGGTTGGTTTCGAGACCGCGCATGAACACCGCGCAAGCGCCCTGGCCGCGCGACCAGCGCAGCTCATCCAGCGCTTTCTCCATGGTCATCAACGGAAGCTGCACCGCCCAGCGCAGGCGGTCTTTAGCTTTGGACCAGATATCGGCAAGCCAGCGGTTGTAAGAGCGGCAGAGGGCCAGCTCAATGGCCGGATTGTTTGTGACGGGCCGCAGAAACAGCGTGGGGTAAAGCACCTGAATGTCTGTGCCGATTTCGTCCATGTGTCTCAAACGAGCTTCGATATCGGCCATCTCGCGCGACTCTTGCGGCGTATCCTTGCCGACATTATCGCGGCCGCCAACCAGCCGCCCCCCGATGATCCAAAAGTTCCGGGTCTTGCCGGACGGCATGTCCACTGTAATCGGCACCGGCCGGTAGCGCCGGTCGCCCGCTTCCATATAGTCCCAGGTTTTTTCCGTCTCAATGACGTGCGCGTCAGCATCGATGCTTAACATGGCGCCGCAACCTCGCAAAGCCTCGGCTCCTACGGCTTAGTTAGACCAGCGGCCAAGGCACTGTCAACCGACAGGCCATTTTGTGATAGGGGCTCGATTGCCTTCCGCTATCCAAGGATCGCGAAATCGGGATCAAAGCTTTGCGGCAGCGGGTGGTAAGTAGCAAGACGACTTGTTCCAATATTTCTCTTTTGACTGCCAACGCAATGCAGTATTGCGCTTTAACTGCATCGCTCCATGACTCCAACACTCGAGTGCGCCAATTCTTTGAGCTGTTTGATTTCCCGCCCGGTCTGCTGCTATGAGTCCGGCCAGCAGTAAAGCTCCGCATGAAGGAGAAAACCAAATGAAAATTCAACGGAATGTTTCATCTTGCACATCGATGGTCACGATTGCGCTGCTCGCGTCTCTCTGCCTGGCTCCCGGTTGGGTCGGTGCCGCATCCGTCGAGAGTATCGCCATGATGAAAGGGCCCGACCGATGACGTCGACATACTCGACGGAACGACCACGGCCACGTTGGCGAACAAGGTATAGCCGAAAGGAGTGTTGGAGCACTGGAGCATTGGAGCCGTGGCTCTTAAATTAGCATCACTCCATTACTCCACCACTCCAGTACTCCATTCCGCTCGCACAGTGCGAGTTGAACGTCGAAGCTGGAATTTTGAGTGTTCCTCTATGGAGTCACTTATGGAGTCGCTGCCATGTCCCAATTCAGAGATTTGACGCCGCTGTTGGAGCCCAAATCCGTAGCCATCGTTGGTGCCTCGCCGAAGCCCGGATGGCCTCTACGTATTTGGGGCATGCTCCAACATTTTCAGTTTTCCGGCGAGATCTATTTAGTCAATCCGCGGTACCAAACATTGTGGGAGCGTCCGTGCTATCCGAGCCTGGATGCGCTCCCACAGGTGGTCGACAATGCCGTTTTCATCGTACCGGCAAATCTGGTTGTGGAGATGTTGGGGCAAAGCTCGCCGGCCCGTTTTCGCGCCGCGACCATTTTAAGCGGCGGCTTTGGCGAGGGCGGCGATGCCGAAGGGCTAAAACGCAAGAGTTTTCTTCAGGCCTATGCGCGGGAGCACAAAACGCCCATGTGCGGTCCTAACTGCATGGGGCTGGTTTCCATGCGTTCGCGTGCCATGCTGTTTCCCGAACAGCGGCTGAATAACCTGCGCCGCGGCGGCCTGGCCATGGTATCACAAAGCGGAGGCCTGCTCGGCGGCCTCGTGCGCGCCGCACTCAGTCAGGGCATCGGGGTGAGTTACTTCGTGACCAGTGGTAACGAAGTCGTTGCCGAGTTGTCCGACTATATTCATCACTTTCTCGGGGATGACGATACCCGGGTTGTGGCGGCATTTGTGGAAGGCGTCAAAGACGCCGGCAAGTTCATCAGCGTAGCCAAAGAAGCCTTGGAGCTGCGCAAACCGATCATCACGTTAAAAATTGGCAGATCGGAACAAGCCGTGGCGGCGGCGCTTGCCCATACGGGGTCTCTCGCCGGCGATGATCGAGTCTTCGATGCCGTCTGCACTGAATACGGTATTCTCAGGGTCAATGACTTGGATGAGTTTTTGAATGCCGCCGAGCTGTTTTTGCGGGTCAAGAGACTACCGGCGGGGCGAAGGGCCGCCTTCGTGACCTTCTCGGGAGGATTGCGCGGGCTCGTTGCCGATTTAGCCCACAACGCGGGGCTCGAGCTGCCGCCGCTCGAGAGCTCAACCGAGCGAGAGCTGTCGGCGCTACTCGGTGTCGGGACGGCGATCGGCAATCCGTTGGATACCGGATGGAGCGGTTTGTCGAGTCGCGAGACGTATTTGAGGTGCATCGACATTCTTTTATCCGACCGCGCCATCGACATGCTCGCTTTGCAGGAAGAACTGCCGCTCAGCAACGCGCGACCGGATAAAGAGGAGAATCTCATGGCCGTTGCCGAAGTTGCCGAAACGAGCGCCAAGCCCATATCGATGTTTTCCATGATTACACAAAGCCTGAACGACTACGCTCGGGATTTCAAAGGGCGCTGCCCGCTGCCTTTTCTCCAGGGCGCGGACAACGCGGTTAAAATGCAAACCCATCTGGCGAACTTTGCGACGGCCGTGCAACAGGAGCGTGAGCGGAAAGCGGCAGCGCCGGCAACGCTTAGATGTCTCTCGGATCGCGCCAGCGCACTGCTTGCGACCAAGAAGGTGCTGAACGAGTGGGAAGGTTATTCAATCCTTATCGAGCATGGCGTTCCCATCGCCAGAGCGGAGCTGGCGACTACTCCCACGGAGGCCATCAGGCACGCGAAAAATATTGGACTTCCTGTGGCGTTAAAGATTATCGCGCCGGGAGTCACACATAAGACGGAGCTGGACGGCATCCGGTTAGATCTCGACGGCACGGAGGAAATCGCGGCAGCATGGCGCGAGATGGCAGAAAGCTTCGCCAGACGCGCGCCGGGACAGGCGCTGGACGGATTTCTCGTTCAGGAGATGATTCGCGGCGGGGTCGAAACCATCATCGGCGCCGACAACGACCCGCAGTTCGGTCCCGTTGTCATGTTCGGCTTGGGTGGCCAGGCGGTCGAGGTTTACAGAGACGTTGTCTTTCGTTTAGCGCCAGTGACCTTTGACGCAGCCATGGAGATGATCCGCGCGATCAAGGGATTTCCTCTTCTCGGCGCCTTTCGCGGCAAGCCAGCGCCGGACTTAAATGCGTTGGCAAACGCTATTGTTGCCCTCTCTCAACTTGCGGTAGTCGGCAAAGACATGATCCAATCTATCGACATCAATCCCTTCATCTGCACGCCGGACGGCGGCAGGGCCGTGGACGCAGTCATCGCAACGCGGGCGGCCGGATAACATTTCTGATGACGGTCACCGCATTATACTTTGATGCATCACGGAGCTGATAATTTACCAATTAACTCAAGAGGCGGGTCTAATTAACGCTTTTTTACAGCCTTTTCCTGATGCCGATTCCCTGATCTGGTGGTTCGTGGGGTTTACCCCGACAACTGCGTCAAAGCGGGGTTTGAAGGGGTTGAGATAAAGACGACTAGAAAAGTCGGTGGGGCAGTTGACACCCACGGTGCCCGCGAGCAGTGGATGTGCGTGTTCGTTTATTTGGTTGATAATCAGACCGAGCCCGCTCGCGAACGAAAAGCAATGACATTCGTCGAGGTCTATCTTGGGAAAGTTTCTGTCTCCGATTTCCGCAGAAATCCTCGCGGAGAACTGGGAACGAGAACGGCGACTTTGCATCGCGAAGGAATTGAAAAACTACGTCAAAATTGGATCTATAAGTTGAATAACGAGTAATTGCCGCCGTTCTTGAAAGCGGTTAGTTTTGGAATCGCTTTGCAGGCGAGTTCAAAATAGTGCGAGTCCTTTTCAATCCCGATACTCCCATAACCAACTGCTTCTGCGGCTGCCAGCGTAGAACCAGATCCAGCGAACGGATCAAGAATAATTCCCTCGCCAAGCGGCAGGACACCACGCACTAATGTTCGCAGGAAGGCCTGAGGTTTCAGGCTTGGATGAGGCGCTAGGGCGCGTTCGGAGGCGTGAGTAGGTGCCGATGGAATCACATCTCCAAAGGGGCGGTCCTTTGATGGTCGCCTGAAGCCGCCCGTCTTCCACTTGCGTAAATTGTCTTGCACGCGTCCCTCTATCGGCTTGCGAAAAAGAAGCCATGGCTCCCACATAGATCGAGGCATGACGCTTACACCAAAAAATTCCTCATGAGCGGATTTAGGCCTATCGCCTCCTCTCATCGTCATGACCAAACGGACAATTTCCCCGCGCCGTTCTAATCCAGTCCGCGCCAGCGCTCCCGAAACGATATAGGACAACAGTGGATTACTTGCCACCACAACATTTGCGCCGGGAACAAGAACAGGAAGCAATCCCCGACCCCATTCGAAGAAGAATCCAGCAAGACCCTCAAGATCATCTGGTGAAAGAACCGTGAACCGTGGTATCGGCGAACGCTTCGTGCCGTCAAATGCTGGAGGAATTCGCCAGATTCCACCTTTCCCTATGCGAAGCTTTTCTTGTTGTGCAGAAGTATACTCGATGAGGCCGTAAGGCGGATCGGTAATGACAGCATGGACTGAATTGTGTGGCTGATTTTTTAGCCAATTCAAACAGTCGGCCTCAAAAAGCTTCGCACGACTGTAATAATACGACCGAGTGCTCTCGCCGCACGGCTTTGTTCCGTACTCTGCTGAAGTTTCGCGCAATAAGTAACGTCCCCGATTTTCCCGATGAAAAAGTGAGTCTGAGTTCAAGCGAAGGTACGACCGAATGCTCGATGAGGCGGCCTCACCGATGAGGCTTTGTACGCCATTCTGAATTTCGGAAACTGTTGCTCCGCGTGTTTTGGTGGACAATACAGCCATGATTGCATCGCGCACTTCTCCTGGTCTGCGGCGCCTGTCAGCGTTTCTTAGACGTTTGCGCGGTGGCATGCCTCGTACACCAAGACGTCCAGACGTCTTTGTCAAGAAAACACTATAAACAACTATAGTGACGAAGCGATATTTTGGTTCAGTTGCTTCCGCCCCGGAGGTGTGACTAGTGATTCACCCCGCCGGTCAGCTGGCTTGCGGTATCCAGCCAGTCGAGTTCGGGGGTCACACCGAGGAAGAAGCGCCGGAACGTGTCGTCGACTAGCCGGCGCGCATTCTTGCCGCGAGCAGCGTTCAGCAGAGAAAAGGCTTGCTGGTAGGACTCGAGACGGAGAGGATCGGCATCGCCGCGGTCGAATTCTGTCATGAGCTTGTCCAGTGCCTTGTCGAGAATTTCCATGCTTCCCCGATTGCGAATGTAGCCGCAAGCGGCGGCAAATCCCAGCAAGAACGGATCCCCATTCATCATGAGGCAGCGCCGGCTCGGGTTCGATGCGTAAGCTTGCGCGATACGCGGCTGGATCTCGGCGCTGAGACGCTTCAGAGTTTTCAGAACATCCGATATGTCTCCAATGTTGTCCAGGTAAGGCCGGTTGTCATTGAGAAAACGCTCGGTTTCGACTGCAGCCGTCACATTGACGCTATGCGTGACGAACGCTTGCGTTGCCAGCACAATGTCCGAAGCCAGAAACTTCTCCGCTGGTCGTCGCTCGCCTGGCATTCTTCCCAGATCTTCCCAAATAGGAATGTCCTCGCTTTTTAAGTGCTCGATGAGGGGCTTTTTCATAATCTCCAACTGCACCCGCAAGCTCATGCGGCGCTGGCTGGAGTTGAAGGTCACCATATAGTGGAGCAGCCCCGAAAGGCTGATCGCGTAGAATATCTCGTATCGAATAGTGCGCTGAAGGAGCGTTTCAGTGGCGGTTTCAGGTTCGCCGAGGCGTTTTGCCGAATCGGCGAAAAAAGTCCAAGCCTCTTCAGGAATTATGCCGTCTTCCACAAGTTGCTCGCGGCGCCACACCAGTAAAATTGCAATCGAAAAGCAGTATAGTCTCTGCAGCCCGTCAATAATCGAGAACCGGATATTGGCGTCATCGAGTGAGCGAACCCCGCCGGCCCAGCTGAGAGCCGCGATTTTGCTCTCCGGCATCGCCGCGCCTTCGATGAAGTCCCGAATGAGCCGTCGATAAATCGGATCGGTCATGTGATCAAACGGCGGGCGTTGGAAAAAATTGTCCTCCACCGAAAGCCGTTGGATGTATGTTCCAAGCGGCTCGCGCGCATGTCCGATCTTCCCCGCTGTCTTCGGGTCTTCGATCTCAGGGCTCAACAGGGTTATAGGACCGGGCGGCGACAAGACCGAGGCAAAGCCGGCGCTTTGCAGCTCCCTTACCAGGTTCATGAGCACGTCATGCAATTTGCGAGCGCGCTCCACTCGTGTCGGTTTTTTGGCTCGGCTCCGTTTTGTGACCGTCCGCAGGTCCTGTTTGACGACCGTTGTATCGGTCGCCTCAGATCCGCGCGCCACCAGTCCGGGCGCGCCGTTTCTACCGTTTTGGTTATCCGTCATTAGCGGGTCTCCTTTCTCGAGCCATAAGTAAATTTCAGGAAATTCGGAAGGTGGTCTGGTTCCTGTTTCGGAAATTGCTTGGAAATAGAAAGGCAAACGCGGGACAAGTCCAGAATCTTCTCGACTCGAGCCGCCGAGGGGTGAGGCCAATACCCAAAGCTCTTTTCATTGATTCTCTAAAGAACCTCTATTGAGCCGGGTCAATGACGATGACTTCAACGGTGGATTTTCTGACAGTACGAAGCGCGAGGATGACGCTGTTGCCGGAGCTATGGTGGGTCTCTATCCACCTGCCGTGGACTATACACGTGCTTGCCCAAAGAAACAATAAAAAAATCGGGCCCCTGTCGGATGTGGGCCAGAAGAAACGGACCTGAGCGACGGTCGTCAGCTCGCCGCCCAGAGTTCCCACAGGTTGCCATCAGGATCTTTGACGTAAAGCGAATAGCCCTTTCCGTCCGGGTGATCACGGGTGTTTTCGACGCGCGCGCCTGTCTGCTCGATTTCCTGAATCGCCTGTGATTTGGGCTTCCAGGGAAACATGACCGTATGGTGTGGTACACCCTGCCGCGGTCCTTGCGAAGCGTCAAACAGGTGAATCTGAAAATTCCCCAACTGCACGTCGACTTCCTTGACGCGGCCTCGACTCATCTGCTCTTCGCTAGGATCGATTCGCCGCGCCACCTGCGCGCCAAGCACCCGCGTGTAGAACTCTTCCGCTTGCGCCAGATCTTTCGCGTTGATGGCAAAGGTTCGGATGCCGCTGACCTGCAACATACTCCCTCCTATCGCTTGCCGACTGATCGTTAGTGACGGCGCAAGAATACAAGGCCGTCGTTTGTTGTGTCAACGGAAGCTCCACTTGAGGCTCTGTTTGCCCAATGGTGAAAAAATTTATTTTGTTCTCTGAAGCCGAAGCTGGTACAGTAACAGGCGCCGGCCCCTCGGCGCGCACATGAGCAGATCGCTCACTTCCAAAAAACGCTCCTTGCAGACGATCAAAGGCCGATTGTTCGATCAGCTTTTGCATCGCCCTGAGTCCGAGCTGACCCGCTTCAAACGTGTCGTCCACTCTGTAATCAAAATGAACGTCATGGTGGGGCATGACTTCATTGAAAATCTGGTGAAACTTCAAGCGATGGCCCTGGCATTCAAAACTCTGCTGTCGCTTGCCCCTCTTCTGGCGGTTGTTTTTTCGATACTCAAGGGCCTCGGCGTGCACCACCGGATGGAACCCGCTTTGGCCGAGGCGCTCCTACCGCTCGGCGACAAGGGCCAAGAAATTACCACCCATCTTGTCGGTTTTGTCGATCGCATGAGCGCCGGAGCGCTCGGCGGCATGGGAGCAGCGGCTCTTTTCGTTACTGTGATCTCGCTCATGGGCACCATCGAGCAGGCTTTTAATACGATTTGGCACGTGCGATCGCCGCGAAAGTTCACGCGTAAATTCAGTGACTACCTGAGCGTCCTTCTCGTCGGACCGGTGCTAATCGTTTCCGCACTGGCGATAACCGCCACGTTGCAAAGCAACACTTTCATCAAGACGCTGGTTTCGTTTCAACCGTTTGGAACGATCATCTTGTATACGATGAAGCTCATTCCCTACTTCATGCTGTGGGGCGCCTTTACTTTCTTTTACGTGTTCATTCCGAACACTCGGGTCAAGCTCACTTCTGCGCTGGTCGGTGGATTCGTGGCGGCTATCTTGTGGGAGACCGTTGGCTGGGGGTTCGCCGTATTTGTCGCTTCATCGACCCGCTACTATGCCATTTATTCGAGCTTTGCCGTTCTCGTGTTGTTTCTATTTTGGCTCCACATCAGCTGGGTCATCGTGTTGCTCGGCGCTCAGTTTGCCCACGCACATCAAAATATCCATTTCTACCGCGACGACAGAGAGGTCTTGGCGCAAACCCCCGCGGGCCAGGAAAAACTGGCGCTGCAGGCGATGCTTCTCATCGGTAAGAACTTTTACCACGGGCTCGATCCGATGCGCGTCGCGGAGTTGGCCGCTCACTTGCGCGTTCCGGCAGAGCTGGTGAAAAATCTGCTGGAGACCTTGCACAAGCGACGACTCGTGTTGCCGCTCGTCGATGAGGACACGTTTGTCTTGGGCCGGGACCCGGAAACCGTCAGCGTTAAAGAAGTGATCGATTGCGTCAGGTATGCGGGGGAAAAGAAAACAAGTGGCGGCCATGCGACCAAGGACGAGAACGAGATCGAGGAACTGCTGCTGGACGTGGACGCGTCGGTCGCCGAAGCGCTCGCGGGCAAAAGCTTGCGGCGCTTGATTACCGGCCAGAAGCACGGGGCGGAGCGTTAATTGCGCAAGAGTTGGCTGAGCAAAGAACTGAAGGTTCTCTCGAATGACCGTGGAACGCCTCGTTGCGCTAACTTCTCCGAATCGAGATTGACGGCTGGATTGTCGACCGGCCCGCTGACTTTGAGGGGGACGACGATGCGGCCGCGCCGGTCCTTAAAGAAAGTTGCGGCTTTGGCCCCGCGCGCACGGGCCGAAGCCTGGGCCGAAAGCGCCGTCTCAATCGCGAAATCGAGCCTGGGTTTCTCCAAGGTCATCGTGCCCACGCCGTTCAGTTCCATTTGGGGATTACTCAGGTAAATCCGTTTGAAGTCGGTAAAGCCGTTCTCGATGATGAAATCGGCTTCCAAATTTTTGAAGGTGGTAGCTTGCCGGCTTTGATTTTTTGATAGTCCAATAAAGCCGGTTACCCGGTGGACCTTCCTGACCAGATCGATATTCGTGAGTTCTCCGTCCCTAGCAATCAAGCTGCCGCTGCCTTGCAGGCGGTGGCCAACCGAACCCGTGCCTGCTGCCAGGTTGATCATGATCTTGCCATTGATTTTGCCACTGACCGCTCCTTTGGTGCTTACCTGCACGTCGGTAAATTGGCCCTGGAGTTGGGTCAGCAAACTGTCCGCAGGTCCAGTCACTGTTACGCGTATACCCATTGGTCCGACAGCGTCCGTCTCCGGCGGCAATAGCCCCAAAACGGATAGGATCTGAAAGATCGTTTTTGCTTCGACGCGCTCGCTGGCCAGGGTCAAGTCGACGTGAGGCTTCGTTGAGAGATTGCTCAACTCACCCCGCACGGGGAAAACGGTATCGTGAATTCTAAGGTAATTATCGTTGAGCTCTAGGGTGGCTTGCGGCTCGCGGAAACGCAAGGAACCCTCCAAAGCAATGGGCCTCAGCCCAGGATAGATGAAAGACGCCTGGTAGGTGAAAGGTCGCTCCGCGGTTAAACCCTGCAATGATAGATCGATCCCGTTGATTGCGACAAAATGCTGCCCCCTGGTTGCTATATTCAGCGTTCCGTCTTTGATGCGCATGCGCGCCGGGACGGTAAATGGGGTGACAAACGCTTCGGGGGGTTTGGCTGGCCCGACTTGTTTCTTAGCCTCAAACTTTTTCGCGGCCGGAGTGTTTTTGTCGATAATAGTCGATTGCTTACGGGCGCTCTCCTTGGAGTTGACGGCGCCCTCCGTCGGCTTGAACAAGTGCATCACCGGCTTGTCAACAACGAACTCGGTAACGTCGAATCGACCGTAGAGTAGCGGCCAAAACTTGAGACGCATTTGAACCCGGTCGGCGGTAAAAAACGTGCGATCAGACGAAGCAGGGCTATCGGAAACTTTAAGGTGAGAAACGCGAATCGAAGGCGTTGGAACGAGGGTGAGCCGCACCTCGCCGACGTCGATCCGCCGCTGAAGACTATCCTCGAGCAGAGGCAAATAGGTGTATTTAAAAGAACCCAGATCGAACAGCGCCGGCAGCGTGAGAATGAGCGCGAGCAGCACAACCACAGCGGCGCCAATTATGCCAAGCGCCTTCCTCATGAAGCAGGCTTCCGCTTAGCTCCTGTAGGACGCTGCGAGCGGGGGTCTAGGCTTGGCGATGTCAGTTTTACCCTGCGGCTCATGGCCGCCAAACTATACGAGATCGTCCTGTTAATTCAAGTCACGCACGAGCGACCGGGATGAGACCATGGACGGAAGACCACCGTCCTAGGTTGTCGGTCCTCCGCGCGCAGCGCGCGCGGTTCGAAGTTCCAAGTTCCGGGTTCCAAGTTTCCCTCTACCCGCCCGATCGTCTTCCTCCGAAATTCATCTGCCCAACCTTGAGCTTTTGAACCGTTCAACCTTTGAACAGCCGCGCAAGCGGTCGTCGCTCCCCGGTCACTCTTTTACAAAGGGCTATGTTCGCAGCACGGGCTTCGTTATACTCAAGAAAACCGGCGCGACGAGATCCCGGGACTTACTTGGAGATTAAGTAAAAGAGAGGGTGGAAGATTGATGCAATATCAGGCCAGGTATGCAAACTTTGGCGTTGGACCCGTGACGCCGGTGGTGAAGCTTTTGCTGATCGTTAATGTCGGCATGTTTGTCTTGCAGCAGTATGTGCTCCCGCGTGAGGTCATTTGGCTGTTCGGTCTCGTACCGGTTCGGGTTTGGAACGAGTTTTACTTTTGGCAGCTGTTTACCTATCAGTTTTTCCACGGCGATTTGTGGCACTTGCTCTTCAATATGCTCGCCCTCTGGATGTTTGGCTGCACTCTGGAGCGACGTTGGGGAAGCGAATTTTTTCTGAAATATTTTTTCGTCTGCGTCGTTGGCGGAGGTGTTTTTAACGCGTTTTTTGTCCCAGGACAGATGGGACCGAGCATAGGGGCCTCCGGCGGAATTTACGGTGTTCTGCTCGCCTTCGCATTGATTTATCCCAACCAGACTGTGCTTTTTTTCTTTGTATTCCCGATGAAGATGAAATACTTCATCATAATTATTGGGGCCATTGCGCTCCACTCATCTCTGGCCTCGGCCCACAGCGGTATCGCTCATTTGGCTCATCTCGGTGGCATGGTTTTCGGCTATATCTATTTGCGTTGGGGAAATCCCTGGGACCACTGGAAGCTTTATCGCGACAGGCAGCGTCTTGCCCGCTTGCGAAAGCGTTTTCAGATCATTCCGGGCCGCAAGGATGATGATTCAGACACGACCTATCACTGAACCGCCGGTTCACCGAGCGCTCACGTTAAACCACCTTGGGTGCAAATGTGCAAAATTAACGGTTCAAGGTTTTCGATCCGGTAGCCTTTGAACCTTGAACGTTGAGCCCAAGACTCGGCTTTCCCCCCTGCAGTGATTGAGATATAGTTGCTGCCGGGCGGGCAATGAATGTATTGCCGCGTCCGGCCATGGGGGATCTGCTCGACAAGCTCCGAACTTTGATAGACCCGGCGCGGGTGTTTACTGACTTCACACATTTGGATGATCTGTCGTGGGATGCCTTGAGCGAGGGCCGGATACATCCGCTCAATAGGCCGCCGATTACATTGCCGCTTTGCACCGTGCAACCGTGCTCGACCGACGAAATTAGGTCCATTGTTCAGCTGGCAAACGAGGAAAGAACCCCCGTTGTTCCTTACGGCGGCGGCTCCGGACTGATGGGCGGCGCTTTGTCGGTTGCTCCCGCCATCGTGCTCGATTTGCGCTTGATGGCGCAGGTGCTCGAAATTGATGCGGAAGCGCAAACGGCTCGTGTTCAAGCCGGAGCTGTTTTAGAGAACGTCGAAAAACGGGTAAATGAGGACGGCTTTATTCTCGGCCATGACCCCTGGACCCTTCCTGTGGCGACCATCGGAGGCGCCATTTCCACTAATAGTGTCGGCTATCGCGCCGGCATGTATGGCTCCATGGGTGAACAGGTGCTTGGGCTGGAGGCGGTGTTGCCTCTGGGGGAGGTGCTGCGGATACGCGCTCTCCCCAAAACGTCAGTCGGCCTCGATCTCAAGCGCTTACTGATTGGCGGCGAAGGATGCTTCGGTATCGTTACCGAAGCGACGATCAGGATATTCCCGCAACCCCGAAGACGCGCGCTGCACACCATTGTCTTCCCCTCTTTCGAGCACGGCTTTACGGCGATTCAACAAATCTCGTTGCACGCGTTGAAACCGGCGCTACTCGACTTCGGCGATGATGACGCAGGCCATCACGGCGGAGCGGTTCTGTACCTCGGATTTGAGGGCCATGAGGAGATTGTCGACATCCAAGAGAAGCTGGCGTTGCGCGTGTGCACGGAGCATGGTGGCAAGCAATCATCTGAGGAGGAAGCGCAGGTTTTCTGGCGCGCGCGGCACGATATCGCGAGGCATTTCATGCGCAATCGCCGCCAGCGACGGGAGCGCGGTCGAGATGGGGTGTTCCGCGACTGGATCCACGTGGCGTTGCCGGCATCCAAAGTGCTGGCATTTAGACAGGCGGCTTTCGCAGTGGTCAAAAAACGTGGTGTCTCCCTGCAAGAAACCGGTCTGTGGATTCAGCCGGAACTCTTGTCTATGCGTCTGGGCGTCGAAGACCGGGGCAACCACGCCGCGCAGTTGACGCTCGAGGAATGCGTCTTCGAGTTGCTACGGCTCGTCCAGAGAATGGGAGGCTCAATGGAGTACACCCATGGGGTAGGGATCAAACTGGCGCCACTCATGGCTGAAGAGCACGGCTACGGTCTAGAGGTGATGCGACAGATCAAAGCCGCGCTCGATCCGAACCATATCATGAATCCCGGAAAGATGGGGCTGTAGTGGCGCCGATTTTCGCTTTTGACAACCTGGAAAAATAGAGCTAAGAAAAGCTATAGGAGCGTTACCCGGAGTGACAAGAAGACGAATCAAACCATTAACCCTGAGTGATCAATCACGGCAACCCGTGCACCAAATGCACCCTCCAAGGGTGCATTTGTTTTTTTGTCAAAGGAGACACGAAATTGCGCGAACAGATAGAAATCTTGGCCGCCTTGCAATGCGTCGATCGGCAGATCAAAGAGCAAACCGGCCTCAAGCAGCAGCTGCTGATCGAGCTTAAGACAAAGGCAAAGGAGATCGAGACCAGGAAGCAGGAAACCGAGTCCCTGGTTACGGCATTCACGGAAAAGGAAAAAACCAGACTAGAAAAAGACCGTACTCTCCAGGAAGAGGGAAAAAAGGCGATAGACAGACGGATGCGGATGAACCGCATCAAAAATGCCAAAGAGCTTCAGGCGCTGCAGCGGGAGATCGATCAGATCAAACAAGCCAACGGCGAGCTGGAGGAAGAAATCATCAAGATGCTGGAAGAGCTGGACTCGCTCAAGGCCGCAATATCCGCGAAAGAACAAGAAGTCGCCGAGTTGCAGGAACACTGGAAGCAAAACGAGGAAGCGCTTCAGGGGCGAATCTCGGGAATCGAAGCGGATGTCAAGCAGGCGTCGCAGCGCCGACAGAGCATCGCGGCGCAGATAGCGGGAGATTTGATTTCACGCTACGAACTTATTTTTGCGCGGCGCGGCGGCATGGCGGTTGTGGAAGTGGCGGGCGGGATCTGCCAGGGCTGCTACATGAATATACCGCCCCAACTGTGGAATGAAATCATCAAGAGCGAGAAAGTGAACCTTTGTCCCAGCTGCCAGCGGATTCTTTATTACAGACCGTCGGCGGAAGTCGAAAAATCCGCCTAGCGCGCTCGGCATCTCAGATCACTAATTCCAGATCTCAGAGATGCCGCCGAAGTTTGAAATTTGCGATTTACAATTGCTCGCAAAGCGAGGACTGGACGCGCAGGGGCTTACCCTTCGATACCCACCCGCCATCGTGAATGATCGGGGCTCTGGTTTGCCTTGAAGGGACATAGAAACCAGAAGCTTGAAAAGCAAAAGTAATCGGCGATGCCGCGATCCGAAAAAGGATGGCTTGTCATGATCGATGGGGCGGCGCGCGGCAATCCGGGCGAAGCCGGATGCGGCGCGGTCATCTTTGACGAAAAGGGCGCCGTGGTCAAGGAGTTGAGTCGTTATTTGGGTCGGTCGACCAACAATGTTGCGGAGTATGAAGCCTTGTTGTTGGGCTTGAAAGCCTTGCTGGAATTGGGCAAAAAACATGTATGTGTGCAGAGCGATTCGGAACTGCTGGTGCGTCAGTTAAACGGCGAATATCGAGTGAAAGACCAAAAGCTCAAGGTCCTGTTTCAGAATGCAGTTGAGTTACTACGGCAGTTCGATGCTTATCGGATTGTACACGTGCCCCGAGAATCCAATCGTCTCGCCGATCGTTTGGCCAATCGAGGTATCGACGCGGCGTTAAAACAACGCCTGGGCTAGAGTGAATCAAGCGATCGCTCTCCGCCCCTCAGGGCGGAGAGAGGAAAGTCCGGACTCCACAGGACAGGGTGGCCGTTAACGACGGCTCCGAGAGATCGGAGGAAAGTGCCACAGAAAACATACCGCCCTTCGCCCAACAGCGAAGAGCAAGGTTGAAAAGGCGAGGTAAGAGCTCACCGGTCCGCCAGTAATGGCGGATGCCAGGCAAACCCCACCCGGAGCAAGACCAAATAGGAGGGTTGGGTGGTCCGCCCGTAGCCCTCGGGTAAGGTCGCTCGATCCCTGGAGCAATCCAGGGGCAAGATGAATGATCGCTGCGATACGGTTTAACGTGTCGCTACAGAATCCGGCTTATCGATCCACTTTAGCCCACCTTCCTCCTGAGTTCCGAGTTCAAGATTCAAAGTTCAATCTTCGAGGCTCCGTGTTGAACTTTGAGCAACCGCGTTTAACTCCCCGCTGCTTCATTTTCAGGCAGCTAATCATCAAGCAAAAACAGCAAAATAGTAAATTGTTGCCTCGAGAGTATGGCGTTCATATGTGCGTTGGAGGGAACACACAATGCTTGCAGGGACTCGATCGCGAGCGTTTTTCTCCCGCCAGCAAGTTCAATTACAGAGAGGCAAACGAAGTGAAAACGAAAGGAAAAATATGTTGTGATGCTGCCACTTTTTTATTGACAGTTAAAAGTCGTAAGGCTATAAGTGGCGCCTAGGTGGGAAAAAGTGGGAAATTTTCCCATCAAGTTACTTAAAAGTGGATCTGGCGTATGTTTCGCGGCAGCTTCGAACACACTCTCGACGGTAAAGGCAGACTCAGTATTCCGGTAAAATTTCGCGAAGTGCTTCTTGGCAAAGGCGACGAGCGCTTGATGATTACGAATTTTGTTGTCGACGGCGTGCGCTGTCTCGACGTCTACCCGCTAGACGAGTGGATACGTTTCGAAGATGAGGTTCGCAAGAAACCGAAGTTCGATCGCAAGATGGTGATGTTTCAAAACTACTATCTCGGCGGCGCGAGCGAATGTGCAGTGGACAAACAGGGACGCATTCTCATTCCGCCGTTGCTGCGCAAATACGCGGACATCAAGCGTGACGTTGTTCTGGTTGCGGCGCTTGAAAAGTTTCGCGTGTGGGACCACGACGCGTGGAAAAAGATTTTCACCGATGCTGAAGACAAGCTGATGCAGGATCCCGATTTTCTCGGTGACTTGGGATTGTAGGAAACGTGGGAGAAAACCACTGCTGAGTCGAGGAAGGAGATCAACGAATGCTGATGCGAAAACCTATTCAGGATATTTCGGTGCTCGATGTCACCGGTGATATCGATTTTCGCGAGATGATTCGGATCAAAGAAGCGATTGGATCTTTGATCGAAAAGGAGCGCACGAAGGTCATTCTCAACTTGAAATCGGTGGATCACATTAACTATCTCAGCATTGGAGTTCTCCTGGAGCGGCTGAAGCTTCTTAGAAATCTAAACGGCGACCTCAAGCTGGCCGGGATGAGCCCCTTTCTCAGGGACATTTTTAAAGTGGTCGGCATGGATAGATTTTTCGAGGAGTACACCTCCCTGGAAGACGCAATAGAAAGCTTCGACGAAGATTGGGAGGGAGACGGAACCAGCCACTAAATGGCATTCGCGCATGTTACCGTATTGGTCCAGGAGGCGATGGGCCTTCTTCGCCCGGAGCCGCATAAACGGTATCTGGATGCGACTCTGGGAGGCGGCGGTCATGCGGAGAAGCTTCTGATTGAGAGCAGCCCCGACGGTCAAGTCTTGGGGCTGGATTGGGACGATGAGGCAATCACGGCGGCTCAAGGTCGCCTGGCGAGGTTCGGCGACAGGCTGACGATTCGCCGGGCCAATTTCGCGTCGGCGAAGGAGGTTCTTGACGAAATAGGCTGGCATACTGTCGACGGGGTCGTGTTGGATCTCGGCGTCTCGTCGCACCAACTGGAGTCTTTTGAGCGGGGATTTAGTTTCCGCAGCGAAGGCCGTCTCGACATGCGCATGGACCGCCGGCAGTCACTGGACGCGTATCAGATCGTCAACACGTTTGCTGTGCGCGAGCTTGAGCGCATCTTCAGAGAATACGGTGAGGAGCGACAAGCACGCAGAATCGCGCGCGCTATTGCTGATGCCCGTCAAAACCAGCCCATCGAAACGGCGGCCGAGCTTGCGCAGCTTGTCACGCGCGTTAAGGGCACGCGTAACCGTGATCATCATCCCGCAACTCAGGTTTTCCAGGCGATTCGCATCGCCGTCAATCGCGAGCTGGAGCATCTCGATCGTTTCCTTGAGCGTGGTTACGAAATTCTGACCACAGGCGGGCGAATGGTGATTATCTCGTTTCACTCGCTCGAAGATGCGCGGGTGAAGAGAGCGTTCCGGCAATGGAGCCGCGTTTGTCTTTGCCCGCCACGCACGCCGGTATGCGTTTGTGGTTGGACGCAAAAAGCGCGGCTGCTCACCCGGCGGCCCGTTACACCGGGGCCGGCTGAGACCAGAGATAACCCGCGCGCACGATCGGCAAAGTTGCGCGCAATCGAAAGGATCTAGACGTACCGAGCTTATGGCCACTGCGCAGGCGCGAAAGCTCGCGGTCCCCAGCCAGGGCAGGAGTCATCGAATCAGCCGGCGGCGCCGGCATACGCTGTTAACCTTGCTCCTGTTCTTGGGCCTGGTGGCGTTTACGCTGCTTTATGTATGGCTCCGGCTACAGGTGGTGCACATGGGATATGTGCTGTCGACTACGACCAAGCTGCAAAACCGCCTGGAGCAGGAAAATCGTGAGTTGAAGGTTGAGTTGGCGACTTTGACCTCGCCCACGCGGTTGGAGGCGATGGCACGCAAGCGCCTGGGTCTGGTACCGCCCGAGAAAGGTCAGGTCATCATTTTGCCATGAGACGCTCGTTGCAGAGAAACCGCTTACGGCTCGGAATCGCCAGGGGCGTGTTCTTGCTCATTTTCCTGGTAATCGCAGGCCGCGCATTTCAACTGCAAGTTCTGCAAGGAGAGCGGCTCAAAAATCTCGGCGACCGCCAACATTTAAAGGAGTGGATTGTCCAGCCCAAACGCGGTGCCCTGCTGGATCGCTCGGGTGATCCTTTGGCACTGAGTCTGGAGGCGCAGTCGGTGTACGCCAGGCCGCATCGCATTCAACATCCGGAACGGGCCAGCCGTCACCTTGCTGCGGCTCTCGGTCTCAGCGTCTCGGACGTCAACCAAAAGATCACCGCTGAGAGACCGTTTGTATGGCTCAAGAGACAAATCACGCCGGCCGAGGCAGAAAAGATCCAAGCATTGAATATTGACGGCATTGGCATGTTTTTCGAGCCCAATCGCTATTATCCACAGGGCCAGCTCGCCGGCCATCTGATTGGCTTTGTTGGCCGTGATGCCGAAGGGCTCGAGGGCTTGGAACTCCAGTACAACGATTACATCAGAGGAGAAACGGGTTCCTCCGTCATTGAGCGTGACGCCCTTGGCCGACGCGTTCTCGTGCATGGCGTCGAAGGGCTGCAGATTCCTCCAGGCGGCGACATCCATTTGACTCTGGATACGGGCATCCAGCATCTCGCGGAAAAAGAATTGGAGACAACGATTGCCAAATACCGGGCCAAGGCGGGAGTTGTCATCGTGGTGGAGCCATTCACTGGAGAGGTGCTGGCGTTGGCCAATTATCCCGCCTTCAATCCGAACAAATTTTCCAAGGCTACGGCTGATCAGCGGCGCAACCGTGCCGTCGCCGACAGCTTTGAGCCAGGCTCAACGTTTAAAACAATCCTTGCCGCCGCTGCTCTGGAAGAAGCAGTGGTGGGGAAGGAAGATCTACTCTATTGCGAGATGGGCAGGTATGTCTTCGGCGGCAGGATTATTAACGATACACACCCGCACGGCTGGTTGCCGTTTTCCAAGATCCTCCAGGTGTCGAGCAACATCGGCTTTACTAAGGTGGCGGAGAAACTGAAGAAAGAGCGCTATTTCAAATACATTGAAAGGTTTGGTTTTGGCCAGTTGACGGACATCGATGTGCCCGGGGAAGTTGCCGGTTTATTGCGCAAGCCCGAGCGGTGGGCGGCCATCGACCTTGCCACACATGCGTTTGGACAAGGGATCTCGACCACACCAATGCAGATGGTCATAGCCTATGCCGCCATTGCCAACGGCGGGTTGTTGATGCGCCCGTATGTCGTTCGTCGCGTGGTCAGCGCTCGGGGAGAGGTGTTAGCGGAAAACCAACCGCACGTAGTGCGGCGCGTGATCTCTGAAAAAACCGCGAAATCGGTTGCCACCATGCTCAAAGAGGTGACCAACGAGGGCGGCACCGGGGTCATGGCTAATATCGAGGGCTTTGAGGTCGCAGGCAAAACCGGAACGGCTCAAAAAGCGGATCTGGTTAATGGTGGCTATTCAGCGCGCAAACGGGTAGCCTCATTCATCGGCTTCGTGCCGGCAGATGACCCACGGTTGGTCATGTTGGTTTTGATCGACGAGCCTGAAGTGAATGTCTACGGCGGCGTCGTGGCGGCGCCCGCGTTTCGCAACATTGCCCGCGGCGCGCTGCGGCACCTGGTTGTTCCCCCGCGCAATGCCGATCTTGTCCCATCGCTTAGCCGTCGCGCCGAGGAGTCGGTGCGGCGTATCCCCAAAATCGATCATGCCACATTGGCCAGTGGTGATCCTGCGGCCGTACCCGACTTTGTCGGCCTCAGCCTGCGCCAGGCGGTAGAGAAAGCGCGGGCGTTGAGGGTGAGTGTGAAAATGCACGGCAACGGCTATGTCGTCGAGCAATCACCCCCTGCCGGCCGGCGGTGGAGCGATGACGAGGTGATAGTTTTGAATCTTAAAGGTTAATGGGAATGCTGCTGGACAAGTTTTTGGTACTCGGGGAGGTTCAAGAGGCCAACGGCGACTGTAAACGTGAGATAACGGGACTGAGCTACGACTCGCGCAAGACACAGCCGGGGGACGTTTTTTTTGCCGTTTCGGGGGAAACCCTCGATGGGCATAACTTTGTCGACGAGGCTTGCCGACGCGGCGCGTCAGCCGTTGTGGTGGAGAGTGAACGAGCGTGGCCGCGCTCGGCCACCGTGATCCGGGTGAACAATGTGCGCCGAGTGATGGGTTTGTGGAGCAGTCACTTCTATGGCTCGCCCAGCACCCGAATGATCGTCGTTGGCGTTACCGGTACAAACGGCAAAACCACCGTGAGTTATCTTGTGGAATCGATCCTGGCCGCCGCTGGCTTTCACGTGGGGGTGGTTGGAACCGTCAACTATCGTTATTGCGGGCGCGAGATTCCCTCCCCCCACACCACTCCGGAATCACCCGATCTGCAGGCGCTACTGGCCGAGATGCTCTGCGCAGGCGTAAGCGCCGTCGTTATGGAAGTCTCTTCTCACGGGCTGGTCCAAGAACGGGTGCGCGGCGTCCATCTTGATATTGGGGTATTCACCAATCTGTCTCGCGATCATCTCGATTATCATCGCGATATGGGTGATTATTTTTCGGCCAAGCGCCTTCTGTTCGCCGATCACCTTAAAAACAGCGCCAAGCGGAAGAAAGCGGGCGTTATTTGCGGCGACGATGCGCATGGGTGCGGCCTTGCGGCCGAGCTCCGGCACGATGACGTTGACGTGTGGAGCTATGGCGCAAGTCCTCAGGGAGACACCTATCCTCTCAACGTTGAGAACGATGTTGAAGGACTCAGAGGAAAATTGCGCCTCAGGGGCGAATCTCTCGCGTTTTCATCGCGCTTGCTCGGCGCGGCCAACCTGCAAAACATTATGGCCGGTGCAAGCGTCGGGTTTGCATTGGGCTTGCCGCCGGCAGCGGTTGCCAAAGGCATTGAGCAGATCCGGTCGGTGCCCGGCAGGCTCGAAAAGGTTCCGAACGAGCTTGGGATTTCCATCCTGGTTGATTATGCGCATACACCGGACGCGCTGGAGAAAGTGCTCGGCGCCGCACGACCCTTGACACGGGGGAGACTGTTGACCGTTTTCGGCTGCGGCGGCGACCGCGACAGGGGGAAACGACCATTGATGGGCGAGCTTGCGGCGCGTCTAAGTGATGTCGTGGTGATAACGTCTGACAACCCGCGCACAGAGGAGCCAGGAGCTATCTTGGCAGAGATCGAAGGCGGCGTTCAGAAAGCGGGTGGAGCACGGTTTCAGGTCTCGGGTCTCGGGTCTCAAGTTGCCGAACTCGAGACGCGAGACCCGAGACGCGAGACTTCCGGGTACTGCGTGGAGTCGGATAGGAGAAAGGCCATTCACATGGCGCTGGCGCTGGCGCGTGCGGGCGATGTCGTGTTGATCGCGGGAAAAGGGCACGAGGACTATCAGATTTTGGGATCCAAGCGCATCCCTTTTGACGATCGGGTAGTGGCGCGCGAAGAAGCGAACCGGCTCGCACACGCGAAGCGTCAAGCTCAGAGCGCGTAGCGCGAGGCTTCCAGAGGGAACATCGAGGGTATTGAAAAGCGCAAATGGGATGGAAACAAGACGAGATTTTGTCAGCCACGGGCGGACGGATTGTCCGCGATAGCGGAAAAAAGAATTTTGGCGAGATCGTCACAGCATCTGCGGAAGTGAAGAAAGGAGCGGTTTTCGTCGCTCTCAAGGGCGAACGATTTGACGCGCATCAATTCGTTGGTGAAGCCGCGCGACGGGGCGCGGCCTGCATCATCGTTCACCGAAACATGCCCCCGTCCGTTACAAGAAAGGCCAGCGTGGTGCGTGTGCCGGACACGCTGAAGGCGTTGGGCGATCTGGCGCACTTTCGCCGGCAGAAACTGGCGCCGAAGGTTTTGGCCATCACGGGTTCCAACGGGAAAACCACCACTAAGGAAATGATCGCAGCGATTTTCGAAGCAGCCACATTCGCGGGCGAATCGCTGCGCGGCCGGGTTTTGAAGACGGAAGGCAACTTTAACAACCTCGTGGGCTTGCCGCTCACTCTGCTGCGCCTGCGAAAAAATCATCGCGTCGCCGTGGTGGAACTTGGAACCAATCGTCCCGGGGAGATAAAACGTTTGGCCGAAATCGCCGACCCGGACATGGGAATCATTACTTCCGTGGCCGCCGCTCACCTGGAGGGATTGAACAGCCTGGCGGGAGTGGCGCGCGAAAAAGGCTCGCTTTTTAGGAGCATCCGTCCCGGCGGAGCCATTGCGCTGAATCTCGAAGATCCATGGGTGCGACGGCTCGGTGAACGATTCGAGGGCCGCAAGATCACTTATGGTCAGGGGGGAGAGGTACGGGTGGAGCGGCCGCGCTTCGTGGCGGCGCAAGGAATGCGTTTCACGCTGTGGGTCGGCCGGCGCAGATCTGATGTCAGAATCAACTTCATCGGTCGCCACAACCTCCATAACGCGGCGGGGGCAGCGGCGCTGGCTCATGGTTTGGGCGTGCCGCCGGACGTCATTTGCCGTGGCCTCGAGCGTGCCAAACCCTTTGCCATGCGCATGCAGGTACGAACGTGGAATGGTATCGGTATTATCAACGACGCCTACAACGCCAATCCGGCTTCCATGAGCGCGGCGATCCGCACGCTGGCCGAAATCGACTGCAGGAAAAAAAAGCTCGCAGTTCTGGGTGACATGTTTGAGCTGGGCAGTAAAAGCCGAACCGAGCATTTACGGCTCGGCGCGGCGGCGGCCGCCACAGGTATCGATGGCCTTTACCTTCTTGGATCTCAGGCTCCCCGGGTCCGGTCAGGCGCTCTGCGTGGCGGCATGCGGCCGGAGCAGATTTTCATCGGTCGGGATCACGCCGATATAGCGCGGGCTCTCAGGGCGCGGCTGAAACGCGGTGATTGGCTGCTCCTGAAAGGCTCGCGCGGGATGAAGATGGAGACCGTGTTGCGCGAACTAGGGGCAGCTCAAAGTTGATTTGAACTTCCCGATGTCCGGTTTTTAGCCGGGACTAACGTAGAGGGAAAAACGTGACACACCGTAATCGAACGATGAGTGCTGAGGCGATAGCACAGGAGTGCATAGGTACAATGACTTGGATGGTGCTTGGCCGGCTGAAGACTGTGAATCATCCGCGGCTAGCTAGTTTTGCAAATGAAGTAGAATCCGGCTTAGGAGAATGAGTTTGCTGTATTATTTGTTGTTTCCGCTTCACACCACCTACTCCGGCTTTAATGTCTTTCGTTATATCACCTTTCGCGCTGCCATGGCGGCGCTTTTGGCGCTCGTGATTTCGTTCATCCTGGGTCCGTGGCTGATCCGCGCTCTTACAAAAAAGCAAATCGGCCAGCAGATTCGCGAAGACGGCCCGGCCAATCATTCGAGCAAAGCCGGCACGCCGACGATGGGCGGCACGATCATCATCCTGGCGCTTGCGTTATCAACGCTCCTGCTAGCGGATATCGCCAATCCCTACGTGCTGCTCGCGCTGCTGGCCACGGTTGGCTTTGGCGTGGTGGGATTTGCCGATGACTATCTGAAGCTTAGCCGCAAGAACAGCAAAGGCCTGGCGCCGCGGCATAAGTTGGCGGCGCAATTCGCCATCGCTTTAGTCGTTGCATTGGCGCTGTTCTACTATCCGAAGTTCAGTACGGAGATCGGCATCCCGTTCGCTAAAAACCTTCGCCCCGATCTTGGCGCCTGGTACATCCTGTTTGCCATGCTGGTCATCGTGGGCACTTCCAATGCCGTCAACCTGACCGACGGGCTGGATGGGCTGGCGATCGGGCCGGTGATGGTCGCCGCCGGCACCTACGGTTTTATCGCCTACGTCACCGGTCATTGGAACTTCGCCGAATATCTGCAGATCCCGTACGTCGCGGGAGTCGGCGAGTTGAGCGTTTTTTGCGCCGCCGTCGTTGCCGCAGGTTTAGGTTTTCTTTGGTACAACGCCTATCCCGCCCAAATGTTCATGGGCGATGTCGGTTCCCTGGCCTTGGGTGCCGCTATCGGCGTGGTCGCGGTCATGACTAAAAACGAGATTCTGCTCATCGTTGTCGGCGGCGTGTTTGTGATGGAGGCACTATCGGTCATTTTTCAGGTTGCCTCCTACAAACTGCGGCACAAGCGAGTTTTTCTGATGGCGCCGATTCATCATCACTATGAGCTCAAGGGTTGGAAGGAGCCGCAAATTATCGTGCGTTTCTGGATCATCTCGTTTATCTGCGCGGTGATCGCGTTAAGCACCCTCAAATTGAGGTAAGCGACGGCGCTGATGCATGGATCTCAAAGGCAAAACAGTGTTGGTTCTGGGCCTGGCGCGCACGGGCAGAGAATGCGCGCGCTTTCTCGTCAGCCGCGGGGCCGAGGTGTGGTTGAGCGATTGCCGTACGGAACGAGAGTTGAAAGCGGAGATGGAGAACCTCGTCGGACTTCCAATTGAGTACCGCCTGGGCGGCGAGGAACGAAGCTGGCTCGACGGCAAGGATCTCGTGGTCCCCAGCCCCGGCGTGCCGGCGACCAATCCACTCCTGGAAGAGGCCCTCGCGCGAGGCACTGAGGTCACGAGCGAGATCGAGCTAGCCTATCGCTTCTCGAGTGTGCCGCTCATCGCCGTTACCGGCACCAATGGGAAGAGCACAACCACGACACTCCTGGGCGAACTATTGGCGGCGCACGGCTGCAAGGTTTTTGTCGGCGGGAATATCGGCGCGCCGCTCATCGGTTTTGTCGATGGCGATTGGGAGTGGGGTGTGGTGGAAATCAGCAGTTTTCAGCTGGAATGGACGCGCCAGTTCCGGCCGCGAATCGCCGTGTTATTAAACGTGACCGAGGATCATTTGGACCGCCATGCCACGTTTGCCGATTATTGCCGTGCCAAAGAGAGCATTTTTCAGGCCCAGAGCACAGAGGATTCGGCCGTCCTCAACCGCGATGATCCAGTGGTTTGGGCCATGCGGCCGCGCTTGCGTTCGCAAGTCATTTCGTTCGGCTTTGCGGAAGTTTCTAACGGAGTCTTTGCAACCGAGAACGAGATCGTCTGGCGTCAGAGTGGGCGCGAAGAAAGATTTTTTCTCGACCGCGTAAAAGTTCGTGGCGTACACAACCTCGAGAACATGATGGCGGCGGTGGCGGCGGCAAAGGCAGCAGGGGTTTCCGCTACCGCGATCCAGCAAACGCTCGAGCGCTTTCCCGGCTTGCCGCACCGGCTCGAGTTTGTGTGCGAAAAGGACGGTGTGCGCTACTACAACGATTCCAAAGGGACCAATGTTGGCGCGGTAGTCAAATCGCTGGCGAGTTTTTCAGCGCCGGTGATCCTCATCGCCGGCGGCGTAGACAAGGGCGGAGACTATGGCGTGTTGCGAGCGGAAATCCGGCAGCGGGTTAAACGGCTCATTCTATTTGGTGCGGCCAAGCACACCATCGCCGCCGCCGTCGGCCACTTGAGCGAAACGACCCTCGTCGAGGATCTGCAGGCGGCTGTGCGTGACGCGGTGGCACATGCGCAGGCGGGCGACGTGGTGCTTTTGTCACCCGCCTGTTCGAGCTTTGACATGTTTCGCAACTATGCGGAGAGGGGAGAGCTGTTTAAGAGCTTGGTCAGTGGGCTATGAGGGATGGCTTGGCGGTCGATAAGTGGATTGTCCTCGCGGTGGCTGGTTTGCTGGCCCTTGGAGTCACCATGGTCCTGAGCACGAGCTATCTCTACTCTCAAGAACGTTTTGCCGATGGGACGTATTTTTTTCGCAAGCAGTTGCTGGCGATGGGAGTGGGTTTGATAGGCCTTGTGGTGTGCTGCTTTGTGCCGGCCTCTCTCTACCGCCGGCTGGCTTATCCACTGCTTGGCCTGACTCTTTTCGTTCTGGTGCTGGTGTTGGTTCCAGGCATCGGCTTGGCGCGCGGCGGTGCCCGGCGCTGGCTGATGTTGCCCGGCTTTGCTTTCCAACCTGCGGAGCTGGCAAAGCTGACGGTCGTTGTTTACCTCGCACATTCGATGGCCAAAAAAGACGAGCACATGCGCAGTTTTGCCATTGGTGTTCTGCCGCATTTGCTCGTCGCCGGCGTTGTCTTGGGGTTGCTCCTGCTCGAGCCGGATTTCGGCACAGCGATTATTTTGGGAGCGTTGCTGTACACAATGCTGTTCGTCGGTGGCGCGCGCGTTTCCCATCTCATGGCGACCAGCCTGATCGCGCTACCGCTGCTGATCTATGTCATGGTGTCGGCCGAATACCGCTTGCGGCGCTTGCTAACGTTCATAGACCCGTGGCGCGATCCATCGAGCAGCGGTTTTCAGGTGATTCAATCCCTCATCGCCTTTGGCTCCGGACAGCTGTGGGGCCGAGGTCTGGGCGAAAGCCGGCAGAAACTTTTCTACCTTCCCGAGGCGCATACCGACTTCGTGTTCTCGGTTATTGGAGAGGAGTTAGGTCTGCTTGGCGCAATGCTGGTTCTGGCGCTGTTCGCGATCATCATTGCGCGCGGTCTCCGTCTCACGGCCCGTATTGAAGAGCCATTTGAGCACTATCTGGCGTTCGGCTTGACGGTTTTGCTGGGGCTGCAGGCGCTGATTCATATGAGCGTGGTGATGGGACTGATGCCGACTAAAGGTCTGGTGCTTCCGTTCATCAGCTACGGCGGCTCCGCCATGGTCGTCAATTTGACGGAGGTGGGAATTCTGCTGGGTCTGTCACGGCGGAGAGTGTAGGCGTGCGCGTGATTCTGGCCGGCGGAGGAACGGGCGGTCATCTATTCCCCGGCCTGGCCGTTGCTCGTGAATTTCAACAACGGGACGTGAATTCGACAATTATGTTTGTTGGTACGGCACAGGGCATCGAGAGAAGAATCATTCCGGCCGAGGGCTTTACCCTCGAGATGATTCCGGTCAAAGGGCTCAAAGGAAGAGGTTTGCGCGGGTGGCTGGATGCTCTCTATGGCGTACCCGCAGGACTTTGCCGCTCGCTCACGATTATACGGAGGTTTCGACCGGACCTTGTCATCGGGCTAGGGGGCTATGCTGCGGGACCGTGTGTGCTCGCCGCCAAGCTCAGACGCCTGCCTTGCGCCATCATGGAGCAGAACCTGCGTCCCGGGTTTACGAATCGGACGCTCGCGCGAATCGTTGACCGGGTCTTCACTGCGTATCCTGAGAGCGGCGGCTACTTTCCCCGAGCGCGCGTCACGGACAGCGGCAATCCGGTGCGGTGGCGGACGCTTCCGCAGGTTGAGCGTAGTGCGAAATTTACGCTGTTGATATTCGGCGGCAGCGCGGGAGCGCACCGAGTCAATATTGCGGCCGTCGAGGCACTCGCCCAATTGCAGGCTCTCGGCACTCTGCTACGGGTGATTCACCAGACCGGGCAGGCGGATTTTTCTTCCGTGCAACAGGCTTATGCAGCGCTTCCCTTTGAGTGCGAGGTTTTGCCCTTCATCGACAAGATGGATGAAGCCTACGCGAAAGCCGATCTGGTGATCTGCCGTGCCGGCGCGAGCACGGTGGCGGAACTCACCGCCTACGGCAAGGCGGCGGTCCTGGTACCCTACCCGTACGCCATCGATGACCATCAACGTTGGAATGCGGAAGCGT
This sequence comes from uncultured Syntrophobacteraceae bacterium, assembly GCA_964410485.1. GTDB lineage: Bacteria > Desulfobacterota > Binatia > UBA9968 > UBA9968 > CAYPHJ01. The sequence continues at coordinate 60,017 of CAYPHJ010000010.1, forward strand.
TGCGCGATCGAGGAGCGGCCGAAATGATTCTCGATCGCGAGCTGAGCGGCACCATCCTGGCGCAGCGCTTGCGCCGGTATGTCGCCGAGCCCGGGCGCATCCAGGCGATGGCCGCGGCGGCCCGCGCTCTGGGGCGGCCCGATGCGGCGGGGCGAATCGTCAGCGAGTGTTATGCGCTGGCGGGCGCGAGTAGTTGAGGATGACGAAACAAATATCGCAAAAGAAACACCGTATTCACTTTGTCGGCATCGGCGGCATCGGCATGAGCGGCATTGCCGAAGTGTTGCTGAATCTCGGCTATGTCGTCACCGGGTCGGATCTTCAAGAAACCGAGATCACGCAGCGTTTGCGCTCGCTGGGAGCGAAAGTTTACGTCGGGCATCAGGAACAAAACCTGTGCGGGAGCCCATCGGTGGTGGTGATCTCGACGGCGGTGAAATATTCGAACCCCGAGGTTCTCGAAGCGCGGCGGCGCCAGATCCCCGTCATTCCGCGGGCGGAAATGTTGGCCGAGCTGATGCGCATGAAACATGGCATCGCCATCGCGGGCAGCCATGGGAAAACGACGACCACTTCCATGATTGCCGCGGCGCTCAGCGCGGCCGGCTTGGACCCTACGATGGTGATCGGCGGGAGAGTTCGCATGCTTGGAACCAACGCGAAGATCGGACAGGGCGAAATACTCGTCGCCGAGGCTGACGAAAGTGACGGCAGCTTCTTGCTACTCTCGCCCACCATCGCCGTCGTGACCAACATTGACCGCGAACATATGGATTTTCATCAGACCATGGAGCGGCTGAGCGAAAGTTTTTTGGATTTCATCAACAAGGTGCCTTTTTACGGTCTTTCCGTCTTGTGCCTGGACAACGCCAATGTGCAAGCGTTGCTGCCCAAGGTGAAGAAGCGGTTTGCCACCTATGGTCTTTCCGCCGATGCTGATTTTTCCGCGCAGGAGTTGACGTTCAAGTCCACCGGCGTGGAGTTCTCGGTGCTACACCGCGGCAAACGGCTAGGCTCCTTGCGGCTGCACGTGCCGGGCCGCCACAGCGCGACCAACGCTTTGGCCGCAGTTGCCGTCGCCCACGAACTGGAGATTCCGTTCCGGCATGTCGCCGAAGCACTCGATCAGTTTTCCGGAATTCATCGCCGCTTTGAAATCAAGGGAGAACCGAATGGCATCACGGTCATCGACGACTATGGTCACCATCCGGCGGAAATCCGAGCGACGATCGGGGCCATCCGGGACAGCTGGAGACGGCCGTTGACGGTAGTCTTCCAGCCGCATCGCTATAGCCGAACCCAGGACTTGTTTGACGAATTTCTGACCGCCTTCGAGGGCGCCGATCGGCTCATTCTGACCGAGATCTATCCTGCCGGAGAAGATCCGATTGTCGGGATCAACGGTGAACTTCTGTATCAGGCGATCAAGCGAAAAGGGCATCTCGATGTCGAGTTCGTTGCGGACAAAAGCCAGATCGCCCGGCAGCTGGCGCCGCGGTTGGGTTGCGGGGACATCGTTCTTACGCTGGGGGCGGGCGACGTCTACAAGATCGGCGAAGCGTTGGTCAAAGAGTTACAGAGAAGTGGAGCGATGGAGTAATGGGTTGGGAGAGGGCGCAATACTCCAACACTCCACTACTCCATGACTCCAATGGGCTTTTGATGAGAGAAAACGCAGTCCATCAGTCTTTGCTCGCCGAGTTGAAGCTCATTGGCGGCATGAAGGTGAAGGTTGCCGAGCCTTTGGCGCCCCGTACGGCGATCAAAATCGGCGGGGCGGCGGATTATTTCGTCGAAGTGGATAGCGGGCCGGGTTTGGCGAGCTTGTTGCGGGTTCTCGGGGAATATGGCGTGCCTCTTTGCCTCATGGGAAACGGCAGCAATGTATTGATCAGCGACGAAGGGATCCGGGGAGCGGTCATTCATCTGGCGGGAGAATTCAAGCGCATGGAATGGCGCGAGGAGGGAGATGCGGTGCGCGGGCAAATCGGCGCGGCTTGCGCGCTCACGCAGCTGGTGCGCCAGGCTGCCCGCCGCGGATACGCCGGTCTCGAGTTCGCCGAAGGCATTCCCGGAACGGTTGGAGGCGCGCTTGTCATGAATGCAGGCGCGTACGGTTCTGAGTTCGAGAAGATCGTCGAGGAGGTGGAAGGAAGCACTCGTCACGGCGAGCCGTTTCGTTTCAGGCGACATGAGTTGAGCTTTACTTACCGCGATTCGCATTTGCCGCTGGGCAGCATCGTAACGCGAGTGCACCTGCAGCTCAGCCGCGAGCCCGCGGATGTCGTTAGTTTTAAGGTTCGCGAGCTCGTCGCCAGACGCAGAAGCAGCCAGCCCTCCGGTTATCCCAATTGCGGGTCAGTGTTTCGCAACCCGCCGGGGGATTTTGCCGGCCGCCTGATCGAGGCTGCCGGTCTCAAAGGAAGGAAAATAGGCCGTTCGCAAATTTCCGAGCGGCACGCGAATTTTATTGTGAATCTTGGCGGCGCGAAAGCGGTGGAAGTACGCGGCTTGATGGAACTGGCACGCGCCGAGGTAAGACGACAGTTCGGCATCGAACTGGTGCCGGAAGTCCGCCTGCTGGGAGATTGGCCGGCAGCTTAGAGAGGGTAGCATTATGCCGCTTTTGCTTTACGGAAGAGACAATCGAAAACATACGACGCGCCGCTGGCGGCGCTCATCCGCTACGGCCGGTATTTTGGTTGTACTCGCCGTCGCCTCCTCGCTCTATTATTTTCGCGCATCGGTTCCGCCGGCGCTGGTCGAGGGCCGCGCCTTTGTGTTGGAGAACCCCTATTTTGCCGTTCGAGAGATTCACGTCCGCGGCGGCGAGAAGATCGGCGGCAATGAAGTTATCGCCATGGCCGGACTCAAGCAGGGCATGAACCTCTGGAACATCGAGCCTGCGGTAATCGAACAGAAAATCGCCCGCCTGCCCTGGGTGCGTCGGGTTCTGGTTCGGCGCGAATTTCCCCGACGCGTCGTGATTGAAGTCGAGGAGCGCGAGCCCAAAGCAATCGTGGCGATGGGAAAGCTCTACTACGTGGATAGCGACGGTATTGTGTTCAAGGAAGTCGGCCGCGGTGAAAAAGTGCACTTCCCCTTGCTCACCGGGTTCAAGCCGGAGGATCTCGCGAATGGCAGCGCGGGATTGCGCAACAGAATTCAGGATGCCGTCCGGGTCGGTGAGCTCATGGCGCAAGATTCGCACATGCTATCCGAGATTCACTTTGAGGCGCCGGATCGTCTGGTCGTCTATACCACCGCTTATCCGGTGGCCATGCGCCTGGGCTGGGGCGATTGGGAGGGAAAACTCCAACGATTGGATCGCGTGTTGTCGCTGTGGAAAGGGCATGAGGACCGGTTGGCTTCTGTGGACGTCAGTTTTCGCGATCAAGTGGTGACGCGCCTGAGAAAAAGCAATCGGAAGTAATAACAGTGGACATCCCGGCCCTTTGGGCGTGCGGCCGCAGGATACGGGAGGCGGGAGTCAGGCAGCTCCGTGCCAATCCATTTTACCCACGGTAAAGAGACGGAGACATCAACTGGATCATGGCAAAAAAGCATAGCATCGTCGTCGGTTTGGATATCGGCACTTCCAAGGTATGCGCCATTGTCGGCGAAATGACTGAAGGAGGCAGCGAAATTATTGGTCTGGGTTCGCGGCCGTCGCACGGATTGCGCAAGGGCGTGGTGATCAACATTGAGACCACGGTGAGCGCGATCAAGAAAGCCGTCGAAGAGGCGGAACTGATGGCCGGCTGCGAAATCAACACGGTCTTCACCGGCATTGCGGGGGGGCACATCAAAGGATTCAACAGCCATGGCATCGTGGCTGTGAAGAACAAGGAAGTGACTCAACGCGACGTGGACCGCGTCATCGATGCCGCCAAGGCTGTGGCCATTCCAATGGACCGTGAGGTTCTGCATATCCTACCGCAGGAATACATTATCGATGACCAGGACGGCATCAAAGATCCGCTGGGCATGTCGGGTGTGCGTTTGGAAGCAAAGGTGCATATTGTCACCGGGGCCGTGACGTCGGCGCAAAATATCGTCAAGTGCTGCAACCGCACGGGTCTGAACGTTGCGGACATCGCTCTGGAGCCGCTGGCTTCGGCTGAAGCGGTTCTTACCGACGAGGAACGCGAGCTTGGTGTGGCGCTGGTCGATATGGGGGGCGGCACGACCGATCTCGCAGTTTTTCACGACGGTACTGTCAAGCATACCGCGGTTCTCGCAATCGGCGGCAACCACGTGACCGGTGACATCGCGGCCGGATTGCGCACGCCGTTCGGGGACGCCGAGCGTATCAAGCTGAGATACGGCTATGCCAAGCCCTCAATGGTGACTCGCGATGAAAGGGTCGAAGTCCCCGGCGTGGCTGGTCGAACGGAACGTACGGTTTCACGGCAGATTCTCTGCGAAATTATCGAACCGCGTCTCGAAGAAGTTTTTCACCTCGTCTACGGCGAAATCGTCAAGTCGGGATATGGGGACATTCTGGCATCGGGCGTGGTGATGACCGGCGGATCGATGTTGCTTCCGGGGGCTGTCCAGATGGCCGAGCAGATATTTGGTATGCCCGTCAGACTGGGAGTCCCGGCCCGGGTGGGTGGCCTCGTTGATGTGATCTCCAGTCCCGTCTACGCCACCGGCGTCGGGTTGGTGCTCTACGGCATGAAGCGTCAGGAGCGAAACTTTTTTCGCATTCGCGATGACAAGATTTTTTACAAGGTCAAAAACCGGATGTCGGAATGGTTCAGTGAGTTCTTTTAGTTGCACAATCAGATTTTTCATTTGAGAAGGAGGAGCCCCAAATGTTTGAGCTCGTAGATGAGTGTCAATTATCCGCTCGTATCAAGGTCATCGGCATCGGTGGCGGTGGCGGCAACGCCGTTAATACGATGATCGGTGCCAAACTCTCCGGCGTTGATTTTATGGTGGCAAACACCGATGCTCAATCGCTGCAGGCGAGCTATGCGCCGGTGAAGGTCCAGCTCGGCGGGTTGGTCACCAAAGGTCTCGGCGCGGGAGCCAATCCGGAAGTCGGTCGCAGGGCGGCGCTGGAAAATCAAGATCAGATCAAAGAGTACCTGGAGGGCTCGGACATGATCTTTATCACTGCCGGGATGGGGGGCGGTACGGGTACGGGGGGTGCTCCGGTGGTGGCTCGACTCGCGCGCGAAGTGGGCGCTCTAACGGTCGGGGTGGTGACCAAGCCGTTTCTGTTCGAGGGAAAAAAGAGAATGAAGCAGGCGGAGGAAGGAGTCGAGGAACTCAAAAAGAGCGTCGACACGTTGATCGTGATTCCTAATCAACGCCTGTTGAGCGTCGCCGCGAAGACAACCACAATGCTCGAGGCCTTTAAAAATGCCGATGATGTTTTGTTGCAGGCGGTGCGCGGTATTTCGGACCTGATCATCACGCCCGGCCTGATCAATCTCGATTTTGCCGACGTGCGCACGGTCATGGCTGAAATGGGGCTGGCGCTCATGGGCGCCGCATCGGCGGGCGGCGACAACCGGGCCATTGAGGCGGCGCAGAGAGCGATCTCGAGCCCCTTGCTTGAAGATGTGTCGATTCAGGGCGCGCGCGGTGTCCTGATCAACATCACGGGCGGCTCGGATCTTTGTCTGCACGAGGTCAATGAGGCTGCTTCGATGATCCAGGAAGAGGCCCATGAGGACGCCAACATCATATTTGGCGCGGTGATCGATGAAACCATAACGGACGAAATTCGCATCACTGTCATTGCCACGGGCTTCGGAGAAGTCGTCCAGGAGACCCTCAGAGAGGAGCGCAAGCCCCTGATCCCCAGTGTGACGCCGACGCCGAATTTTACGCCCAAGAAAAAGGTCGTTCATCTCGGGACTATCATCGACGATCTGGATACGCCGACATGGCAGCGAAAGAAACAAGGGAGTGAGGAAGTCGAGACCGTGCCGTTGAGCAAGGTCAACTTCAGCTCGACACCGCTTGCGGAGGATGAGGAGAAGTACGATATCCCGACGTTTCTCAGACGCCAGGCGGATTAGACAAAGGATAAAAGCAAAAGGATAAAGGATGAAAAGCGCGACAGCGAAAGCGCCGTGTTCGTGGTCGTGACTCCTGCTCTTCGCCTGGCAGGGCGATGAGATTGCGACGTTTCTGAAGCACCCCGGCGGATAAAATACAGATCGCCGCCAGGGCGGCGCCGGCTACTTTGCTTTCTCCTGTGGGCGGCACGATTTCCGGAATGTGATCAAGGATCTCCGGCGAGCGCCGTTGTGGTGGCCCGCAAAACGCAGGCGGTCCTGCGATAGGGTTAACGTGACGGTCCATGGGATTTAACCGCAACCCCCGTTCAGGGGAAACTCTTTCGATCGGCCTGATCCGTTCCCGCACGGCTGTCCTGTGCTTAGCGCAAAGCGTTTCAAAACAAAAAAGCAGCGGCTACGCGTCCAATCGTTTACCTTTCGACCCTGCACCGATAAACCAATAGAATAAAGTCGCGCGTCGCAGCTTTGCTAAGATAAGCGCCACTTATTTTTTCCGGGTTTATGAGTGGATCTGGATAAAGTTGTATCGCGTGTCTCATTTACAGGACATATAACATATGCTATAAGATTGGGCTAAGTGCCAGAAATTGTTTGATACGTTCGGGGTACGCGTCATCTGGGCGCGCCAACCCTGAGGTCGTGAAAGTCTTGACCGAAGGCGAGAGGCTCTCCTTCGGTCACCTAGCCAACCCCACCTTCGCGACCGAGATCTCCAGCATCGATCCTCTCCCTCATCAAAGAATCGCGGTCTACGATTACATGATCAAACAGCCGCGGCTGCGGTTCTTGCTCGCCGATGACGCCGGCGCCGGCAAGACCATCATGTCCGGCCTCTACATCCGCGAGATGCTCTCCCGGCGCCTCTTGAGAAGAATCCTGATCGTTCCGCCTGCCGGCCTTATCGGCAACTGGCGCCGTGAGCTGTTGAACCTTTTTAATCTCCCGTTCCGCATCGCACGCGGAAATGACGCGCGTCAGGAGAATCCGTTCGTCGGCGATTACAGCGACCGCCTCATCGTCAGTGTCGATACTTTGAGTAGTCCGCGCGTGTTCGCTCGGTTAAAAGATTCCACTGTAATTCCTTACGACCTGGTGATTTTCGACGAAGCCCACAAGCTAGCCGCGAGCCGGGATGCCGATCTGCGGGTTCGCAAAACCGACCGTTATCGTCTTGCCGAAGCCCTCGCAGGAACCCAGACTCAGGAGAAGAATTGGTACCTCGCTTGGAGCGCCTATCATCTATTGCTCCTCACGGCGACGCCGCACATGGGCAAAGATTATCCGTTACGCCCTGTGGCGTTTGCTCGAACCGGAAATTCTCTCGACACCGGAAGCCTTTGAAGGCTACCCGCCGGAGCAGCGACAGGCGCATTTCATCAGGCGCACAAAAGAAGAAATGGTCCTTCTCGACGGCCGGCCCCTCTATCCCACGCGGGTGTCCGACACGCTCGGTTATGAGCTGACGCAGGGCGAGGTGAGCGAACAGGCTCTTTATGACGCGACCACGGAATATCTCCGCTACGTATACAATCGCGCCAAGCTACTAAACCGCGAGGCGGCGCGGCTCGCGATGAGCGTTTTTCAGCGCCGGCTGGCGAGCTCGACCTATGCGCTCCTGCGGTCGTTCGAGCGGCGCATCGAAAAGCTGGACAAGCTTATTGCCGACGTGCAGGACGGCAAGTTGACCAACGAGCAACTTATCACGCTCCAGCAGCGCCTCCACGAAGATGACGATGTCTTCGAGTCGAAAACCGCCGATGACGAAGCGCCGACGGATGACCGCGAGGAAAACGAACTAGCCGAGGATAGGCTTCTCCAAGGCGTCGTTGCCGCGTCGTTGGCTGATCTCCTGGCCGAAAAAGAACAGGGTCTTGCATCTCGCGCAAGGAGAGGAATTAACAAGTCGCTGGTGTGAAGAGACA
>CAYPHJ010000011.1:0-38198 GCA_964410485.1 uncultured Syntrophobacteraceae bacterium
GATTCCGCCCAAGGTTTACGGGGCCTTACTATCGCAGGGTGAGGATAATGTCCACGCGAGGGCATAAAGAACAAAGTTCATTGCTGGAGCACCTCTCTGGTTCGCACTCAAAAAACCGCTCGCGACTTCCTCCTGCTCCGTTACGTGCTGATTATCGCGACGGCCTACCTGCTTATTTTCGAGGGAGAAATCGGGCTGTCACTGCCGGTCGGCGTACTGATCGCCGTCGCCATCTTATCCAACGTGTTTCTCTCCCGGTTGCCGGAAACGTTGTTGCTCCACCAATTCACTTCGGCAGCCGTCATCCTCGCGGACGTTGGCTGGATCGCGCTGGCACTGTGGTCCAAGGGCGAATCCGGAAACGATATTTTCTTTCTCTATTTTGTCGTGTTGTTCCTGGCAGCCGTCGGCCAGAACCTGCTCCTCATCATAAGCGTCAGTGTCTTGCTGAGTTTGGTCGATTTGGTTCTATTCGTGGCTCCAGCCGGCGAAGGCCAGTCGATCTGGACTTCCCACTCGTTGATCCGCGTTCCCTTTATGTTCATGGCCGCGCTGTTCTACGGATACCTCTCAGAACAGGTACGCGAGGAAAAAAGGATCGCCGACAAACGGCTGAAGGCGCTTAAAGACATCGACGTCGCAATCATTTCGAGCCTGAACTTTCGCGCCGTTCTGGATGTCCTCCTGGACAAAATCCTTGCGTTCTTCCCCGACTCGATTGTTACTGTCCGGCTGTTGAATAGACGCACGGGCGAATTGGAGGCGGTCGCCGGCCGCAATGTCGATGAGCCGGAGTGGCAAGGTCGAATCCCCAAACGGGTTCGCCTGGGTAAGATCCTGCCTGTGTTGAACAATGGGCACGGCGGTTTAAATGGAAACGGCTACATTGAGCACCACCCACAGGCGACAGTCGGGTATCCACAAACGAATGGCAGGTCAGCCGATTTGGAACTCATCCATCAACACGAATCGGGCTCCTCATTGCGGATACCCTTGATCGCAAACAATGAACTTTTTGGGCTTCTCACGTTCTCTGACAAAAACGAGGGCCAATTTAGCGATGAGGACGTTCAGTTCTTAACCGCGCTTGCAACGCAGGCGGCAGTCGGGATTCACAATTCACGCCTGTACGATGAGCTGAAACGACTGGCTGACGACCTGGCGGCGTCAAACCGGGTAAAGGAGGACTTTCTAAGCGTAATGTCGCATGAGCTGAGGACGCCGTTGAATATCGTCCTGGGCTATGCGGGTCTCGTCAAAGAATCGGCGTTGGGCCAGATCAATCGCGCGCAGGAAAAAGCAGTGGACAAGATCGTCGAACAATCCAAGGATCTCGTTGCGATGGTAGACGCTATTCTTCATGCAACTTCTTCGAATCTAGAATCAGCGAAAGCAGAACATTACCCGGTCAATCTCTCTCAGTTCCTGAACGACTTCAGAGCAACCTGCCCCGTGCCGGTGAATAATGACGTAGTACTCACGTGGGAGTATACGGATGATCTACCCTCCGTCATCACCGATGCCGACAAGCTCAGGATAATTTTGACTCACCTCATCAACAATGCAATTAAGTTTACTCCACGCGGCGGCATTAGGGTCTTTGCCCGAAAGTATGCCGAGACCAATGTAGTCGAATTTAAGGTTAGCGACACGGGAATAGGAATCCCCGAAGAGTCGCTGTCACTCATATTCGAGAAGTTTTATCAGGTGGACAGCACGAACCGGCGGCTTTATGGCGGCGTAGGCATCGGGCTTTACATCGTCAAAAAGTACACCGAGTTGTTGGGCGGTCAGGTGGAAGTCGAAAGCAAGTCGGGCGAAGGATCCGCTTTTTCAATTCGACTGCCGACGACGCAGCCGGGCGCGATAGCCTACGTCTAGTGCGCGGCTGGAGCTTCGCCCGGGCCTTTCTTCTCACAGCAGACCGCCAATTTCTTCCCGGTACGTCGGTTTTTCGTCACTTGACAAGAACCACGCCCTTTCATATGTCTGCCTGATGAATCCTTCACGCCAACGCTCATACGTGAGCGAAGCGTCGACTTACTTCACAAAACAACGTTACTACAAAAATATATCAAGTTAGCGGTGAAAGAGCAGATTTGTTATGGCTAATAACGATTCAAGCGACTTACTGAAATCTATAGTTTCGAGAGGTCCACATCGACCGCTGTTCACCAAGGGCGGCCCTCCGGGCTATGTGGAAAACGGACTGGGAGCGGTGGCGGAGCATTTTAAGGGCATCACAACGAATGGAATGCTGACTCCAGGACTTTTTCCGATTACCAAAACAGGTGTCTCAACCCATCCAATTAAAGCGGCGGCCGAAGCGTTCCTGAGTTCACTCACCGCTGACCAGCGATCCAAGATACTTTTTCCGGTCGAGACGACAGAGTGGCGAAAGTGGAGCAACATACATCCAACCTTAATGCGCCACGGTTTGCCTTTCTTTGAAATGAACGTAGGCCAGGCTGAGCGCGCCTTCGCGCTACTGCGGGAGAGCTTGAGCGCCGAAGGCTTTCAGACCGCGCAAGATGTGATGCGGCTCAATGAGACCGTGATGGAGATGACGGGCAAGCTGGATGAGTATGGCGAGGATCTCTACTGGCTGAGCATCATGGGTCAACCCTCGGCAACCGAGCCGTGGGGCTGGCAAATCGATGGCCACCATCTCATCATCAACTACTTTGTCCTGGGCGATCAGGTCGTGATGACGCCGACGTTTATGGGTTCGGAGCCGGTTTATGCCCGAAGCGGGAAGTACGCCGGTACGCGTGTGTTTAAAGCCGATGAAGAATACGGCCTGGCGGTAATGCGAGCGCTTTCCACGAGCCAGCGCAATAAAGCCATTATTTCAGCCGATCTCCCAAGGGAGATTTTCACCTCGGCGTTTCGCGACAACATCGAGCTTCAATATCAAGGCATCGGCTACGGAGAGCTGTCCAATTCTCAACATGACGGTTTGTTACGACTGATCGATCTGCACGTCGGCCGAATGCGCACAGATCACGCGCACATCAAAATGGAAGAGGTGAAACGGCATCTACGGGATACTTATTTTTGCTGGATGGGCGGCATCGAAGAGGACGGCGTATTTTACTATCGCGTCCACAGCCCGGTAATCATTATCGAGTTCGATCACCAGCGCGGGATTGCTTTTCGCCAGTACGAGAAGCCGTACAAGGACCACATCCACGTTATGGTGCGCACGCCCAATGGCAACGACTATGGCAAAGATTTGCTCCGCCAGCACTACGAAAAATCGCACCATCCATGATTTGGCTTATGGCCCTTGGCGTATGGCATATAGCCTATGGCGTATGGCAAACCTCGACCGGAGACCGACAACTGCAGACCGACAAGTACAAGGGCGGAGGGCTGTCTTCTCGAGGTCACATTCTCCCTGCCTGTCATTCTGAGGCTTTAGCCGAAGAATCTGCTTTTGTTCTTGCCGGGCGAAGTAAGAGCTTAAAGCAGATGGTTCACTGCGTTCAGCATGACAACGAAGTTGGGCATGGAGATGGCCAAAGCGCGGTGCGAGGAGGGCGGAGCCCCCATTTTCGGGTTCCCGCGTCCAACCAGGAACCAGGAACTTGAAACCAGAAACTGGAGTGGAGCCCTTAAGCGATATGCCACGCTATCTGCCATATGCCATTAGCTATGCCATATGCCGCCTCAAGGAGGGAAGCATGCCGCGTATCGTTCACATAGCGCTGAAAGTCGATGATCTCGAGAACGCCACCCAGTTCTACGAGAATGTGTTTGGTTTCAAGGAGGTGGTAACGGGTAAAGTCCGCGATCACACCTCACGCCATCTGAGTGATGGAACAATCGACCTTGCGCTGATCAAGTACGACAGTGAGGATTCCGCCGAGGCGCGCGCGTCGGGAGCGGGACCCTGCATTCATCACTTTGCCATCGAGGTGGATGATTTTGACAAATACGTTGCCGAAATCCGCAAATTCGGTTGTGAAATCATCAGCGACCCCGGCGTCGTCCCCGTGAAGTTTCGTGCTCCGGGAGGCACGGTAGCAGAGATCGTCCCGACCGAACGATACAAAAAGCGGGAATAACAGAGATAGTGGAGAGTTGAGAGCTGAGAGCTGAGACTTGAGAGAGTGGCGAGTGAGGAGAGAGAAGAAAACCGAGGATTGACAATGAAGGATGGAGAATCGAAAGAAAAGCAGATTCTTCGGCTGAAGCCTCAGAATGACAGAGCGAAGGTTTGAAGCTCGAACTGTCTCCTAACGCCTCGAACCGTCTGTCTCAACTCTCGGCTCTCCGATCCCTACTGTTCCCATCCGGAGGTGCTTATGGAAGTAGCCGGAAGAATCGCGCGCTTTGTCGTCGAGACTCAATACGAGAAGCTTCCGCCGCAGGCGATTGCGACGGCCAAAACCGCAGTGCTGGACTGCCTTGGAGTCGCGTTGGCCGGAAGCCGGGAAGAGTGCGGCAAGATTTGCGCCGAAGTGGCGCGACATGAAGGAGCAACGCAGGAGTCGACCGTCTTTGGACACGGATTCCGTTCATCTGCATTGCACAGCGCCTTCGTGAACGGGACTGCTGCGCACGCGCTCGACTTTGATCACAGCTTTACCCTTATGGGCCAGCCCACGGCTCCCCTCATTCCTGCAGTCTTTGCTTTGGGTGAAGCGTGCGGCGCCAGTGGTCGGCAAATAATCGCCGCTTATGCCGCTGGCTTTGAAACCACCGCCAAGCTGGCCTATGCACTTGCCCAAGCGATCGAAGACGGCTGGCATGCGCCGTCCGCTCTGGGTAGCTTCGGCGCCACTGCCGCCTGCGCCACACTGTTGGGCTTGAGTGCCGCGCAAATCGAAATGGCGCTCGGCATTACCGCCTCAATGACCGGCGGCGTCGCTGCCAATTTCGGCACCATGACAAAACCCTTGCACGCGGGTTTGGGGGCGAGAAATGGAGTGCTCGCGGCAAAACTAGCGCAAAATGGCTACACGGCAAACGCGGCTGCAATTGAGGCAGGTGCGGGTTTCTTTAAAATGTTCTATTCGAGATCACAGCCCGACGAAGGCCCGCTCAAAGAATTGGGCAGCTCACTCGAACTGGTAAAAACCGGCATCCGGATCAAACCCTATCCCTGCGGCGGCCTCACCCATCCCGCTATCGACGCCGTTCTCGACGTCAGGGCAAAACACAATGTCAAAGCGTCGGACGTTGATTCCATTCATGTCGACGTAGGACAACACACCTACAACAGAATTGTTTTTCGCGTGCCTGAAACCGGACTGCAGGGAAAGTTCAGCATGAACTATCTTCTGGCTCGCGCGCTCATCGACGGCAAGGTTTCGCTTGACGCATTTAGCGATTCGGCCGTACGCGACACCAATATTTTGAAGCTGGCGGAAAAAGTGTCGATGAGCGCGGATCCAAGTCTTAAGCCCGGCGCCGATGGCGGCCGCCCGTGTAGGGTCACCATCCGATTGATCAATGGGCAAACTCATTATCGCGAAGCAAAGTACGCCAAAGGGAGTCCCGAAATACCGATGGCACCGGAGGAACTCAAAACCAAGTTTATCGACTGCGCGCGCCGCGCGATCAACGAGGAGTCCGTAACCCAGCTGATCGAGCACGTTGATCGTATGGAAACTTTGGAGGACATTAGACCTCTGTGCCAGCTCTTGCGTGGGGCATAGTTACGTTTGAGGTTCGATGTTCGACGTTGCGGAGAATCACCCTAGCAGGTTGCTGAAAAAAGATTCGGAATGCTTCGACAGTCTCAGCATGAACGGAAAATCCCTACTCATTTCAAGTTCCTCTCCGTTCGCCCTGAGGTTCTCGAAGGGTGAACGGAGAGTTTTTCAGCAGCCTGCTGGAGGCACGGAGTACGGAGGCAGAGAAAGAAAATTGACTTCTTTGTGATCTTTGCCTTCTCTGTGGCTAATTGTTTTGGCTTCTTTACGTTCAGCGCTTTGCGCTTTCAAGGAGTGACTCATGCTGACACCCGTTACGATAGAGAACCGCATCAATGGTTTTATCGGCCGCCCTGGTGGGTCCGGTAGACGCCCCGCAGTCATTCACCTGCATGAGCGGTACGGCATCGTACAGCATACGACCGATCTGGGGGAGAAGCTGGTCGAGGCCGGATATGTAACCGTAGTGCCCGATCTCTTCAGTCGCTTTACCGGCGATCGGGAGGCTCTCGCGCGCGGCGACGCTCGCTGTGACCTGAGCGACGAAGACGTGCTTAAGGATGTGGATGCGATCGTCAGCTATTTGCGCTCGCTTTCTGACGTCGATCCTACGCGCATCGCGATGTCTGGCGTGTGCCAGACTGGACGTCAGCCACTGCTCGTTGCGGCCAAACGGGACTATCTGTCAGCCACCGTGGTATTGTACGGTGCGGTCTACAACTCCGACTGGGAGTCGCACCCGCTGCGACCCGAGCCGATCGACAAGTTTTTGCAGCAGCTCTCCTGTCCCGTGGCGGGGGTTTTCGGCGAGCTGGACAACCTGGTGCCAGTCGAAAATATTCTGCGGATGTGCAGCGTTTTGGCCCAGGCAAAGAAAAGCTTCGATGTTCGTATCTATCCGGACGCGCCACACGGGTTTCTTAATGATACCATGCCGGGTCGGTACCGCCAGGCTCAATCAGATGCCGCCTGGAGCCAGATTACGGGATTCTTAAAATCGGCCTTTGATGGAGCTTGGAACAAGGATCGCGCCATTTGGCGCTTCGAAAGCAACACGTCTACTCAGTACGACTTCAGCAAGATGAAACGGTGGGCATAGTTTCGCTGCGCGAAACATCGCAAATCTCAAAATATCAGAATTATCTCAGATTTCAAATTAGGAGCTCCTCCAGTAGTGTAGCCGTGAGGGTTTGACCGGGTGGCTGTCCGATGTTATTTCCTGGATGAAAATCTCACGGAAGCAGAAATGCGGCGCCGAGTATAGGGGCCAGAGGGCTAAAACCTGGCCCTGAGGCCGATGGCGCGCTGTGGTATCTTCGCTCTGAGCGTCAATCCAGGCCAAAAACTCAAGGAGAATAGTTTCAGTGAAAATTTATAATTTCGATCTCCTCGCCTATCCCCACGTCCCCAAGGAAGCGCCACGCACCCCCGTGCCAAGCAGTTATTTTGATCCGCTCAAAGGCGCCGCCAATTACAAAGAACATCTGGAAGAAATGGCCTACTGTGAGGAGCTAGGTTTCGATGGCGTGGTTTTTAACGAGCATCACTACAGCGCCTATGGCACCATGCCGTCGCCGAATCTGATCGCCTCTGCTCTAAGCCAAAAGACCAGTCGGATCAAAATCGGCGTGCTGGGGAACATCTTGCCTTTGCGCTACCACCCGGTCCGGGTCGCTGAGGAATATGCGATGGTGGATTGCCTGTCGAACGGCAGGCTGATTGCCGGGTTTGTCCGCGGTATTCCACCGGAGTACATCTGGTACGGCGTCAATCCTGAAGAGTCCCGCGGGCGGTTCGAAGAAGCGTATGATCTTATCATGACCGCATGGACGAACCCTGTCTGGAGTTTTGAGGGAAAGTTTTTTCGACTCAAGGACTGCGCGATATGGCCCAGACCTTTGCAACAACCTTACCCGCCAATATGGATTGCGGCACGCAGTGCTGAATCCATCGAGTGGTGCGTAAAACGCCGTCTGCCGACCGCACAGGTGTATCAAACCACCGATCAAATCGAAGATACCTTCAACTACTACCGAACAGTCGCCCGCAATGAAGGTTGGGAGCCGACGCCCGACCAGTTCATCCTTTGCCGCCATATCTACGTCGGCGAGTCCGAAAAAAAGGCGCAAGAAATCGCCGAGCCGGCAATGCAGTACTTCTTCACCGTGTTTAACCGCGGCTTCAACGAAGCGATCAATAAAGGCGCGGTGGACCAGCGTTTGATGGCGGCACTCACAACAGAACGGTCCTTCAATTACTTTCGCGAGGGCAATCGTGAGCGGCGCGACTTCTCGAAAATGGATTGGGACGGCCTGATCGGCACGGGCTACATGATCGCGGGAACCCCAGCAACCGTGACGCGTCAACTTCAAGCCCAGATGAAACAGATCGGCGCCGAACATTTTATGGGCATGTTCCACATCGGCAACCTGGCCCACGAAAAAGTTCTCTCGTCGCTCGATCTGTTCAAGAAAGAGGTCATGCCGCAACTTCAGTAAGTTCATCCCTATCACATCCCTAACGATGGCTATGGTCCATAGCGCCTCAATCCTCCTACGGCAACTCCGCGTTTTTCACACGCGGTGAACTGAGTCATAACGATACCCACCACATGGGTATCGGCATACAGCGCCTTAACCCATCCACGGCAAGTTCGTAGGCCTCTACCATTCGCACGAAAAGGTTTGTACGATGTGTTCATGCCGACAGAGAAAGAATTTCTATCGCTTGTGGCCCCGGATAGACCGCTAAGCCGACGCAATTTGCTAGCCCTGATGGGATCAGCGGCCGCGCTCATGCTTGTCGGCTACGGCCACCGCCATGCCAAATCGGCCGAGTCACCCGCCGGAATGCCGTCATGCGTGGTGCGCCCCGAACAAACCGCAGGCCCCTTCTTTCTCGATGCAAAACTCAATCGGTCCGACATCCGCTCCGACCCAACGGACGGCTCAATCAGAGAAGGGGTACCGCTGCGCTTGATCTTTGATGTGTCGCGTGTCGACGGGACCGCCTGCGCGCCGCTACCGGGCGCCATTGTAGATGTGTGGCAATGCGATGCCCTGGGTGCCTATTCCGGCGTCCGCGACAGACGGTCCGACACAACCGGCAAGACATTCCTGCGCGGCTTTCAGACAACGACCGCGCGAGGGACCGCTGAGTTCCTCACCATCTATCCCGGTTGGTATCAAGGACGCGCGGTTCACATCCATTTCAAAATTCGCAGCGATCACGCCTCGCGGGCTCCCTATGAATTTATTTCCCAGCTTTACTTTGACGATTTAGTAACCAACCAGATTCACGGCCAACCGCCTTACAATTCAATTTCCGGGCGGCGGACCACCAATGAGGCCGACTTTCTTTTCCGCCGCGGGGGCAAACAATTGATGCCATCTCTGGCGAAAGATTCGCAGGGCTACACGGCAAGATTCGGCATCGGACTTAAGATGTAGAAAACAGCTTATGGCGTATGGCTCATGGGTTGGTTGAAGTGATGGAGTAGTGGACTACTGGGTTTCTTTCACTCGCTCCCTCCTTGGCACGAAACGATTGTCATTCTGAGGCCCTGGCCGAAGAATCTGTTTTTGTTTTGCTGGTCAGAAAAGCATAAACAGATGCTTCACGGGGTTCAGCATGACAGTAGCGCCTCGATCTTCCATTCTCCATCCTCTGCCGATCTTTCTTCCCAACCTCGAACATCGAACCTCGAACTTTCTCCCTGCGGTTTTTCGACAGCTTGACTTCCCTTCCTGCCTCTCATATGGACTCTGAAGATCTTCTCCGGGGAGGAACATTATGGCGGCGAACAAGAACTACATTATCGGCGTCGACACCGGGGGAACCTTCACAGACGTTGTCGTCATGAGCGCCGGTGGACAAGTATGGACGGCCAAAGCTTCGACCACGCCGGACGATTTTTCACGCGGTGTCATGGACGCGGTTGAAGAAGCCGCTCGCGTTATCGGGATCAACAGCGGGGAATTGCTCGGCCGCACGACCCTGTTCAAGCACGGCAGCACGGTGGCCACCAACGCGCTGATTACAAAAAGCGGCGTCAGAGCCGGTTTCATCACGACGAAGGGTTTCGAAGATACCACCGAGATCATGCGCGCCATTGGGCGTGTCGACGGCCTGTCGGCCGAAGAAATCAAGCACGTGACCTGGGTGACCAAGCCGGAACCATTGGTGCCGCGGGAACGTGTGATTGGCGTGCGCGAACGTATCGATTACGAAGGCAACGAGGTCGTTCCGCTCAACTGGGACGATGTCATGGCCGCCATCCGGCGCCTGATCGAAGAAGACAAAGTGGAAGCCATCGCGGTAAGTCTGATGCACGCGTGGGCGAACCCACGGCACGAAGAAGAGATCCGCGCACTTACCGCTGAAGCCGATCCGCAGCGAAAAGTCTACTGGTCTTTCGGCAGCTCACTCTCCCAAGTGGCCGGCGAATACGCGCGTGCCAACACGGCCATCCTGAACAGTTATCTGGGACCGACGGTCGAGCGGTATCTGAAAGGACTGGAAACAAAGCTCAAGCGGGGTGGGCTCAAAGGACCGCTGCTGGTCATGCAGGGAAATGGCGGCGTCGCGCACCGCGAACACGTGAGCGCCATTGCCAATCTTCAATCCGGACCGGCGGGTGGCATGATTGCTTCCGCATATGTCGCCGGTCTGCTCAAAGACAAAAACGTCATCACCACCGATATGGGCGGGACGAGTTTCGATGTCGGCCTGATTACGGAAGGTTACTGGCATTATGCTCAGGAGCCTATCGTGGAGCGCTTCCGTATGCTGCAGCCGATCATCGACATCGAATCTATCGGTGCGGGCGGCGGCACCATCGCGCAGGTGGAGCCGGAGACTGGAAGATTGCTCGTCGGGCCGAAAAGCGCAGGAGCCAGCCCCGGCCCGGTTTGTTATGACGCAGGAGGGGTTGAAGTAACTGTCACGGATGCGGATCTCGCTCTTGGCATTATAGATCCGAACTACTTTCTCGGCGGCAGAAAGGCGTTGAATAAGGACAAGGCAATTGCGGTCATCGAAGAAAAAATTGCCCAGCCGTTGAAACTCACGGTGCATGAAGCCGCGGCGGGAATCTACGACATCGTCAACAGCAAGATGTCAGACCTCATACGGCGTCAAGTGGTGCGCACCGGCTACCTGCCAGAAGAGTTTGTCATCTACGCGTTTGGGGGCGCCGGTCCCGTCCACGCATCTGGATTCGCTGCCGAGCTGGGAATTAGACAGATTTACGTCTTTGCAACGTCCCCCGTCTTTTCCGCATTCGGTGCCGCCGCGGCCGATGTCATTCACACAAAAGTAATGAGCTGCCAGTACATCCTGCCGGCGGATCCGGCTGTGATCAACCAGCGGCTCGAGTCCATTGAAGCGGCCATGAAGCCGGCAATGACAAGTCAAGGTTTCAAGGCCAACCAGGTTCAATTCCGCCGTTTTTTCACCATGCGCTACAGGCGCCAGACGGCCGGCGTGGAGCTGCCGGTCACCTGGGACCGCTTCAATGCCAAGCGAATGACGGAAATACACGAAGTCTTCGAGAAAAAGTACGAAGAGCTCTACGGCACGGGAGCGGGTTATACAAAAGCGGGAATCGAGATCAGCGAAATCAGGGTTGACGCCGTAGGCCCGGTTGCGAAGCCTCGGATCGAGCGCCGGCGAGCCAAAAAGGGCACCGCCACCACCGCCCGTAAAGGTAGACGCAGAATTTTCTTCACGCGTCCGGAACGTCGCTTCATCGACGCGCAGGTGTACGACTATACGCGTCTTCGCGTGGGAACTCGCATTCACGGACCTGCCGTAATCGAACTCCCTTTCACAACAACGCTTGTGCCTCCGGATTACCGCGTTACCATGGATGATTACGCAAATCTGGTGATGGAACTAAGATAGGAAAAAGATTGGAGTGCTGGAGTATTGGAAGCCGTTGTCATTCTGAGGCCGAAGCCGAAGAATCTGCTTTTATTAGCCGGAGAATGAAAAAAGTATAAAGCAGATGCTTCACTGCGTTCAGCATGACATAAGCGCCGCGATACTCTATCCTCGATCCTCCTTTTTAGCGGCTTTTGAGGTGTACATGAAGAAGCAGAAAAGGAAAAACCAGACAATCGATCCGGTGCGCTACGAGATGTTTTTCCATCGCTTGTGGGCGACTGGAGAAGAGGGCCGAATGACGCTGCAGCGCGTCACTGCGTCTCCCATCGTGTCACAAGGCGGCGAATGCATGAGCTCCTTCTATGATGAAAGAGGCACTATGGTGCTGGCCTGCTCCGGCCATTTGCGCTTCGCGGCCGCGACCTCAGACGCCATCAAAAGCCTCATTCATCGGTTCGAAAAATCGCCGGGGTTCCATGACGGCGACCAGTTTTTCTTTAATGATCCTTACGTGGCCGGCTCGCACACCTACGACATGATGATCATCAAACCCATTTTTCATCGCGGCGAACTGATCGCGTGGACGGCAACCAGCACGCACACTGCGGACACCGGCGGCGTCCTTCGTGGGGGAGCCTATGAAATTTTCCACGAAGGTATCTGCATTCCTGGACTGAAAATCGTCGAGAAGGGCGAGTTCCGGGAAGATGTCTTTTCGACACTGACCGGAATGTGCCGCGATCCACAGTACGTTGGCCTCGATTTAAAGGCGATGATTGCCGGCAACAATGTCTGTGCCAGGCGCTATCTCGGCTTGGTGGAAAAATTTGGTCTCCAGTTTGTACAGCAGGCCGGCAAAAAGATGATCGCGGACTCCGAGGCAAAGGCGCGCGCAAAACTGAGTTTGATGCCCGACGGCACCTGGGTCACGCGCCAGTACGTGACTACCTTGGATCGCAAGACTCGCAAATCCGTCGCGCAGCAACTCTTCTGCACCATGACGAAAAGGCGCGACGAACTCCGTTTTGACTTCACCGGCACCAGCCCGCAAACCGACACCGATCACAACTCGACTCTTCCCAGCACGGCGGCGCATATCGCTCTGGCGCTAACCAACACACTGTTCTGGGACGTGCCCTGGAGCGACGGCAAAATGCGCCCGGTCAAAATCGATGTGCCCGAAGGCACCATCCTCAATTGCAAATACCCGGCCGCCTGCGGTGCCGCGCCGCGCATCGGCAATGTTTTGGTCTCTACTGTCTGCGAAGGTGTGGCAAAGATGATCTATGCCTCGGGACGCTACGAAGATGTCAACGCCTCGACTACCGGCAATTTGGAATTTGTCGGCGGGCCCGGATATTTCTACGGCGGGCGAACACGAGCCGGCATCCCGGTTGCGCAGGGCCTGTACGACATTCATGGCGCCGGCATGGGCGCCTCCCCCGGTCGAGACGGCGTCAATACCGGCGGTCACATGAACATTCCGTCAGCCGGGATCAGCGATGTGGAACGAATCGAGATGCAATATCCATTCTTGTACTTTGCGCGGTCACACAACCGCGACGGGAGTGGCTTTGGCCAATATCGCGGCGGACTGGGCAGCTACCGTATTTACCTCATATACGGCTCGAATGATTGCAGCGTCGATTATAAACCCTATGGAGGGGTGGCGCAGGGCGGTTTTGGTTTAAGCGGCGGCTATCCGACAGGCATCAGCGCCAATCGGATAATGATCGAGGCCGGACTGGAAATGCTTGAGCGCGTAAGGGAAGGAGAATACCCGACCGGCCAAGCTATGCGAAATGGGGAGTGGGGAAAGCCCTTTCTTCCCGCCGGCGTGCCTGAAAGAATTCCACTACCCGAAGGAAGCCTGCTGGTCGATTACGTCGCGGGCGGGGGCGGCTTTGGCGATCCCATCGATCGCGCGCCGCAAGCTGTGCTGAAAGATTTTGGCCGTGGCTGGGTGAGCCGCGAGGTCGCCGAGCGGGTTTACGGCGTCATTCTAGATCGGAGCGGCAGCAGCGCCGAGGCCGCAGCGACGGACGAACGACGGCGCGAAATCCGCGAATTGCGCAAGCAAAGCGCCGCGCCGGTTTCGGGCAAAACAAGCAGCATCTCCGCGGACGAGTCAAACGGTTGGCGGCAAGTTCTGCGTTTTCACGCGAGCCTGGAAGTGAGCGCGAATGGCAAAGAGCGCGCCATCCGTTGTAGCCGCTGCGGCCATTTGTTCTGCAAGGCGAGCGAAAACTACAAACTTTACGCGCTCCACCGTTCGCCGCATTTGAAAGAAATTATGCCACCGCTGCCCACGGGTGAACCTTACATCGGTGAGTACCACGAGTATTTTTGTCCGGGTTGCGCCACTCAACTGCAGGTGGATCTCTTTTGCCCGCCGCTAGGCGGTGACCCAATCTTGTGGGATACACGAATTGAATAACAGGAGTTCACTGGGTGAATTCGACGGAGAAACCGTCCTTTGAAAAATTACCCTCACCCGCCTTTGAAAGCGTGCGTGAAATTCCCTCGCCCCGTGGGAAAGGGTGAGGGTTCATTCATTTTCATTCTCTGCGTAAGCTCTGGATCACTTCTTCGAAAGCGGGTTTGGGGTGGCGCGATATTATTCTTGTGCCTTAGCAAGCTGCTGAAAAAGTTGGATTCATGCTTCGCCAAGCTCAGCACGAACGGAAAATCTGCACGTTTTCAAGCATCCCTTCGTTCGCCTTGAGACTGTCGAAGGTAGACGAAGGGTTTTTCAGCAGCCTGCTGGACACCGGCTGTCATTCTGAGGAGCGCCGCGACGAAGAATCTGCTTTTTTCTTCGAAACGGAACAAGAAACATAAAAGCAGATCCTTCACGGAGTTTATCCTGAGCTTTGTCGGAGGGTTCAGGATGACAGTCCTGCGGTGGGACAGATGACAATCGTGAGGGTACTTTCATCGTGTGTGGGCGAGCGCGTAAGCTCTGGATCACTTCGGGTGAACTCTCACTTCCGTGCTTCTTTTTGCGGCTTCGCCGCGCTAGGCGCTTTGCAGTGAGATCCTGTTTTACCGTTTCGCTTGACAGCCGGACAGCGCTGAACTATCTGTCCATGAACGGCAGAAGGATGTTTCGATGGGCTTAAGAGGAAAGACCGCCATCGTTGGCATCGGCGAGACTCCAGTCGATCGGCTGGGAAGCAAGCCCGGAGAGCCGCGAAAATCCACCGCTGAGTATTTGGCATGGGCCGCGCGCCTCGCCATGGAAGACGCCGGGCTGAAGAAAAAGGATTTTGACGGGCAAGGGCTGGCCGCCATCTATACGACTAACCACTCCCAGCCTTTTTGGCCCGAGGAGGTCGCGGCAATTCTGGGAGTTACTCCCGGTGTTTCGCTCGCCGGCGGAAACGGCGGCGCGAGTTCGGTGTCTTTGCTCGGACACGCGGCCGCCACAATTGTTGCCGGACTGTGCGATCTCGTTTTGGTCGTTGCTGCCGCTGCGCCGTTCAGCGAACGCGGCGCTCACCGCGGCACCCCTGCCGATACCCGTGATTACGAAATGCCCTTCGGCGTAATGGGACCGAACTGCAAAATTTCTTTTGTTATGCAGCGGTACATGTACGAATCAGGAATGACCGTAGAGCATTTCGGTAAGATCGCCGTCACCGGACGATACCATGCTTCGCTAAACCCGAACGCCTATTTGAAAAAGCCCATCACCATTGAAGATTACAAGAGTTCCCGGCTGATCTCGGACCCCATCCGCCTGTTCGACTGCGTCATGCCAGCCAACGGCGGCAAAGCCTATATTGTGGCGTCGGGGGAACGTGCCGAACACATGCGCGCGCGCCCGGCGTATTTGCTCGGTTGGGGAGAGTGCAACAACGCCAGCTACGGACCGCGTTACCGGGCTAACCCGCTCATCACCGGCATTACGGAAGCGGGCAAACGAGCCTTTACGATGGCGGGAGTAAGCTACAGAGATATCGGTTGCCTCAATCTCTATGACGATTACATTCCCGTGGTCATGATCCAGATAGAAGATCTCGGTTTCTGCCGCAGAAACGACAAAGACTTTTTTGAGAGAACGGACTTCACGTTCAAAGGCGACCTACCTATTCAGACCAGCGGCGGCATGATCAATTGCGGGCAGCCTTCGACTACCGGCGGAATGCTTCACGTCATTGAGACCGTGCGGCAGTTGCGCGGGGAAGGCGGGGAGCGCCAGGTGCCCAATGTTAGAGCGGGGCTTTGCACCGGCGTCGGGGCCGTCAATTATGGAAAGAATTTCGGCTGCACGGCCGCAGCGATCTTAGGGACAGAGCCGTGACTCGTGTTCGTGTTTCGTGCTTCGAATTTTGTGATTCCTTCACTACGAATTCGTTAAAGTAAGAGCGAAAAATGGCTGAAGAGACCACACCCAAAAAACCGCTTCCTGAGATTACTCCGGTCAACCAACCTTTCTGGGACGGAGCCAAAGCCGGCAAGCTAATGATGCAGCGCTGCAAGCATTGTGAGTCATGGGTCTTTTGCCCCCGCCCGATTTGTGTCGAATGCAACAGCGACGACCTCGAATGGGTGACGATGAGTGGCAAAGGCACGGTCTTTTCCTTTACTATAATCCGCGAAATAGTCGGACACGCGCTGCGCGGCTTCGCGCCGGACATTCCTTACGTGACCGCCTGGATCGATCTAGATGAGGGACCACGATTCTGCAGCAACGTTACCGGTTGCTCTATCGAAAGCGTGTCCATCGGCATGCGTGTAGAGGTGGTTTTCGAGGCTGCCGAAGAGGGTATAGTGCTGCCGAAGTTCAAACCTTCTCAATCAGGCTAGAGCACCGTTCGTGATCCGTCGTTCGTGTCTCGTGTTCGTCACAACGAGCACGAGCGCGATGCTAAACCTTTTGGACCGGCTTGAACAAATCCAGTCGAAAGAAAGAATCATGAAAAAATTAATAGCCTTGTTTGTCGTGAGCGGCATGGCACTGGGAGCGCTAATTTTCCTTACCCAACCGTCCATAACCGGGGTCAGCCGGGCTGTTCCTGGTCTGACCCTCACGCCCGGCGACACCATAAAGGACGGCGCGCTTGTCTCCATCGAATATACGCTCCGGGATGAAAAGGGAGAGATCATCGAATCGAATGCCGGCCAAACGCCGATGAGCTACATCCACGGCGCTGGACAAATTGTCCCGGGACTGGAACGGGAATTAGCGGGCCTTAAAGTCGGTGCGACAAAAACCGTGAGCGTGGCGCCCGAGGACGGCTATGGTCCCGTGGACCCGCAGGGGTTTCAAGAGATTCCCCGGGATAGAATTCCGCTGGAAGCTCAAGAACCCGGTGCCATGCTCATGACCCAGGGACCGCAAGGACAGCCTATTCCGATACGAATTCACGAGGTGAAGGAAAACACGGTGGTCGTCGACCTCAATCACCCGCTGGCGGGAAAGACGCTCAACTTCGAGGTGCGGGTAGTCGACATCCAGGCACCTTTAGGACCCAGGTAAAATCCTACACTAATGGAGTGATGGTTCTAAAACCCAATACTCCAGTACTCCCACACTCCAGCACTCACTTTCTTGATCATGCCCCGAAAGTTCTTCTACGGATATGTCATTCTTAGTCTGTGCTTCATCAACATGGTCGTCATGCGCGGGGTCAACGGCTCGTTCAGCGTATACTACCTCGCCCTGTTGGAACATTTCTCCTGGTCGCACAGTGACGGCGCGAGCATCGCGTCGGTGAATTTCGTAGTCTATGCTCTGGCCGCACCGTTCGTTGGCTTCGCTTTCGATCGCTTCGGCCCCCGCATGTTGATGCCCCTGGGCGGTTTCCTCGTTGGGGCGGGCCTATTACTTTCGAGTTATGGCAATTCGCTCTTGCACCTGTACTTTTCTTACGGCTTGATTACGGCTCTGGGTCAGGGGGCGCTGGGCTTCGTGGGCCACAACGCGCTCATCTCCTTCTGGTTCGTCCGTCGCCGCGCCACCGCGATCGGGATTGCGAGCATGGGTCAGGGCGTGGGCGCGCTGATCATGGTTCCTTTCACGCAGTTCCTTATCAGTCACATCGGCTGGCGTTCGACCTTTACGGTCACGGCTGCTTTAATGCTTCTCGCCGTAGTTCCGGCAAATGCGTTGCTGCAGCGCCGTGATCCGAGAGAAGTCGGCCAAGTTCCAGACGGTGGAACAGCGCCACTCCCCGATCACCCCGCCCAGCGTGCCGGGAAAAGGGGCGCGGACCACGACTGGACCCTCGCCGAGGCGGTTCGGTCGTTCCCCTTTTGGTGTATCACCATTGGCCATCTGGTGCTGGGGACAGCGCTGTTTATGATAAATACACATATCGTTGCCCATTTGGTTTCACTGCAATTCGATAAGCTGGTAGCGGCCTTCATTGCCGGGCTCATCGGCTTCGTGAGGATCGGCGGTACTGTAGTGTGGGGATTTGTATCGGACAAGGTCGGACGGAACGGCGCGTATAGCATAGCCACACTGGTGACGCTCGCCGGCCTGAGTTGCCTGATCCTGCTCAGCCCGACGTCATCGATCGTATTCGTCTACGTTGCGGCAGTCCTTTATTCTATCGGCCACAGTGCGGGCAACCCGACTTACGGCTCAGTCATCGCGGATATTTTCTCAGGCCGCAAAGTGGGCCTGATCTTCGGATTCTTGGAAATTAGCTTTGGCCTTGGCAGCGCGCTCGGAGCATGGATCGGCGGCTATCTTTTCGATCTGACAGGAAGCTACAGATGGCCTTTCTCTCTTTGCTTGTTCTGCTTCGCAATGTCCGGATTAGCCATTCATGCCTGTTTGAGATGGCAGGCGCGCACCACTTAGGGCGCAGCGCGGAGCAAAGCGCAGTTGCTCACTAGCGCTCCTCACGGGAGACCAGGGGGTTGGGGACCGGACAGTTCGTAACTCGTGATCGTGATTCGTGCTCGTGCCGACCGGGAGCGGGGACCGGACCGGAACTCGCAAAGGACCAAGCATGAAGCGCAGAGCGCAAAACAGTTCGAGGTTCGAAGTTCGACGTTCGAAGTTAGACGGGAAACGCTAAACTCGACGTGATTCATGACCTTACGCTCGCCTACAGAGGATGAAAATAGGCCCTCAGACATAGAACGGCTGCGACAGGATGGAACAAGCGCTCATCAAATCCCCCAATAGCCCCCTTTGCCAAAGGTTGCCAAAGGGGGCGGGCCGCAGGACCGGGGGATTTTCTTTTCAAGCGGGTGACTGAGTTTTGCATAAGTTCAATTTTCGAAGAAACACTACGCCGAAAGGCGATTCCAGGGAGGGTTAGGATGAAAATGCAATTCTGTCTTCACGGTTCGGCACGGACTGTTCATGAGGCGGTGGAGCGTGCCCGGCGGGCTGAGGCCCTTGGCTTCGAAGCACTGTTCTTCGCCGACAGTCACATGAACAATGTCGACCCCTATCAGGCAATGGCACTGTGTGCCGTGCAGACAAAGACTATCCGTCTGGGTACTGCCGTCACGAACATGGTTTACCGGGACCCCACCATTACAGCCAATTCATTCGCCACGCTGAACGAAATCGCGCAAGGACGCGCAATCATCGGCCTCGGTACAGGCGATGGCCCTGTCTACAGCTTGGGCCGAACCGCCACGCGGCTTTACGACTTCGAACAGGGATTGAAGATCATTCGCGACCTTCTACATGACCGCGGCCTTGTCGTACCTGGAGGGAAAGAACGGGCTTCCGGCTCGGTGTATTTGAAAGTCGGTAACCGTCCCGTGCCCCTCTACATCTCAGCCGAGGGCCCGCGCACGTTACGAGTTGCGGGACGCCTCTGTGACGGCATCATTCTCGGCACCGGTTTCGACGCCGCCGTGCTCGGATGGGCGCGCGCGCGTGTCGCCGAGAGTGCCCGCGAAGCCGGTCGAAACATTGCAGAGATCGATGTCATGCCGGCGGGTATGATTTGCGTCGACGATGACGGTGAGCTTGCGCGCAAACGTGTGCGCGCGCGCATGGCGAATCGTGCGCATCATAATTTTCGTTTCACCATGGAGACGGTCCCGGAAGGCGAGCGTGACGGTGTGAACAGATTTATGGAGGGCTTCGATATTTCCAAGCCCATTGAAGAACGCGTCGATCCCGATCTGGTCACAGATTATCTGCTTCAGCGCTTCACCATTGCAGGAACACCCGAAGAATGTGCCGCGCGTGTCAAGAAACTCCAACAGGAGGGGATTCAACGCATTCTGCTGACGCCACCGAACCCCATCTACGACGAGACCATGGAAAGGTGGGGACGGCGCGTGATTCCGCTCTGCACATAGATCAAAGAATCATCTTCGATCTTCAAGTGAAAAATTTTTGGTAGAATCGGTTATCGCATTGAGCTGGCGCGGCAGAGGCTGTATGTTTGAATGGTGTGCTTTCGAGCTACTGATCCTCTCCGGACCATAAACCAACAGCGGGCTATAAGGGAAATTATAATTAAAGGAGTTTCTCATGCGAGCAAAGATTGGAGCAATCATTCTGGGCATTGTTTTTCTGAAGGCGCAATTCGCCGCGGCAGCCTTTGCCCCTCAATCCCAGAAAGACGCCGAAGTCGTCAAGGCTGGCACGGTGGTGAGCCTGCAATACACGGTCTCCGGCGAAGACGGGAAGACTATCGAATCGAACAAAGGCAAAGATCCCCTCAAGTACACGCACGGCTCGCAGCAGATCATTCCCGGGCTCGAAAAAGAACTTGCCGGATTAAAAGTGGGCGCCGAAAAGCGCGTCCGAGTGAAACCCGAAGACGCGTATGGTCCGATTGATCCCGCCGCCATCCAGGAATTCCCCAAAGAAAACATTCCTCCGAACGGCCTCCAAGTCGGCGCGGTGCTTGTGGCGCGCGGCCCTGACGGCCAGCCATTACCCGTGACGGTCAAGGAGATCAAAGACAAAACCGTGGTGTTGGATTTTAATCACCCGCTGGCGGGAAAGACGTTGATTTTTGATATTAAGGTCCTGGATATCGAATCGATGCGAGGCGAGACTTCCACTCAAGGTCAACAAAACAAGCCTTAATACACTGCCCCGGCGCAGCAAAGGTAGGCCGGCGACTGGCGTAATCTTTCGGCGCCTTGCCCCGCCAGGACTCTCATCGTTCGCGACGCCGGCGTCGCTCGTGTGTCACGATCAGCCGTTCTCGGTCCCGCTGAGGCTGACTCCTTGGATCCAGTTTTTTGCTTTCGCCTCGTTCTTTTTTTAAAGATTGAACAGGCGCAAAGAGATAGTTCGAGCGAACTATCTTTTTCTCGACAAAAGTATGTGATAGCCATTTAGCCATAGGCATTCCATGGCGCAGATTTTTCATCCGAGCACGAACACGATTTCACGGGTAAGTATCTTCGGCGCCGTCTTTTTGATTGCTGCTTTGCTTTGGATGTTGCTTGCGATCCAGCGATCCTCGTACGTTACCGCAGAGGGTGTGCCGCATGAACAACCGGTTCCGTTCAGTCACCAGCATCACGTGGGTGGCCTCGGCATCGACTGCCGCTATTGCCATACCTCCGTGGAAAAATCTTCTTTCGCGGGAATTCCCGCCACCGAGATCTGCATGAACTGCCATTCGCAGATCTGGACTGGCGCGGAAATGTTGCGGCCCGTCCTGGATAGTTTTCGAACCGGCGTGCCAATTCGTTGGGTGCGGGTCCACAGTCTGCCTGACTTCACCTTCTTCGATCACAGCATTCACGTGAACAAGGGTGTCGGGTGCGTGACCTGTCATGGACGCGTCGACCAGATGCCGTTGATGTGGCAAGCGCGATCACTGCAAATGGAGTGGTGTTTGGAATGCCACCGCAATCCGGCTGCGTTCCTGCGTCCCAAGGAATTTATCTTCAGCATGGACTGGCAGCCCACCGAAGATAACGCGGGGTTGGGCCAGCAGCTCATGGAGGAATACGGGATCGAGCGCACGGAACATCTGACCAGCTGCTCTGTTTGTCATCGATGAAGGAATTACGGAACAGTGTGGGAGCGTCGGTTGGCCCAACCCCTATGAGGAATTGAATGGGCAGCAACGATCATATTCCAACAAGAATCCGTGATTTCGAATCGATCCGCGGGCGGCTGCGCGAGCTTCGCGGGGAGCGCTACTGGCGCAGCCTCGAGGAGCTTGCCGCGACCGAGGAGTTTCAAGAATTTTTACGCGCGGAGTATCCCAGCCAAAGCGCGGCGTGGCTCGATCCTGTCAGCCGCCGGCAGTTTCTTCGTCTCATGGCCGCGTCGCTGGCGCTGGCCGGATTGAGCGCATGCACGCCACCACCGAGAGAAACAATCGTTCCTTACGTTCGTCAGCCCGAAGAGATCGTGCCGGGAAAACCGCTCTATTTCGCCACCGCGATGTCAATCAACGGATTGGCCAAAGGACTCGTCGTGGAAAGCCACATGGGACGGCCAACCAAGATAGAAGGCAACCCGCGCCATCCCGCTAGTCTGGGTGCAACCGATGCGTTTGCTCAAGCTTCGATCCTGACACTTTACGACCCGGATCGCTCGACGGTAGTGACCCACCTCGGGCGCATTAGACCCTGGAGCCAGTTTCTCATCGCCCTGGAGGAAGTTCGCAGCCGCCGGCAGCAAACCGGAGGCAAAGGGCTGCGGATTTTGACCGGCAGCGTTGGTTCGCCCACGCTCGGCGAACAGATACGTACGCTCCTGAAGGAGTTGCCCGGAGCGAAGTGGCATCAATGGGAGCCGGCTGGACGCCATCATACCAGGGCCGGTTCTCGCTTGGCGTTCGGCGAGCACGTCGAGACTCAGTACCGCCTGGCCAAAGCCGATGTGATCCTCGCTTTTGATGGCGACGCCCTCTCATGCAACTTTGCTGAGCTTCGCTCCATACGCGATTTCGCGGATAGACGCCGGGTCCGCAAGGACAGGCTGGGGATGAATCGGCTCTACGCCATAGAAAGCAGCCCGTCCAGCACAGGCGCAGCAGCAGACCACCGTCTTCCTTTGAGCACGAGGGAGACGGAGCGCTTTGCACTGGCTTTGGCTGCGCGGCTGGGTATCGAAACCATCTCAGGCGACACAGCGCTTCCTGAAACTCAAACAAGGTGGTTGAACGCGCTCGCGCGCGATCTCGAAGCGCATCGGGGCTCCAGCGTGGTGATGGTGGGAGAGCAGCAAACGCCTCTCGTTCACGCTCTCGCTCACGCGATCAATCATGCGCTGGATAATGCCGGGCAGACGGTCGTGTACACCGAGCCCGTCGAAGTGAATCCCGTAGATGAGATCGCGTCCCTACGTGAGCTGATGGAAGAGATGGAACGCGGTGCCGTGGATACGCTCGTGATCCTCGGCGGTAATCCGGTGTACGACGCACCAGCAGATTTTCGCTTTGTCGAGCGCTTGAAAAACATTCCGCTGCGTATTCACTGGGGGCTTTACAGCGACGAAACCGCAGCTTTGTGTCACTGGCACATTCCAGCTGCTTATTACCTGGAGTCTTGGAGCGATGCCCGTGCCTACGACGGCACGCTTTCAATCGTGCAGCCCCTCATCGCGCCGCTTTACAACGGTAGAACTCATCATGAGGTCGTCGCCGCCTTGAGCCGGCGGCCGGTACCATCGAGCTACGACATCGTGCGCAGCCATTGGGCGACGCTGTCGGGCAAGGCGGGCGAAGAATTCGAGCAATTCTGGCGGCGGTCTCTACATGATGGCCTAGTCGAGGGAAGCGCGTTTTTACCTCGGCACGTAGCGCTCAAACTCGATGCGCTTGCCGCTCAAGTCCAGCAACGGTCCCCGGGCGTCGGGACACCGGGCGACCAAGCAGCAAAGGACCAGGGACTTGAAATCATCTTTCGTCCCGACCCTTCGGTGTTCGACGGCCGTTTTGCCAACAATGGCTGGTTACAGGAGCTGCCAAGGCCCTTAACGAAACTCACTTGGGACAATGCCGCGCTTGTCAGTCCCGCGACCGCGGAGCGTTTGGGTCTGGGTTATCGCTTCGGCGCAATTGGAACGGTAGCCGATACCGATGTCGTCGAGGTGAATATCCAGGAACGCGCCGTGCGCGCCCCGATCTGGATCGTACCCGGTCACGCCGACGACTGCGTGACGGTTCACCTCGGCTACGGGCGAACGCGCGCCGGACGAGTCGGTACGCATCTCGGTTTCGACGCGTATCGCCTACGCACTTCTGGGCATCTATGGCTCGGCACAGGCGTCGAGCTGCGCAGAACAGGCGAGCGCTATCCGCTGGCCACCACCCAGATGCATCACAACCTCGAAGGCAGAGACCTCATACGCTCGGGAACACTTGCGCAGTACCGCGAGAATCCCCACTTCGCGCACAAGAAAAATCACGGCGCCGAGACGTATCCATCGCTCTATCCGGATTTCGCATATCCCGGGCGTGCCTGGGGCATGGCCATTGATCTAAGCGTTTGCGTCGGATGCAATGCTTGTGTCGTCGCTTGCCAGGCGGAAAACAACATTCCCGTAGTTGGCAAAGACCAAGTGATGCGCGCGCGCGAAATGCACTGGCTGCGCGTCGATGCGTACTTCAAAGGCCCGGCGGACAATCCTGAAACCTACTATCAACCGGTTCCGTGCATGCATTGCGAGAAAGCCCCCTGCGAGGTCGTGTGCCCGGTCATCGCAACGGCGCATAGTGCAGAAGGACTAAACGACATGGTTTACAACCGCTGCGTCGGCACGCGCTACTGTTCGAACAATTGCCCCTACAAGGTAAGGCGCTTCAATTTTTTGCAGTATGCCGACTGGGAAACTCCCAACCTGAAAGCGATGCGCAACCCCAACGTGACCGTCCGAAGCCGCGGCGTCATGGAGAAGTGCACCTACTGCGTGCAACGCATCAACAAGGCTCGCATCGAAGCGCAAATAGAGAACCGGCCGATCGCCGATGGAGAGATCGTCACCGCGTGCCAGCAGGCCTGCCCCACCCAAGCGATCGTCTTCGGCGATATCAACGACCCCACGAGCCTGGTCACGAGCCTCAAAGCCGAACCACAAAATTTCGCTTTGCTTGGCGAGCTCAACACGCGGCCGCGTACAACCTATCTTGCGCCGCTGCGCAACCCGAACCCGGAGCTTTCGCAATCGTAATACGATGAGTCGCGACCCACAGACAGAGCGCGAACCTGCTCTCGAACCCCATCCCGTGCTCGCCCCAGGCCATACTTTCGGCTCGATCACAGACCACATCAGCTCGATCGTGCTGACCCGCCCGACTGGCATGGGCTGGCTTGTAGGGTTCGCCATTTCGTTTGTCTTTTGCATGATGTTGCTGGTGGCCGTCACCTACCTTCTCGTGGGCGGAGTCGGTATTTGGGGAATCAATATCCCGGTGGCGTGGGGCTTCGCCATCGTGAATTTTGTCTGGTGGATCGGCATCGGCCATGCAGGCACATTGATCTCGGCCATTTTGTTGCTGCTGCACCAGCAGTGGCGCACCTCCATCAACCGGTTTGCCGAAGCCATGACGCTTTTCGCGGTTGCTTGCGCCGGTATTTTTCCCTTGATCCACCTTGGCCGGCCGTGGTTTGCCTACTGGCTTTTTCCTTACCCCAACACCATGGGGCTGTGGCCGCAGTTCCGCAGCGCCCTGGTGTGGGACGTCTTCGCCGTATCGACGTATTTCACAATTTCGCTGCTCTTCTGGTTCATGGGTTTGATCCCGGATTTCGCGACCCTCCGAGATCGCTCACAGACGCGCACGGGACGAATCGTTTACGGCATACTGGCGATGGGGTGGCGTGGCTCGGCCGTTCACTGGCATCGTTACGAAATGGCCTACCTGATGCTGGCAGGCCTGGCAACGCCCCTGGTGGTCTCGGTCCATACGGTTGTCAGTCTCGACTTTGCCACATCCATTATTCCCGGATGGCACACAACCATTTTTCCGCCCTATTTCGTAGCCGGGGCGATCTACTCAGGATTTGCCATGGTTCTCACGCTCGCCATTCCACTGCGGGCCATTTACGGCCTTCAAGACTTCATCACGATGCGCCACCTCAACAACATGGCCAAGATCCTTCTCACCACCGGATTGATGGTCGCGTACGGTTACCTGATGGAAATATTCATCGGTTGGTACGGCGGTCATATTTATGAAAGATACATGATAGCCAATCGCTTCGCCGGCCCGTATCGGTTCTTTTTCTGGTCTTTGTTATTATGCAACGTGGTCGTCCCTCAGTTGTTGTGGTCCAGCCGGATTCGTTCCAATACGCTGGCGTTGTTCGGCATCGCGATCGTCGTCAACATCGGCATGTGGCTCGAGCGTTTTATCATCGTCATCACGAGCCTCCATCGCGATTTTCTTCCGAGCGCCTGGGGCATGTATGCGCCGACGATCTGGGATTGGGCGACATTTTTCGGCACCGTCGGACTGTTCTTCGCGCTATTGTTTCTGTTCATTCGTTTTTTACCGATGATCTCCATCTTCGAGATGCGCACCCTGGTTCCCGGTGCGACTGGAAGAGAGGAGCATCGATGAGAGGGATGGTTGTTGCCCTCACCCTAAACCCACAGGGCGAGGGAACTTTTTACGGTTCCGCGTCTCAGGTCTGAAGTCTCGAGTTATCCCCCTCCTCCAACACCAGACCTGGGACGCGAGACCGGAGACCGAGACTGATTCCGATTGGAGGTGAACGTTGGCCACATCCGCTAGACCGCCGATCTATGGATTGATGGCGGAGTTCGAAAATCCTGTGGACCTGGTCAATGCCGCGCGGCAGGCGCGCGCCGCGGGTTATCGACAACTTGACGCGTACGCCCCGTTTCCAGTGGAGGAACTGGCAGACGCGCTCCAGTTGGGGAGTACTCGAGTGCCGTTTTTGGTTTTGGTCGGCGGTATTATTGGCGCAGTTCTGGGGTACGGCATGCAATATTACATGATGGCTGTGGATTACCCGATCAACGTTGGTGGACGTCCTTATCACAGTTGGCCGGCCTTCATTCCTGTAACGTTTGAGACGACTATACTGGTGGCCGGGCTTTTTGCCGTTCTGGGCATGCTGGCGCTTAACGGCCTACCCATGCCCTACCATCCGGTATTCAATGTTCCCCGTTTTGCTCTTGCCACCAAAGACCGCTTTTTCCTCTGCATCGAAGCGACCGATCCTCTGTTCGATCGTGAAGACACGAGACGCTTTCTCGAAAGATTGTTGCCCCGCGTGGTAACTGAGGTGGAGCACTAGATGATTTTTGCGGATCGAAGGGTGAGGATTGATGATCGAAGATCGCGTTCTCCGATGGCGGTCGAATTTCCGCATTTAAGCGCGATCCTCCGTCTTCGATTCTCCATCCTCGTGCTTTTGCTGATGCTCTCTGGTTGCGACCAACAAATGGCCGAGCAACCGCGTTATGATCCTCTCGAGCCAAGCACGTTCTTCCGAGACGGCCAGTCCGCTCGGCCCCTTCCGCGGGGAACCGTAGCCCGCGGCGAGCTGCGAGAAGATACACACCTCTATCGGGGAATCGAAGACGGCGTGCCCGCCAAGACCTTTCCCTTTCCGATAACGATGGAGGAGTTGCAGCGGGGCCGCGAGCGCTTCAACGTTTTTTGTGCGCCCTGCCACAGCCGCACGGGAGACGGCGACGGCATGATCGTGCGGCGCGGCTTCAGCCGGGCCGCGTCGTTGCATGATCCGCGGGTACGCGAACTTCCCCCGGGCCATCTGTTTCGCGTCATTACGTTTGGACTTGGAGCGATGCCGAGCTATCGCACGCAAGTGGAGCCTTACGATCGGTGGGCAATTATTGCATACATCCGGGCGCTGCAGTTGAGTCGCAACGCCACTCTTCAAGATGTTCCTGAGGACCAGCGGATGCGATTCGAGAGAGAACAACGCTGATGGAGCCGAGCACCTACACGCTTCAAGGCTGGCATCGCTTTCAACGCGGCGCGCTCGTGGTCGGCCTGGGTGCTCTGGCATTGTGTCTGGTCGGCGCGCTGTTTAGCGCCCCTCAGTTCTACCGCTCCTATTTGTTCGCATATGTTTTTTGGATTGGCATCGCCGTCGGCTGCCTCGGCATCATGATGCTGCACAACCTGACTGGTGGGGCTTGGGGAATCGTCATCCGGCGCCTGGTCGAATCCGGCACACGGACGCTGCCGCTCATGCTTCTACTCTTCCTGCCGCTCCTCTTCGGCCTGGAAACGCTCTACGAGTGGGCGCGGCCCGAAGCTGTCGCTCAGGATTACCTGTTGGAAGGAAAAAGCGCCTACCTGAACGTCCCTTTTTTTATTATACGCACGGCTCTTTACTTTGCTTTCTGGATCGGCGCGGGAGTCCTGATGACCAACTGGTCACGGGAAAACGACCGTACGGCGGACCCCCGGTTGATTCAACGCCAACGGGTCCTTAGCGGCCCCGGTTTGGTTCTGTTGGCTTTGACGATCACGTTTGCTTCCATCGATTGGGTGATGTCGCTCGAACCCCGCTGGTTCTCGACGATTTACGGCATCCATTTCTTGGGCGGATATGCGCTTTCCGCTTTTGCTTTCACAATTTTGTTCTCCGGTGTGCTCGCCCGCGAAGAGCCACTCGCCAACGTTGTTCATCCATCGCACTTCCATGACCTCGGTAATCTACTGCTCGCGTTCGTCATGTTGTGGGCCTATTTCGCCTTTTCCCAGTGGCTGATCATATGGTCGGGCAACCTGCCCGACGAGGTAACCTGGTACGTGCGGCGTATTCAAGGGGGCTGGCAATGGGTAGGGCTTGTTCTCTTTCTTTTCCATTTTTTGACGCCTTTTGTTCTGTTGCTGTCACGCACCATGAAGCGCCGGCTGGAAACCTTGTGCGCTATTGCCGCCGCTATTTTCGTTATGCGGCTGCTAGATGTGTTCTGGTACACCGTCCCTGCGTTTCATCCGAGCGCCATCAGCATTCATTGGATGGATATTGCCGCTCCCGTCGGAATTGGCGGCTTATGGCTCGCTTTTTTTATGTGGCAGCTGCGGCCTGTGGCCTTGCTCCCTTTGGGCGATCCTGCGGTTAAGGAGACGTTGGGGCGTGGTAGACACTGACCACGGCCGGCCACAGGAGGACAATCCTGAGGTCAGCCATGAGTATAGGGACATCAATGTTCGCGTGATCGCCGGCTTCGGCGTGGTGTTGGTGATTGCCGCAGTCATCGTACACCTGGGGTTGTACTGGCTGTTATTCTACTACGAGAGAACTGCCGCCGAGCAGGCTCGAGAAGTCAGCCCCATCGAAGTGACGCCAACAATGCCGCCGGAGCCGCGCCTGCAGGTTTCTCCTGCCGCCGACCTGGCAGCCATGCGAGCGGACGAAGACGAAATGCTGCACACGTACGGCTGGATCGATAAAGAGAAAAAACTCGTTAGAATTCCCATTGACCGGGCGATGGAGATTGTTGTCGAACAGGGGCTACCGGTGAGAAAAAAAGAGAAGAAATAAAGTTCAAAGGTTCAAGGTTTCAAACGGCAGTGTTCAGCCGAACGACATCCCTACAAGCGCTCCTCAGATCGACGGCGCCGTCGTGATGTCATTCTGAGGAGCGCAGCGACGAAGAATCTGCTTTTTAGGAACCGCCGGAAGAAATCGCAACGCAGATCCTTCACTCTCGTTCAGGATGACACTATCGACAATGACCCGGGGGGTCATTGAACTTTTACTTTGAACCTTGAACCCTGAACGAATTCAATCGGACGAAGGATGATGATTTCCAAGTCGATAGTTGCAGTCGCGTGGCTTCTCTTCGTGGTCCTATGGCTGCAAGCGGCCGCGATGGCGCACGATGAGAAACAAGACTTTACTCGTGGCGTATCGTTCGAGCAGAGGTTGGGCGCACAAATTCCGCTCGATCTCGTTTTTACCGACGAGCATAGCCGGATTGTAGGGCTGGGAGATTTTTTCGACCGCAAGCCGGTCGTGCTGGCACTGGTCTATTATGAGTGCCCGCAGATTTGCACCTTGGTCCTCGATGGCGTCGCAAGAGGCCTCCGGCCTCTCAATCTGGTCGCCGGCGAGCATTACCGCGTGGTGGCCGTCAGCATAGACCCACGGGAAACGCCGGAGCAGGCCCAGCGCAAGAAAAAATCCGCCATGGCGCTGTCGGCGCCGGAATCCGCCGCAGGGTGGCATCTCTTGACGGGTGAAGTAGGCCCCATCGCGCAGTTGGCGGAGGCGGCGGGTTTTCACTACCGCGAAAACGAAAGGAGCGAGACGGATCGTTACATTCACCCAGCGGGCATCCTGGTGGTGACACCCGAGGGGAAAGTGTCGCGTTACTTCTACGGCTTCGATTACCCGCCGCGCGATCTTCGACTTGCGCTGGTCGAAGCTTCGGGCAACCGCATCGGCTCGCCGATCGATCAACTGATGCTCCTGTGCTACCGCTACGATCCTTCCCAGGGAAAATATACCTTCGCGATCTTGAATATGTTGCGAGTTTCAGGAGTCATGACGATCCTGGCCCTCGGCACATTTCTGGCCGTACAGTTCAGGCGCGAACACAGAAGGCGATCGAGTTTGGCGGCGGAGGAGAATCGCTGATGGACCTCGGTTTTCCACTGTTTCCGGAACAAGCATCCACCATTGCGCCCAAGGTAGACGTTCTCTATTTCTATCTGGTGGTGGTAAGCGTCATTTCCTCCGCTCTCATTTTTATTGCCGCCATTTACTTTGCCGTTAAATACCGCCGCCGCTCGGAGGACGAGCCTCCGCCGCCGCGCGTCCACGATGTGTTGGCGCTCGAGATCACCTGGATCGCTATTCCTCTAGTTATCGTCATGATCGCGTTCTTCTGGGGAGCGCGAGTTTATTTTGATCTGCTGCGCCCACCGGAAAATGCCCTCGAAATTTTCGTGGTCGGCCGCCAGTGGATGTGGAAATTTCAACATCCCGACGGGCAGCGGGAAATCAATCAGCTTCACGTGCCGGTGGGGCGTCCCGTCAAGCTTACGATGGCGAGCGAAGACGTCATTCACAGCTTCTTCGTGCCCGCGTTTCGGGTCAAACACGATGTGGTCCCGGGCTTCTATACTTCCGTCTGGTTTGAAGCGACCCGGGCTGGCACATACCACCTCTTTTGCGCCGAATATTGCGGCATGCTTCATTCGGGAATGATCGGCCACGTGGTCGCGTTGGAGCCCAGGGAATACGAAGAGTGGTTGAGCCAGACCTTGGAAGGAGTAGCAGGCGCCATACCGGGCGGACCGGTGAACGGCGGGGAGAGAACGCTCGCCGAACGGGGAGAAAAGCTCTTCAACGAGCTGGGTTGCCAGCTCTGCCATGCGCCGGAGCGCCGCGGTATCGGCCCGGCCCTGGCCGGCCTGTACGGGAGCACGGTGCAGCTGGAAGGCGGGCAAACGGCTGTCGCAGACGATACCTATATTCGTGAATCGATTTTGACCCCGCAGGCAAAGGTCACGGCTGGATTTCAACCGCTCATGCCCTCCTACCAGGGGCGGGTCAACGAAGAGGAAGTCATTCAACTGATTGCGTACATCAGGTCACTGGAAAAAACACAGAAGGGATGAAGAGTCTCGGGTCTCGCGTTTTGAACTCGGGACCCGGAACCCGAAACTCGGAACCGCGCACTGCCTATGCGAGCTGAAATTCAAGAATACTATCCTGAACGCCGGGAGCATTATCTAAACGTCGCGTATGGCATCAAGTCGTGGCTGCTGACCACCGATCATAAACGCATCGCGCTGCTGTATCTCGGCTCTATTACCCTCATGTTTGCGATCGGCGGGGTCGCAGCGGTGGTGTTCCGTCTCGAACTAATGACGCCCCAGGGCGATCTCGTAATTGCGGAAACTTACAACCGGCTGTTCACCCTGCATGGGATCATCATGGTCTTTTTCTTTCTGATCCCATCGATTCCCGCCACTCTGGGCAATTTTCTGGTGCCGATGATGATTGGAGCCCGCGATCTCGCGTTTCCGCGCCTCAACTTGGCAAGCTGGTACATCTACATGATTGGCGCAATTTTTACCCTGGTTGTGATCCTCGGCGGTGGCGTGGATACGGGATGGACTTTCTACACACCCTACAGCACTACGTACAGCAATAGCTATGTCGTCCTCACACTCGTCGGCGTCTTCATTGCCGGATTCTCCTCGATCCTGACAGCACTCAACTTTATTGTCTCTATTCACACAATGCGCGCGCCGGGGCTGACGTGGTTCCGACTACCATTGTTTATTTGGGCACACTACGCGACGAGCCTGATCATTATGCTGGGCACGCCCGTTGTCGCAATTACTCTGCTCCTGGTGGCTTTGGAGCGTGGGTTGCAGCTGGGGATCTTTAATCCCAATCTGGGAGGAGACCCGATACTGTTTCAACATTTATTCTGGTTTTATTCTCATCCGGCTGTTTACATTATGATCCTGCCGGCTATGGGTGTGATTAGCGAGGTCATCACTTGTTTCTCGCGAAAGCGAATCTTCAGCTATAACTTTGTCGCCCTCGCCAGCCTGGCCATTGCTGTCCTCGGTTTTCTCGTCTGGGGCCATCACATGTTTGTCAGCGGCCAGTCGATGTATGCCGGCATGATCTTTTCTTTCCTGAGCATGTTCGTGGCCATCCCTTCGGCAGTCAAGATCTTCAACTGGACCGCTACCATGTACAAAGGCTCGATCACGTACCAGACACCCCTGCTCTATGGCCTGGGCTTTATCGGGCTGTTCACAGTCGGCGGGCTCACTGGAGTATTTCTCGCTACCCTGGGGATCAATGTGCACGTGCACGACACCTACTTCGTTGTCGCGCACTTTCACTACATTATGGTGGGTGGAGCGCTGATGGGCTATCTTGGGGGATTGCACTACTGGTGGCCCAAAATAACCGGCCGGCTCTACCCTGAAGGCTGGGCGAAATTCGCTGCCCTAATCGTGTTTATCGGCTTCAATCTCACCTTCTTCCCACAGTTCATTTTGGGCTATGTCGGCATGCCGCGCCGTTATTACGTCTACCCGGACGAGTTTCAGGTGCTCAACGTCATGTCATCTGCCGGTGCCTCCATTCTCGGCGTGGGCTATCTTATCCCGATAGTCTACCTGATCTGGTCCATGCGCTACGGTAAGCCCGCGGGAGACAACCCGTGGGCCTCAACTGGATTGGAATGGCAAACCCAGTCACCGCCGCCGACGCATAATTTTGCCCAAACACCGGTTATTAGAGAAGAAGTGTACGCGTACGACAAGCAGGTCAGTCCTATAGGAGGCATTCGTGGCTGACGCTCACGGCCTCGTAGCCGAACATTTCGATAACGCCGCGCAACAACACGAGGCAGCGAGTCTGGGCATGTGGGCTTTTCTCGTGACCGAGATCTTGTTTTTTGGCGGCATGTTTCTGGGGTATGCGATCTATCGCGGCAGTTATCCTGAGACCTTCGCGCACGCCAGCAACCACTTGGATGTCGTGCTCGGGACTATCAATACGGCGGTCCTGATCGGTAGCAGCCTCACTGTCGCTTTGGCGGTTCATTCAGCCCAAGAAAGCCGGCGTAAGGCTCTGACTATATGGCTGTTGCTAACGATCGTGTTGGCCGCCATCTTTCTTGGCATTAAAATCTTCGAGTACCATCACAAGTACGAAGAGGGTCTGGTGCCGGGTTTGAACTTTCATTACGAAGGCGCAGACCCGCGCCGTGCCACGCTGTTTTTTTCCTTTTATTTTGCCATGACCGGCATGCACGCGCTCCACATGGTTATTGGAGTGGGGATCTTTACTGTCCTGGCATTTCGGGCATGGACAGGAGGATACTCGAAAGCCTACTACACTCCCGTAGAGCTCGCCGGGCTTTATTGGCATTTCGTCGATATCGTCTGGATTTTTCTTTTTCCTCTGTTGTATCTGTTGGGGCGGCACTGATGGTTTCAGTAAAAACTTACCTGGCAGTATTTTTGGCTTTGTTGGTGCTGACGCTCATCACGACGGCCGTCGCTTACGTAGATCTCGGTGCCGGTTTAAATGTCGTTGTTGCGCTTTTGATTGCGGTCACCAAGACCTTGCTGGTGGTCTTGTTTTTCATGCATCTTCTTTACAGTAGCCGGCTGACAATCTTGTTTGCGGCAGCCGGAGTCTTTTGGTTGGGCATTCTCCTGGTTCTTACGCTGACCGACTATCTCTCCCGCGGCTGGGTCAACCCGATTCAGCCCATCGCCGGCTAGCTATAGCTAGCCGCGACGGGGTTCAAACGTTCAATGTTCAAATGTTCAAACCTCCCGCTCTGCACTCTCGCGCGAAGCGCGCGACGCGGGGGAGGTACGGAGGAAGGTTGAACGGAGCGTAGCAATTGAACTTTTGCACTTTGAACGAAAAACGGTCCGCCTACGCTCCCAGCAGCAATCGCGCAGGCGACTCGACGCATTCTTTAATTCGTTTGAGAAACACGACCGCCTCACGGCCGTCTACGATTCGGTGATCGTATGTCAGAGCCACGTACATCATCGGGCGAATCACGACGGAGCCATCGCGCGCCACCGGCCGTTGTTGGATGGCATGCATGCCCAGGATGCCGCTCTGAGGTGGATTGATGATCGGAGTTGAAAGAAGCGAGCCATAGATGCCACCGTTGCTGATTGTAAAGGTCCCTCCTTCGAGATCATCGGGTTTGAGCTGGCTTGTCGTCGCCCGCCGCGCAAAGTCCGCAATCGTCTGCTCGATTACCGCAAACGTCATGTTCTGCGCATCACGGAGAACCGGCACGACCAATCCTTTGCCACCGCCCACAGCGACGCCGATGTCACAATAATTCCTATAAACGATATTCGCGCCGCGAATCTCGGCGTTGAGCTGCGGAACCAGCTGTAGCGCGTCCACCGCTGCCTTGACGAAAAACGACATTAGCCCGAGTTTGATACCGTATTTTTGGCGGAACGTATGCTGGTATTCCTGTCGCAGCGCATTCACCGCCCACATATCGATCTCGTTGAAAGTCGTCAAAAAGGCGGCGGTTTGCTGCGCCTGAACCAAGCGCTCGGCAATGCGCCGGCGAATGGGCGTCATGGGCCGGACTTCTTCTTCCCGGCCGGAGGTCCCGACCGCGTATTGCGCTGTTGGCGGTTTTTCTAAAACCTCAGCGGCGGCTGTTCTCTCTGCGGCACCATCTTCAGCTCCTTGCTTTTCTTTCTCTGCGCCCATCGCTCTCACCGCCGTGACGCGCCGCTCTTGCGATCGCGCTTGCGCTTCGACTTTGACCGGCTCTCTTTCTTGCACAGCGTCGATCGGCGGCTCGGCGGGCGGCTTCTCTGACGGTTCTTTGGACTTCGGGCCTTCTTCTGCGCTTGTCGACTCCGGTCTCAGTGCGCCGTCAAGCTCTGTTTTTCGGATCGCGCCATCGTGTTTACCGGCCGTCCCTTCCGTTTCCAAGTAACCGATGACTTCACCGACCACTGCCGTATCGCCGCTCTTCTTGACGACTTGCGTCAGCGTGCCTGCCGCAGGTGCTGAAATTTCCATGGTTGCTTTGTCGGTTTCAATAATTACGAGATCCTCATCGCGGTCGACGAGATCGCCTTCGCGTTTCAGCCACTCCCCGATAATCACTTCGGTAATGGACTCACCAACTTCGGGCACCTTCAACGCAACCGGCATGGCCAATCCTCCTCCTCGGGCAAAACCAAATCCGAAATCCGAAGCTCAAAGTACGAGACAAACTCAGAGAGCAAATTTCAAAAAGGAAATTCGAAAC
This sequence comes from uncultured Syntrophobacteraceae bacterium, assembly GCA_964410485.1. Taxonomy (GTDB): domain Bacteria; phylum Desulfobacterota; class Binatia; order UBA9968; family UBA9968; genus CAYPHJ01. Next base: position 35,203 of record CAYPHJ010000011.1, read on the forward strand.
GAGCGTATTGGAAATTGGCTTCATTTGAACATTTCGATTTGTTTCGGATTTCGAGTTTCTCCCGGTTCTAATCCTCCGTTAGGGCTCGTGTGACGATCTCCTCTTGCTCCTCTTTGTGTGTTCGTGCCGAGCCTGCGGCTGGACTCGCCGAGCGGGGCCGGCACACCACGGCAAATCGCCGCTCGCCAAACATCTGCCCTTGAAATTTTAAACTGAGATAGCACCAGGCCCCCATATTTTCAGGTTCCTCCTGTGCCCATATCACCGGCGTCGCCTCAGGGTACGACGCGATAATCGCGCGTAACTGTCGTTCCGGCAACGGATAAAGCTGCTCCATTCTTATCACAGCGATTCGGTCCCGCTTCAACTCCTGTCTTTTTCTGGTGAGATCATAGTAGATCTTCCCGCTGCACAGAATCACGCGCTCGATCTGATTCGAGGCCGGTTGTGCATCCGGGAGCATCGGCTCAAAGCTCCCGGATGCACACTCCTCGAGCCTCGAGACGACCTGCGGATGCCGTAACAAACTCTTTGGGGTCAATACGACCAGAGGCTTGCGCCATCTGCGCAGGGCCTGGCGTCTCAGGCAATGAAAATATTGGGCGGGAGTCGTGGGATAGACCACCTGAATATTGTCATTGGCGCCAAGTTGCAGGAAACGCTCCAGGCGCGCGCTGGAATGTTCTGGGCCCATCCCTTCGAAGCCGTGCGGTAACAGCAATACGAGCCCGCTCAAACGGTGCCATTTTTCTTCCGCACTGGTTATAAACTGGTCGATAATGACTTGGGCAGCATTGGAAAAATCACCAAACTGCGCTTCCCACAAGACCAATCCGTCCGGGCAATCCAGGCTATATCCGTACTCGTATCCTAAGGCTCCAGCTTCGGATAGCGGGCTGTTGTGAATCTCTACAGGCGCCTGTTTGACTGAAAGATGATTTAATGGAACATAGCGACGTCCGGTCTCGTAGTCCGCCAGCACTGCGTGGCGTTGGCTGAAAGTTCCGCGCGCTGTGTCTTGGCCGGTCAAACGCACGTGAATATTCTCGGTTGCCAGCGTGGCAAAGGCGAGTGATTCGGCGGCGGACCAGTCCACAGGCCGCGCGCCTCGTGCCATCTGACGTCTCATTTCCATCGCACGAGTGATTTTGGGATGGGGGTGAAAATCGGCTGGGAGCTTTGTTTGGGCTTCGAGAAGCTCGGCGAGCTGTTCGCGTTCGACTGCAGTCGTCACTTCCTCGGTGTACGGCTCCGGCCCTCCACTATACCCCTGCCAGATACCGCGAAATGGCTTGTTGCTGTAGTTAAAGTCTTCACCGCCAGTCCGTGACAGTTCCCGATCGAGCATTTGCCGGTACTCAGCCGCAATCTGTTGAGCCTGTTCCGCTGTTATGCGGTTCTGGCGCACCAGATCGTGACAATACAGTTCTCGTACCGTTTTATGATTCTTGATCGCCCGATAGAGCACCGGCTGAGTAAAGGAGGGTTCATCTCCTTCGTTATGGCCCCACCGTCTGTAACCATATAGATCGATGACCACGTCGCGGCTGAATCTGCGGCGGAAATCCATGGCCAGGCGAGCGACGTGTACCACCGCCTCCACATCATCTCCGTTCACGTGAAAAATCGGTATTTGCAGCATCTTCACGACGTCCGTTGCGTATGTAGTCGAGCGGTATTCCTGCGGCGCCGTAGTAAAGCCGATTTGATTGTTCACGATGACGTGCAGCGTGCCCCCGGTTTTATAGCCCTCGAGCTGACCGAAGTTCAGCGTCTCCTGAACAATTCCCTGGCCTGCGAACCCCGCGTCTCCGTGAATCAGCAGCGCCATCCCGCGTACCCGCTCGCGGTCAGCGATGCGGTCCTGCTTGGCTCTCATTCGTCCCAACGCGACTGCGTTCACAAACTCGAGGTGACTCGGGTTGAAGCACAACGACAAATGAATCTTCTGCCCGGAAGCGGTTTGAAAGTCATGGCTGTGCCCCAGGTGATATTTGACGTCTCCACCGCCACGGCGACTTGCCTCGGGTGGATCCTCGAACTCGCGAAAGATCTCGCGCGGACTTTTGCCAAGCAGATTGGCAAGCACGTTCAGGCGACCACGGTGGGCCATCGCCAGCACGATCTCCTGAAGCTCGTGATCCACGGCCTTTTCAATGGCCGTCTCCAACAGTGGAATCAAGCTTTCAGAACCCTCGATTGAAAAGCTCTTGGCCCCAACGAACTTTCGCCGGATAAACTCCTCGAACTGCACTGCTTGAGTCAGTCTGGTCAAAATACGCCGCTGTTCTTCCCGGCTCAGGTGAGTACGATTTTCACCGGCCTCCATTCTTTTTTGTAACCACTCTCTGACGGACGGATCATGGATGTGCATGAACTCGACGCCCACTGACCGGCAATAGGTGTAGCGCAAGCGCAGCAAAATATCCTTGAGAGGCCGCGGCCCGTCAAAATGTACGCTTTGCGCGGGAAAAACGAGGTCAAGGTCTTGCGCGGTAAAACCGTAGGTTGCCGGGTCGAGTTCAATCGGTTTTTGACGTTCGAGGCCAAGCGGGTCCAGATGAGCAGCGCGATGGCCCAGCAAGCGATAAGCCTGGATCATCTGCCGCAGCCGATCCTGGACGGTCGAGACGAAATCGGCGCGACCATCGTGTCTAACTTCGGCCGCTGGCTTGTGCGCCGCAGATCCCCGCTGGAACTCACCATCCCCTGCTCTCGGCCGGGTGTTCCCGTCGCCCTCGCCATTTTCGGCCAGCCCGGCAAAATAGGCTTGCCAATCGCCGGGAACCGAGCTTGCCTCATTTAAATATTTCTCATAAAGCTCTTCGACGTAAGATAAGTTTGCAATATGGGTGGGTACATTCATCTCGGCGTTCCGCCTGTTTCCGTTTTCGATCGGCCTCTAAGAGATTGTAAAACTCCTTTCGCGAAAAGCCACCGCTCGTCCTGTTTTTACGGTAAGAATAGTTGTTGCCAATGTGCGAATCGGTGCGACA